>DAOUEM010000120.1:0-13655 GCA_034430555.1 Anaerolineae bacterium | reverse complement strand
GATGATGGCGACTGGCTACGGGTGCTGACGCCCGGCGCCGACAGGCTGGGCTGGGTCTCCACAGCAGTGATCACCACCGACCGCGATCCGTCGATACTGGACGTGGTCGATACCGACACGCCGTTTAACCGTCCCTTTCAAATACTCACGCTCAGCACCAGCAGCGACGACGCGCCCTGCGCGGGAGCACCGGAAAGCGGCGTGATCATCCAGACGCCCAATACTTTTTCGGAGGTCGCGCTAACGATCAACGGCATCGCCTTCCAGATCGCCGCTACCGTCTTTATCCAGGCGGGGCCAGGCGACGGCATGATCGTCAACGTGCTGGATGGCGAACTCGAGGTCCACGCCGGCCAGACGGCGCGTTATGCCCCTGCCGGCTCACGCCTGATTATCCCACTGGGTGATGACCTGTTAGCCGCAGACGCGCCCTCCCCACCCGAACCATACCTGACAGATGAACTGGCAGCACTGCCCCTCAATAACCTGGACTATCGCTTTGTTCTGCCAGAAGCACTGGCACAAGAGGCGATTGACGAACTGGTAACGGCTCACTTCGCACTGCCGGCGACGCCGACGTCGCCCGACCCCGACTTGGCCGCTAACCGCTGCGTTTACACCACTCGTTATGATACGAGCCTGCGGGCCGGGCCGGGCGGTTATTACGAAGTCGTCAACGAGATCAGCAGCAACCGGCGCATCTACCCGGTGCTGGCCATCACCGATGCGGATGGCGTGACCTGGTGGCAGCTTCGTAACAGCAACTGGCTGCGTGCCGCGGCTGTACGGTCAGAAGGGGAATGCGAAGACATCCCCATCACCACCATCATCCCCGCACCACCCTATAACAGCCTCTCCCTGGAGACGTGTATGACCGGCAACGGGCCGCTCCGCGCCGGACAGGTGGTCACCATCGACTTCGTACCGCCAGGCTGGGAGACCTATGCCGATGCCATCGCGGCCACTCGCATCGACCCCGGCCAGTTGACCATCAACGGGCGCCGCTACAATGTCTATGCCTCAGAGCCGGTCAGAATCGCCGCAGACAGGTACATTCGCACTTTTTCCACGAGCTGGACGGCCACCGAAGGCATGTACCGCATTGAAGCGGAGCGACTGTCCTATGTCGCGATCTGCAACGTCAGCGTGCCGGTAGGCCCCTGACGCCGGGGACGCCATTGCCGGATCGTGAAGCGAAAGGTATGCTCACGCTGTATCCAGACCAGACAGCGTGCGTGATGACGAACACGGTCACAAACATCCTGATCATTGAAGACGATGAAGCCATTGCCCAGAGCCTGCAGGATGCCCTGGCGCGTGAAGGGTATACCGTGGCCTGGCAGGCGTATGGAGAGACGGGCATCAGCAGCGCCCGCGACCTTCAACCCCAGTTGATCATCCTTGATGTACGGCTGCCCGACAGCTCTGGCTTTGATGTCTGCCGGCACCTGCGCCAGGCCGGTTTCAAGCAGCCGATCCTGATGCTCACCGTGCAGTGTGAGGAAATGGACATCGTGCTCGGGCTGGAGATGGGCGCGGATGACTATATGACCAAACCCTTCAAACTGCGCGAACTGCTCTCGCGGGTACGGGCCTTGCTGCGCCGCGCTTACGGGGACCTGTCCACCGCTAACAGTGATACGATATTCGTTGAGGACCTGCTGATCGACCGCAGCCGCGGACAGGTGCGCCGCGGCAACAGCGTCCTCAACCTCACCCCTACGGAGTTCCGTCTGCTGGTCTTCCTGGCGCAGAACCGCGGCCAGGCCATCAGCCGCGCCGGCATCCTCAATGCCGTCTGGGGGTACGACGCCGACATTGAGAGCGAACGCACCGTCAACGTGCACATCCGGCGCCTGCGCGAAAAGGTCGAAATCGATCCCAGCCGGCCAACACTGATCCTCACGGTGCCGGGTATCGGCTACCGGCTGGCGGATTGAACGGCCAGCACCCCATCGCTCATCAGCCTCTAAGCCAGGTTACGAAACCGTAATCCGCCTGCAACCTGACCGAAATCCCCGGTGGTTAGACTGGGCACGATCACACGTCCGAATACTCTACTCTATGAGGAAGGTTACCGTGCCCGGAAGGAAACTGTACTGGATCACACTGGCCGTCCTGCTGGGGGTTACGACAGTGCTTCCCCTGTCCACCCTGCAGGCCCAGAATACGATCGTGCTGTCGGTCGCCGTGCCGCAGTTCCTGGAAGATTTTCTCACCGATGATGTATTCGCCCAGTTCGAAGCAGCCAATCCCGGCGTTCAGGTCAACATCGTCCCGGATAACAGCGGCCTCTTCGCCGCGAATGCAGCCAACAGTGGCGTGGAAAACTATCTTGACACGCTCGAATCATACGCCTCCGCTGCCGATGTGCTGCTGGTGGATTCAAGCATCCTCACCGCAGTCGGCACCGAGGCCAGCTACTTCCTGAACCTTTCTCCCCTGACCAGTGCCGACCTCGAACTGATGGTCGAAGACTATTACCCGGCGGCCTGGGACAGCTTCCAATGGGATGGCGGCGTGTGGGCGCTGCCCCTGTCGGTTAACCCGATCATCATGGTTTACGATCCGGCAGCTTTTGATGCCGCCGGTCTGGCCTACCCGGATGAGCGCTGGTCGCTGGACGACCTGGCCTTCGCCATCCGCACCCTGACCGAATTCGGTGCCGATGGCGCGATCACCACCCAGGCCATCCAGATATTCGACGAGGAAACCGCCACTCTGCTGCGGAGCCTATTGGGCCGCGACCTGTACGACAACAGCGTCATCCCCAATCCGCCGCAGTTCACCGGAGAGGACCTCGAAGCGATGCTCGCGACCTGGACCCAGCTCACCGAGGAGGGCTACCTGAGCACGCCGGACACCGGCAACTTTACCATCGTGATCGGCGGACGCGGCGGCAGCGAGATTCCGATGGTGATTCAGCAAGCCAGCACGGCCTTAGGCGGCGGCGGTTTTAATGCTGATGACAACAGCCAGGCGATGCTGCTGCCGGGCGGCAACGCCGGCCTCTCCACGCAGGGGTTTGCCATCAGCAGCGGCACTCAGCAGCCGGAACTGGCTTACTCCCTGGCCCGCTACCTGACCTTCGCCCCGCAGGTCGCCAACAATTTCCTGAGCGCCCGCCCGGCCCGGCAGAGCCTGGCCGGCACGACCAGCGGCGGCGGTCCCGGGCAGAGCCTGGCCGGCACGACCAGCGGCGGCGGTCCCGGGCAGGGACCAGGCCAGGGAGGAGCGGGTTTTCGTATCGGCGGCAACTACTCCGCCGAGGAGGAGGCGTTGATCAACCGGGCGCTGGCCCAGGCGATCACGCCTGCCCAGATGCGATACGCGGAATACATCACGTCTGCGCTGAACACCATGCAATCGGCTGGGTCGGATGCCCGCACAGCCCTGCAAGAAGCCGAGGTCACCGCCCTGAACGATATGCAGGCGGCAGCCGAGCGGCGCAGCACCGTCAGCGTGGCCGTGGCGACGCCGATCCCATCAGTGATGTTATCGCCCGGTGAAGTATCACTCGATTTCGGCATGACCTCGTTCATCACCCCGCTGCCCAACCAGGCACAGTGGGACCAGGTTATCGCCGATTTCGTGGCGCGAACGCCGCAGGTCGGCGCGGTCGTGCTGAACACCGACTTTAACACGTCCTTCGCAGAACTGGCGGAAACCAACGACTGCTTCTACCTGCCCTACAACGCGGTTCCCGGCGGAGAGTTGGAAGCGCTGCTCAACCTGGACCCGTTTATGGACGCCGATCCCTCGTTCGACCGTGATGATGTCGTCAACGGGGTGCTGGCCCAGCTTCAGCAAAACAACCGGACCTGGGCCATGCCGATGGTTCTATCTCCGCAGGTGCTTCGTTACAATGCCGAGTTATTCGCCCAGGCGGGCGTGTCAGCGCCGGCTTTGGGCTGGACGGTGGACGAGTTCACCGATGCGCTGCGGGCGCTGGCCTTCGTGGTCGACGAGGAAGAAGGCTCCGTCTTCGCCTCACGGAGTTTTGGCGCGTCGCATCTGCACATGCTGATCGCGGCTTTCGGCGGCATTCCACTCGATTACCGCACCGATCCGCCGACCATCAACTACACCGACCCGGCCACGGTCGACGCCATCCGGCAGGTGTTGGACCTGGCCAAAGAGGGCTTGATCGCCTATGATCCCCTGGCCCTCACCGGCGGCGGCGCGTTTATTGCCATCGGCGGCGGCGGCGACAGCACCGACGCGATCTATACCGACAGCCTGAACGCTTTCAGCCAGATCATCGGACGCTTCGGCGGTGGTCGTAGGCAGGGCGGTGGCGGTGGCGGTGGCGCTCAGACCGAAGCCGTCGACCCGATGACCACTTTCCCCAGCGGAACTCGGTTCACGCCGGTGGCCTACGATATCGGCACCGCCTATATCAGCAATACGGCGGAAAACCCGGAAGCCTGCTACGGTTTCATCAGCAGCCTGGCCCAGCATCCGGAGCTGTTCTCCGGGATGCCCGCCCGCCGCTCGCTCATCAACAGCCCGGCGGTGGTCTCCAGCCAAAGCCCGGACGTGGTGGCCGTCTACAACCAGCTCGACCAGATGCTGCAAAGTCCCACCACCCTGACCTTCCCGTCGGCGCTTAATCCAGGTTCCGCACCGACCCGGTTTGCCCTGGAAAACTGGCTCAACCGGGCCTTCGACCGCTACGTGCTAGAGGACGCCGACCTGGAAGCCGAACTGGCGGACTCGGAGGTAATCACGAAGGCGTTCCAGCAGTGCATCAGCCTGCTGCCGCCGTTTGACGCGTCCACCGATGCACGCGCTTACTTCCAGCAGTATGCCCAGTGCGCCAGCCAGGCCGATCCATCCTTGCAAACGCTCTTTGGTGGTTAGCCTTCACAGGCTGATGACAGAATGCCAGGGTGGGTATCCTGAACGCGGGATACCTACCCTGTAACCGGGTGGTCTTATGTTCCGACTGTTCGATTTTTTCCTGTTCGCCCTGGAACGCCTGTGGCAGCATCGCGTGCTGGCGCTGTGGGCCTTGCTGGGATTGGCCGTCGCGGCAACGCTGGCGCTGAGCCTGCCGCTATACGTGGATGCCGTCAACAGCGGCCTGCTGTCCTCGCGGCTGGCCGATCCGCCCTACGCTTTTCGCCTGCGGTACCTGGGCAGCTGGGAAGGCAACATCACACGGCAGGATGTCACAGCAGCCGATGCCGCCATCCGGGTCGGCTTTACCACGACGATCGACCTGCCGGTTGCCAGTGAGATCACATACGTGAGGGCCGGCACCTGGACCCTGCGCACCGGGACGCTATCGCTGGGCGCGTTTGGCATCGGGGCGCTGACCGGGCAGGAGTCGCAGATCACGATTGTGGACGGCCAGTGGCCCCCGGAAGCGCCAACGGTTGCCGGCCAGCCTGTCCCGGTTTTGATCCCGGAACGCATGCTGTACACAATGGGCTTGCAGGTCGGAGACGAACTGGAGGCGCTCCAACCGGGCGGCGATCCGTACACGCTGCGGGTCGCCGCGCTGTGGCGTGCCGCTGATGCCGAGGACACTGGCTGGATATTCCCGCCGCGTTACTTCGACCAGGTGCTGCTCGTCCAGACGGACGACCTGTGGACGCTGGCGGCAGGCATCGAGCGCCCGGTTGAAGAGGCGGGCTGGTGGCTGATTTTCGACGGCAGTACCGTTAAAACTTCCGAAGTGGATGGGCTGCTGGCTCGTATGGTCACCGGGCGGCGTGACGCCGTAAATGCCCTGCCCGGCATCCGGGTCGACGTCTCCCCGGAAAATGGCCTCAAAACCTTCAGTGAGGAAGTCAAGGAGCTTACCCAGCAACTGCTGATCATCATCCTGCCGGTGGGTGGGCTGGTGCTGTACTTCGTGACCCTGGTGGCCGGCCTGCTCGTCTCCCGCCAGCAGCAGGAAGATGTCACCCTGCGCAGCCGGGGCATGAGCCGGCAGGGGCTGCTGGGCATTCACCTGTTGATGTGGCTGATCCTGGCCGGCACGGCCCTGGGAGTCGGCATCGCCGCGGCACCGGCGGTGGTGCAGCTGGTGGGGCGTACCACGTCGTTTTTACGCTTCGAGGGAGTCGGCGATCCATTGGACGTGATCTTCACGTCGCAGGCGCTCCTGGCCGGTTTGTTAACCAGCCTGGCGGCGGCCAGCAGCGGCCTGTACATCGCCTGGCGCACCACCGGCCAGACGATCACCAGCTTCAAACAGCAGTCGGCGCGGGCAACGAAGGCCTGGTGGCAGCGCATATACCTGGACGTGCTGGCGCCGATCCCGGCCCTTTACGTCCTGTACACGCTCACCCAGAAAGGCGGGTTGATCGCCAGCGCCGACGATCCTTTTGCCGATCCCCTGATCTTCATCGGGCCGACGTTGTTCCTGCTGGGGCTGACGCTGCTGCTGCTGCGCCTGTGGCCGGTACTGCTGGGCCTGGCGGCGCGGCTGGTCGCATTCGGGCCGGGCATCCCGCTGCTGATGTCGCTGCGTGAACTGACCCGTTCGATTCATCGCTACCGCGGCTCGCTGCTGATGATGTGCTTCACGCTCAGCCTGATCGGGTTTACCGCGTCGATGGCGAGCACCATCGACCGCAGCCTGGCAGACGCCATCGACTACCAGATCGGAGCGGATGGCGTGATCATCACCGCCAGCGATGCCCAGACGGAAGAATCTGAAGACGACAGCGGCACGACCACCCTGACCGTCGTGGGTTATAACGCGCCCCCGGTCGTCGATCTACTCACCGTAGACGGCGTGGCTAATATCTCACCAGTTGGGCGCTTCCCCGGCCGGATCGTGCTGCCTTCGCAGCGGGTCGAGGGCACGGTGCTCGGCATGGACCGGGCCACCATGGCCGCGGTTACGCGCTTTCGCCAGGATTACGCCGAGGAGCCGCTGGCGGACCTCTTCAACCGATTGGCTGGCAATCGCACCGGGGTGCTGCTCAGCCGGACGACGGCCGAAGCCTACAACCTGATCATCGGGCAGGAAATCCGGGTGGAATTTGCAGCGCTGGATACCTGGTATGAAATGACCGTGCCGATTTTGGGCCTGCTCGATTTTTTCCCGACGCTGGACCCGCGTGACGGCTTTTTCCTGGTGATGAACCTGGACCCACTCCTGGAGGCTGCCGGCACCTCGCTGCCCCACAACGTATGGCTCAGCCTGGCACCGGACGCCGACGTCACCACCGTTCGGAACGACATCAGCGCCCTGGGCTTCCCGATATTGGAGTGGCGCAATCCGGCTACCGCCCTGCTCGAGGCGCAGGCCCAGCCCTCTCGGCGGGGCGTGCTGGGCTTCCTATCGGTGGGATTCGTGGCAGCAGTTGTCCTGACGCTGGTAGGGGCAATCATCCAGAGCGCGGCCTCCTTCCGGGCGCAGGCGACACAGCTTGGCTCCTTGCGGGCGATGGGCCTGGGCGGATTCGCCGTGGGGCGCTACCTGATTCTGGTGCAGGGTATCAGCGCCAGCAGCGGCATCCTGGGCGGAACATCAATCGGGATGCTGACCACCCTGCTCTTCCTGCCGCTCCTGGACTTCAGCGGCGGCCTGCCGCCTTACCTGGTCCGCGTGGCCTGGCAGGAGATCGTGCTGGTCTACGGCCTGTTTGCGAGCGCGCTGCTGGCGGTGACATTGCTGACCACGCTGCTGTTGGGTCGGGAAAATATCACGGCGCTGGTCAAGCTGGGCGATGTATAGACATGCGATATCTGGTTAAGGAACTGTTTTTCTGCGGGGAATACTCATGACACGATCGACCACCATTCTAGCCGGCGCGCTGCTGTTGAGCTTACTGACGGGGGCCTGCGCCGGGCCAACAGGCACGGGCGAGGAACAGGCCGCGCTGGCCGCCACCTCGACGCCGATCCCAACGGCCCCGGCCATCGTCCGTCCCACCTACACAGTCCAGCGCGGGGACGTGCAGGAAATCCTGAACTTTACCGGACGCTGGCAGCCGCGCGACCAGATGCCGCTCAGTTTTGAGATCAGCGGGACGGTGCGGCGCGTCAACGTGCGGCGCGGGGACACAGTCAGCGCCGGCGGCCTGCTGGTCGACTACCAGATCACCACGCTGGAAGACCAGCTCGCCTCGGCGCAGCTCAACCTGGAAAATGCCCTGTCCAACCTGGCAAGCGGCACCGAAGGCAGCGCCCAATCGGTGGCAGACGCCGAGATCCAGCTGGCGAACGCTCGCCTGAGCCTGGAGAGCACCCGCAACAGCAGCCCATGGACCTCACTGGAATCGGCGCGCATCAACCTGGAGAGCGCCCGTCAGTCGCTGGAAGATGCCCAGCGGGCCTACGACGACGCCATCAGCCGCCCGGACCAGCCCGCTTCCACGGTGGACAACGCCCGGCAGCAGCTTCAGAACGCACAGAACAGCCTGCGCACTTCCGAAACGAGTTACTACTCCTCCGCGCAAAGCTTCAACAACCACCAATACCAGGTGGACCAGGCTGAAAACCAGGTCATCCAGGCCGAGCTAGCTCTGGAAAACGCCCGCAGTGGCGGCGATGCCAGCGGCACCCAGGCCGTACGCTCCGCCCAGCTGAACATCGACCAGATCAACGCCGACATCGCGCGCTCATCGCTATACGCGCCCATCGACGGCATCGTGCTGGAAGTCACCATCAACCCCGGCGACGCCGTGCAGGCCTACACGTCAGTGATCACCATCGGGCGGCCGCAGCCCAGCGAGATCATCGCCAACCTGGCTATCGGCGATGCCCAGCAGTTAAGCGTCGGCATGGTGGGGACCTGCGAGGTCATGAACCAGCCGGAGACCGCCGTGCAATGCGCCGTACGACAGATACCGCTCAGCAGCCGCGACGCCGACCAGACGACGCGCATCGCCGCCTCCCTGGACCAGGTGACGGATGTCGCCACCAACCAGCTGGTGGAGGTCGACATGCCGCTGCGGGTCAGTCGTGACGTATTGTGGCTGCCGCCGGCGGCCATCCGTACCTTTCAAAACCGCACGTTTGTCGTGCTAGACACACCTGACGGCCAGCGCAGCGTCGACGTGGAGATCGGGTTGGAGACCGATGACCGGGTCGAGATCATCAACGGCGTACAAGAAAGCGACATCGTCGTCGGTCCGTAGCGGCCATAGTCGAATGGAGTATCGATGACACACCAAACAGCCGGTCAGCAGCAGAAAAGCGTTCATCTATGAGCGCGCCATTCGTCGTCTGCAAGCAGGTTGTGCGCGCCTACCGGGTCGCCGATCATGAACTGGTCGCCCTGCGCGGCATCGACTTCGAAATGGCGCGCGGCGAGATGGTGGCCATCAATGGCCCCAGCGGCGCGGGTAAAAGCTCCCTGCTTAACCTGATCGGCGGCCTGGACCGGCCCACCGCCGGGCAGCTGACCGTCGCTGGGCTGAACCTGCTTGAATTACGCGGACGTGCCCTGGCGACCTACCGCCTGCGCCGGGTGGGCTTTATCTGGCAGCAGGTGGAGCGCAACCTGCTCCCCCACCGCAGTGCCCAGCGCAACGTCACCCTGCCGATGATGCTGGCCGGATCGACGCCATGGCAGCGCCGGCAGCGATCCCTGGAACTATTGGAGGCCGTTGGCATCAGGCCGCAGGCGCGCCAACTCCCGGCGACGCTCTCCGGCGGCCAGCAGCAGCGGGTGGCAATCGCCGTGGCCCTGGCGAACAACCCGGACCTGCTGCTCGCCGACGAGCCAACCGGCGCGCTCGACCACCAGAGCGCCGTCCAGGTAATGGACCTGCTCCGTGACCTGCGCGAACGCTACGGCCTCACCGTGCTGATGGTCACCCATGATGTCGAAATGGCCGGGTTCGCCGACCGTGTGCTCACGCTGCGGGATGGCGCGCTGGGCCAGGATGTCGCCAGCGAAGATCAAGTCGCGCCGCGGTTGGACGCTGCCGGTCGCATTCAACTGCCGGCGGCAGTGCGCGCCCACCTCAACGACGGAACGCGCATTTCGGTGGAAATCAGGCCGGAAGGCGTGCTGCTGCGACCCGAACTGGACGAGACAGATGATGCCGATGCCGCGCTGCGGGCCGTACTCCCGCAAGATGCCCCACCCGAGCAGCGGCGACGCTTTAGCTGGCTGCGTAACAAACGCCGTCGCGAGGTCAAGCCATGAATCACAATTCCTTCACGCCAGCCCAAACCCGGGTACGCGTGGAAAACCTCGAGCGTACTTTTGGCAGCGGCGGCAGCGCCGTCCACGTACTGCAGGGCCTGGACCTGACCGTCTTCGGTGGCAAACTGGTAGCCCTGTACGGCCCCTCCGGCAGCGGTAAGACAACGTTGCTCAATCTGATCGGCGCGCTGGATCATCCCACCGGCGGCACGGTCGCTATCGATGGCCGCGACATCACCCGTCTGAGCGAAGGCGCCCGCGCCCGGCTGCGCCGCACACAAATCGGGTTTATCTTCCAGGGCGACACCTTGCTGCCGACCTACAGCGCCCTGGAGAATATTGAACTGGCGCTACGCCTGCTACGTCTGGGCTTCCGCGAACGACGCCGGCGTTCCAGGTCAACGCTGGAAGCCGTTGGGTTGAGCGCCTGGGCCGATCATGTCCCCGACGAGCTGAGCGGCGGCCAGCGTCAGCGCGTGGTGATCGCCCGTGCGCTGGCCTTACACCCGGCCCTGGTGCTGGCCGACGAACCGACCAGCGGCCTGGACACCCGAACCTCACGCCAGATACTGACCTTATTCCGGGGCGTAGCGGCCGCCCAGGATACAGCCTTTATTATCGCCTCGCACGACCCCGTCATCATCGAATATGCTGACAAAGCCTTCGATCTGTATGAGGGGAAACTGGTCCCACGTGCGCTTCCTGATGTGCCAACGACGGCGATTAAAGACCCACAAGGAGAGCCTCGACATGTCTGATCTCAAAGTTTCCCGGCTGATCAGTCTGGTTATGACCGGCAGCCTGGTGATGGGGGCGCTGGCGCTAGGGCTGCTGCTCGGAGGCACCACACCCGGTCTCATGCCGCAAACCACCGCGGTAACTCTCACGACAAGTCCATCGGCCAGCCCAACCCCGGTACCGACCATGGGGCCTTCTCATACACCATCGGTGACCGCCACCGCTACCCGGACCCTGCTGCCACCGCCGACGTTCGAGCCACCCACGCAGACCGTTGCCCCGTCGAATACGCCGACAACCACACCATCGCCCACGCTGATCTACAGCGTATCGATTCCAGGGCTGCACGGAGCCGAATCGCCCACTCCATCCACGACGCCCGGCTGTGAGCCTCGGGACGATTGGGAATTAACCTACAGGGTGCAAGCCGGCGATGCCCTGGCGCGCATTGCCCAGCAATACAATACGACCTACTTCGATCTGGCCGGCGGAAACTGCCTGTCCGATGCGAACGTCATCAGCATTGGGCAGGTCCTGCGCGTGCCGGGCGAAGCGCACCCGGTTCAACCCGCGGTGGAATGCGTACCCTGGGAAGTCTACACCCCATTCGATGGTTCGGAAGCAATCGGCACGGACGGACAGATCACCTTCAACTGGCGTGGACCGCGCGCCTTCCGCAACCTGATTCGCGTGCATCGACCGGATGGCACGATTTTCGAGCGCGTGGTGGAACTGCGACAAAACGAAACCGTCAACCTGCTCGAAAACTTCAACATCGGGGGGACGTATACCTGGTATGTGTATCCTCTGGATGAAAACTACGTACAGATCGATTGTCTTGAGGGTGGGCCATGGACCTTCCGCAAGCCCGATTCACCGACCTTGACGCCAACGCCAACGGTGACGCCAGAAGGCTACACCGGCCCGACCGTTCCAGCCGGCCCCTGAAGGCGCTAAACGACGCGCTCATGGCGGTGTTGAGGGTTCAGGTGGCAACTGTCATAATGAACGTAACTTGTTGTAGCGGAGGTAGCGCATGATTCCGAGTTCTATCCGCTGGCGGCTGCCGCTGAGTTACGCGGCGATTGCCCTGGTAGCGGCATTGGCCCTGGGGGCGGTGCTGCTGACGACGCTGGATAACTACTACACCCAGCTGGAACGTGATTACCTGGAGGCCAGCACCCATTCCATCGCCCGGCGAATCGGTCGCATCATACACTGGAACGACCCACCGGAGGACATCGAGCTGCGCTTACTACCGATTGCCGCCCTATCGCAGACGAGGGTCCGTGTGCTGGACGCTGACGGCCAGGTTATCGCCGACTCGGGACACCCCCGGCAGGCGCAGTTGATCCCGGCGCCGATCCTGCTGGCCGATGACTCGGTACCGCTCCAGGATGTGACAGCGCCCAACGAAGGTCCGTGGCCGTACTCCGTGATGGGAATCTTCGTGCCACCGGACCCACCCTACGAAAACTGGTCATCCCCAAACGACGGGGGCAACAGCCCCAGCATCACCTTCAGCGCCGCCGAGGGGTCCTTTGTCGAGCTGAACGCGGATGGACAGCCGGCTATCACGATACCGGTCGGCGGATCGCCCTACGGCATCAGCTTCAGCGAGGTCACCCAACCCGCCAACCGCGTATCCGACCAGACAGTAAGGGCTGCCTTTTACAATAACAGCGACGGCACCCTGGTCGGCTATGTGGAACTGCTGGAAGGCCCGGCCTATGGCCGCGATATCATCGACAGCGTAGCCAACGGCTGGGTCCTGGCCGGTCTGGTCGCCGTTTGGCTGGCAGCCGGAGTCGGCTGGATTGTCAGCAGACAGATCAGCGGGCCGCTGCTCGCCCTGACTGATGTCACCGGCCGGATGGCCCAGGGCAACCTGTCGATTCGCGCCAACGTCGACCAGAAAGGCGAAGTCGGACAGCTCGCCGCCAGTTTTAATAACATGGCCGTCCAAGTGGAAAACACCGTGTACGCGCTGCGGCGCTTTGTCGCGGACGCCGCTCACGAGCTTCACACGCCGCTTACTTCTTTGCAGACCAACCTGGAGCTGATCATTGACGAAACCGATCGTGATCGCCAGATCACCTTTACGAACCGCGCCAGGGAACAAACTCGGCGGCTGGAAGCGCTGACCAACGGTTTGCTGGAACTCTCGCGCATTGAGGCCAGGCTCGATCCCGAACCACACACCCCGACCGACATCCGCATCGTGCTGCAAGAAAGCAGCGAGCTGTATGCTTCCTGGGCGGACCAGGCAGACCTCAAGCTAGAGCTGGTCCTGCCGGAGACCCCGCTGATCGTCCCAGCCAACGAAAGCCAGCTCCAGCGCGCCCTGCACAATCTGCTTGACAATGCCATCAAATATACGCCGGAGGGCGGCAGCATCACGCTTGGCCTGCGCCAGGTTATGAACGCGGCAGAGATCTGGGTGGCAGATACCGGGCCGGGCATTCCGATTGAGGATTTACCGCAGTTGTTCGGTCGCTTCCACCGGGGCCGTAATGCCGCGGAATACCCCGGTAATGGCCTGGGACTGGCCATCGTCAAGACCATCGCCGAGGGCCATCACGGTCGAGTCAGGGCAGAGAATACACCCGATGGGGCCTGTTTCACCCTGACCCTGCCGCTCGACACCTCACAAAATCGTATTCAACCACCGCAAAGCTGATTGGGGCTTTGCGAGTTGACGGATGCCAGAGAGCCAAATAGGACGGCGCCTGCTGGAGCCGCCGTCCGGAGATGTAATGGCCGATCGCCAGCAAAGTTCAGGTTACCGAGGCAGCTT
>DAOUEM010000119.1:0-2323 GCA_034430555.1 Anaerolineae bacterium | reverse complement strand
AGGACGTACTCGCCTTGTTCAAACGCCTGCTCCGTCCGCACCGCTATCGCGTCTTTACGGCGTCGAACGCAGCGGAAGGTTACGAGCAGGCCCATCAACTGCGCCCTGATGTCGTCACGCTGGACTTGATGATGCCCGGACAGGACGGCTGGGACCTCTTACAGGCAATGCAGAGTTCCGTGGAAACACAGGATATTCCTATTATCATCTGCAGTGTCGTCAAGCAGGAGGAACTCTCCTTGTTCATGGGGGCGACCAGTTTTGTAGAGAAGCCCATCACCGAAGAAAAGCTGCTCATTGCCCTGGCGGCCCTGCCGGAGCACTGATATCAAGATTCGCTGATGCTGAAGCTCCGTTCGTTTGACGTGAAACCAGTGGTTCAAGGGTGGTGGAAGTATCTAAGACGGCCTGGACCCAACGGATGATTTCACCTGGCAGTGTACCAGCCAGCCTGTTGATCACCGTGGGGCCGCGTAAAGTACTCGTCATGTCTTGTTCATCCTGGGCGGATACGATGACAATGGGGATGTCTTTCAGGTCAGGTATGTTTCGGAGGCGTGTCAATACCTCCAGCCCGTCGATATCAGGCAGCCGGATATCCAGTAAAACGAGGTCGGGTTTGTAACGAACCGCCATGTCCAGGGCCTCCCGGCCAGTATAGGCGCTGTACACCTGGTATTGGCGGAGTGGGTTATCGAGCAGGCGGCTCATCAAGCGCACAAAGTCGCGATCGTCATCTACCACGAGAATTCTGTCAACGTTAGCCTCGAACTGGCGCAAGGTATCCCACAGGCTGTGCTGCGTAACCGGTTTGATAAGATAGGCATCGGTCTTGGTTGCTTGACGCAGGCGTTCTTCGCCCGGCAGGGGGCAGGTGATAAAAAGAGTCTTGGGGAGACCCCAGTCCAGGGCCAGGGTTTCGACGGGCACCTTCATAAACTCGCTGGAATTACTGTCGATCACAACAATTTGCGGCTTCGTTTTCTGGGCCACCCGGTAGGCCTGCTCATAGTCATTGACGATCAACGAACGACAGGCCTGTAGATACCGGGTCAGCAAGACAGCAGCCGACGGACTTTTGGTTACGGCAAGCAATATGCGTTGCTGTCGTTTCTGACTGCCAAAGGAATGCTCTTCTCGAGCCACATACGACAGTTCATCGCCCCGCGCTGAAACCTTTACCGGCAGCGTGAAATGAAAGGTACTGCCTTCTCCGACCCGGCTATCGACCCAGATCTGTCCCCCATGAAGTTCGACAATATGTTTGCATATGGTAAGCCCTAATCCCGCCCCCTGGTAGCGGCGCTGCATGGTGCCATCCACTTGTTGAAAAGCCTCAAATACCCGCGTCAGGTCTTCTGGTGCGATTCCTACCCCCGTATCCGAAACGGTGAAGGTGACAGTGCCATTCTGTTGTTGAGCGCTGATGGTTACGTGACCTTCGTCTGTGAAGCGGGCCGCATTGTTAAGGAGATTGACGAGAACCTGGCGGATCCGGACGGGATCGGCCACGAGTACGGGCAGGTCTTGGGAAAGCGCCAGTCGCAGCTCTAGCCCACGCCGTTCAATCAGGTTACGGGCCATGGCGATGGCCTCATGCACGAGACCAGTCACGTCGGTAGGCTCCATCACCAGGCTCAATTGCGCCGCCTCAATACGTGCCAGATCCAGCACATCATTGACCAGATCCTGCAAATGGCAGGCGTTACGGTACACGGTGTTCAGGTCCTGCAAATAAGTGGGGGGTAGGGGGGTTCCGTAGTATTCGGGTGACTGAACCATCGTCTCTGTGAAACCCACAACCAGGTTGAGGGGAGTGCGCAGCTCGTGGCTGATATTTTGAGCGAACTGCTGTTTTATACGCCGGGCATCTTCGGCCTTATCACGAGCAATACCGAGCATATAGTTGGCGCGTTCCAGGTTGTAGGTGGCCGTGTCCAGTGCTTTCAGCACGCGCTTGAGTTCTGCCTGCCGCTCGCGTGCCACCTGTTGATTACGTTTGGCTTCCTGGTACCCATGCAAGGCCCATTCCAGGGCGGTGTAGAGATCACGCTTGGTAAGCAAAAGTATGGTGACTGCTAACCATTGGACGACCAATGGAGTCAGGGTATCGATGGAGGATTGCTGCGCTCCGAAGTACACGATCAATATCGAGACAAGAATAGTCAGGCTAAGCACCACTTTCGTTCGATACAGCGCACTGGCGAACAAGATTGGCACGATAAAGCCATATAGGACCCACGTTGCCTGGAAGGACAGCGCCGCAAGGTATGCGGAAACCAGCGTCCCTCCCACCAGCACGATATAGGCCTGATGCTGCCGG
>DAOUEM010000118.1:0-6367 GCA_034430555.1 Anaerolineae bacterium | reverse complement strand
CTCCTGGGTGGGGCTTTGCCGGCGCTGCCAGTCCGATTTGCTCAGGTTGCAGGAGGTGGCGATTTCATCGGCGATGTCGAAGGTGGCAGCCGGATAAGCGATCTTACCCACATTTTCCGCCAGGCTGGCCAGGGTGTCTTTGCCGGATGTGAGCAGCGTCGCCAGGGCGGCGGCGATACCTTCCGGCGTTGGCTCGTAAACGCCGGCGCCATTACGGACCACAAAATCGATGTTGGGGCTTTCTTGAAAAGGAATCGCGCCGGACAGAATCATGGGCAGGCCGCTGATGGCGGCTTCCGCGATGGTACCCGGGCCGGCCTTGGTGATCAGCACGTCGGCGGCGCGCATCATGATTTCGATGTTGGTGACGAAGCTGTATACGTAGGTTTGCTGGTTCCAGGAGACGGCCTGCATGTTCTTCCGCAGGGTTTCGTTGCGTCCGCAGATGACGGCCAGTTGGGCGTCCAGCGCCTGGGCGTTGATGGCCGCCGCGATCTCGTCCATGAGGCCCATGCCGTCACCGCCGCCCAACAGCATGACAGCTGGGACGTCGGGCGCCCAGTTCAGCGTGCGCCGGGCCTCGCGCTTGCTGCCCTGATACATGGCAAACTTGGGATGAGCCGGGTGCCCGACCAGGCGCATCTTGCTGGCCGGTACCCCTAACTTGATGCCACGGGTATAAGCCGCCTCACAAGGCACCAGGCAGCGGTCCACGCCGGGGTGATACCAGGCCACGTGGGGCTTAGCGAGGTCGGTGATCACGGTCACGATGGGAATGTTCAGCTTTAGCTTGCTGCGAGCCGCCACTACAAAACGTGAAAAGGCGCCGTGCAGCACCACGATGATGTCCGGCTGATAGTCCGTCACCATTTTTTTGACCCGGTCTTCCGCGATCAGCATCGGCAGCGTGTTGCGCACCAGGGGGAGCTGCATCACCTGGTCAAAAAACCAGAAGTACCAGCCGTAGGTCGTCAGGCTATGTTTGACCCACATCGGGTAAATCTCCGGCGCGTACTTCATCGGCGGCGGCGTATACTCGCGGAAAACGTCCACGTAGAACGTCTCAAATACCTCCGGGTAACGCAGCGCCAGGGCCGCTTCGATGGCCCGTCCGGCGGCGCGGTGCCCACCGCCGGTATCGGACATCAGAAAGATCACTCGCTTCATGTGAAACGTCGCCTTCTGGTTGAATGTGTGTCACATCTTACCATGATACGGTTCCAATCACTAGATGCGCCGTCGGGGTTGACGCCTGGCGGCCTGGACGGGCCAGGCTCGGCGCGCTCTATGCCGGATTGTAACGGCGCTTCGTTAGTAGAAACACGCCTTAATAACAAATGTGGCGTTTTTGCCCCGGTTATGATAGCCTGCTGGCCGGGGGATCGGCGTGAGGGTGGTTTGCCTTGATGAAATCCAGCAGTATGACCGACAGCATCACACCGGCCCGGCGCTGGCTGCGGTTCGGCGCGCTGGCCCTGATGGCGCTGGGTGTCTGGTTCGTCCAGCCGCGAGACGGTCAGCGCGCGCGCGGCGATCCTGCCGGGCTGGTCGCCGGGCTGGTGCTGGTGGCTGTGGGTGGAGTCATGCTGCTCCTGGACCAGCGCGGCGGTGAGCAGGAATCGCTGCCCAAACCGGCGGGCGGGTCGCCGGAGAATCATCCTATTTACTGGTCGTTGTTTGCCGCTGGTGCGATCATGCTGGCCCTCCTGGCGGAGGCGAACGGCCTGATCTTCGGCACGCTGCTGAGCGGTGTTTCACACCACGTCCAGTTTGTGCTGCTGGTCGGCGGGGTGACGCTGGTGGTGGTGGGTCTGGGCAGGCCGCAGTGGCGCACGTGGTCGTGGCCGGATCGGCGGGAAGCGCTGCTTGTGCTGGCGCTGACGGGTGCGGCCCTGCTGCTGCGCGCCTGGCGGCTCGACGACACGGTGCGGGTTTTCGTGGATGAGCTGAATTTTGCCAGCGTGGTGGACCTGTTCGAAGGACCGGAGCGCCTCCGGCTGCTGGAGCCAATGAACTACATCGTCACCTTCCCACGCCTTTACCCCTACCTGCAAACCTGGACGGTCGACCTGCTGGGGCATAACTTCGCCGGTCTGCGGGCGGTCAGCGTCCTGCTGGGGACGTTCACCATCCCGGCGCTTTACCTGCTGGCTCGCGAGTCCTTCGACCGGCAGACGGCCTGGCTGGCCGCCGCGCTGCTGGCCGTCTTCCCGCCGCACCTGCACTTCAGCCGCCTGGGGATCAACAACATCGCCGATCCGTTGTTTGGCGTGTTGGCGTTGGCTTTCCTGGCGCGTGGACTGCGCACCAACCGCCGCCTGGACTACGCCCTGGCCGGGGCCGCGCTGGGGCTGACGCAGTACTTCTACGAGGGCGGGCGGCTGGTTTACCCAATGCTGGTCGTCCTGTGGTTGGGGATTATTGTGCTGCTGTGGCGGCCCTGGCGGCACCTGCCGGGGTTACTGATGACGCTGATGACGGCGCTGGCAGTGGCCGCCCCACTTTATTATACGCTGCTCGGCCTGGGGGCTTCGCTCACGCCGCGTTTTGACCAGGTCGGCCTGCACGCGGATTTCTGGTCTCGCCTGGCCGAGGATGGGCTGATCAAGCCCTACGGCGATCACCTGGTAGACGCGCTGGTCGCGCCGTTTCACCTGGTGGATAGCAGCGGTTTTTACCTGGGCGAATGGGCGCTCCTGCTGCCGGTGATGGCGTTGCCGGTGTTTGGGGGATTATTCGTACTGGCGCGCCGCTGGCGCTCGCCGGGATCGCTGCTGCTGTCCCTGTGGCTGCTGCTGACCATCCTGGGTAACAGCCTGCTGGCCAAGAGTACGCTGGCGACCCGGTACGTGATCGCTTTTCCGCTGTATGTGATGCTGGCGGCGCTGGGGGTGCAGGGGCTGATCCGGGCTGTATGGCCGGCGGGATGGCCCGCCCGGCGCGCGCTGATCGGGTTGGTGGTCGCGGCGCTGGCGGTGGTCCAGGTGGGCTATTACTTCGGGCCGCACCTGGCGCTGTTTAACGTGCAGGTGCGGGATCGCATGGACGGGCATGATGCCCTGCTGCGGGTAATCGGGTACCGGCCCGGCACGCACGTTCACCTGGTCAGCACACAGGTGTTTTCGGACAGTTATGCGCGGGACCTGGCGGCTTATTTCGCCGATGGCCTGGTAGTGGATGTCGTCGCGCCGCAGGAATTGGCGCGGGGAGTTGGGGCGGCCTTCCCCACAGACGTCGATCACGTCTTTTTCCTGGAGCCGGATGACCGGTTATCGCTGGAGGTCCTGCGGGCGCGATTTACATGTCTGCCGCCGCAGGTCACGACCAATGCTGATGTACCCCCGGAGAAGGCCTTCGTGCTCTATTACGCGCCCTGCTGCCTGGGCGAAACGCCCTGACGCTGGCACGGGCCAACAGGCTGTGTTAGGCTGGCCGGCAGCATATGTCGCTGTCGCGTTGGAAAAACAACTCCATGCCGAGTCGTTACTCCTGTCTGTACTCACCCGAACTGAGACGATGGCTAATACTGGCCGCCGTGCTGATCGGCGCGCTGGTTTTCCTGTTATTGCTGCCGCAGTCGTTTTCGGTTGCGCTCTTCGCCGGGATGCTGGCGTTTTCGCTGCTGTTCTGGGCCCGCATCCTGCTGCGTCCGGCCTTACAGTGTGGCTGGCGTCGCCTGGCGTGGCTGCGCCGGTGGGTAAACGCGCACCCGACGATTACGTCGCGTCTGCTGGCCGGCGGGACCTGCCTGGCAGCGGTCTTGGCGACGGTTAGCTTCCAGCCTGTCAATGGCAGCTATTGGCCTGCTTATGTGCAGGGCGTGCAGAATGGCCTGTTGTTATTGGCGCTGGGCGGGGTGTCGCTCAGCCTTTCCCTGCGACTCTCGCCGGTACAGGAGGCGCTGCCCCTGCCCACGTCGACCGCGCTCAGTCCGGCGCGCTCGGACTGGCGGGTGGCTGGTCTCGGCGTGCTGACCCTGGCGATCCTGGCGGAAGCCAACGGGCAGGTGTTCGGGCTGGATTTTTTGATGGGTTTGTCGCCCAAGGTCCAGCTCGTGGGGCTGGTGGGCGGCATCGGTTTGCTGGTCTGGGGCCTGGGTGGGTCGGTACGACTGTGCGCGCTACCGCGCGCGCTACCGCGCCAACACCGGCGGGAAGTTTTACTCGTATTGGCGATCACGGCGGCGGCGCTGCTGTTCCGCCTGTGGCGCCTGGGTGAGGTCGTGCGCGTGCTGGTGGACGAGTTGAACTTCATCGCGCCGATCTTCTCTTACTGGGAAGGCGAGCCGGTGCTCCTGCTGCGCCCCTTCGGCGGTATGATTCCGTTTCCCTGGATATACCCCTACTTGCAGGCGGGAGGAATCGCTGTGTTGGGGCGCGGGCTGGCCGGTTTTCGGGTATTGAGCGTGGTGATCGGCGCCCTGACGATCCCGGCGCTGTACGTGCTGGCCCGCCACCTGTTCGACCGGAAAACCGCGCTGGTGGCGGCGGTGCTGCTGGTGACCTTCCCGCCGCATTATCACTTCAGCCGGATAGGGTTGAACAATATTGCCGATCCGCTGTTCGGCACGCTGGCGATGGCCGGTCTTGCCGCCGGACTGCGTTGCAACCGCCGCCTGTACTTCGCCCTGGGCGGGGCGATGTTGGGTCTGACGCAGTACTTTTACGAGGGTGGGCGGCTGCTGTTTCCGCTGCTAGCCCTGTTCTGGTTGGGCATTGGCTGGCTGATCTGGCGCCCGCACCCGCCGCGCCTCCCGGTGCGGGCGCGCCTTCCACTGCGGGCTTTGATCCTGGCGGCGCTGGCCGCCGTGATCGTGGCCGTTCCGATCTACTACACGCTGGTCGGCATCGAGTGGCCGCTGGCGGGGCGGCTCAGTCTTGCCGGCCTGAACGATGAATACTGGGCGCAGCTCTTTACGCCGGAAGGGCTGCAGAAACAATCGGTGCGGCTGGCCGCGACTCTGCTGATCTACGTGCACCGGGCGGAAAACAGCGTGTTTTACGGGGGGGAGACACCGCTTGTCCTGCCGGTATTGGCCCCGCTGCTGCTGTTGGGGGTGCTGTACGTCCTGCGCCGCTGGCGGCAGCCCGGTCCCCTGCTGCTGATCTTGTGGGTGATCGGCACTTCCCTGGGCAACAGCCTGCTGGTGGACAGCGCCGCTTCCTCCCGCTACGTGGTGATCTTCCCGGCCCTGGTGCTTTTCATCGCGGTCGGCATCCGATACCTGCTGCCGCTCTTATGGCCGGTGCGGGGTGAGCGCTTCCGCCGGTGGGTGTTGGTGGGCCTGGTGGCGCTGATCAGTGTGGTGCATGTGACCTATTACTTTGGCCCGCACCTGGACGTATACAACCGTCAGGTGCGGCCTAACATGGACATCATCGACGCCATGCTGCGCGCCGCGGATTTCCCACAGGAGACGCTCACTTTCCTCGTCTCGGACAACTTGAATGAGGCTTATGCAGCCGGGATGCTGGCCCTGCTGGTCGACGACCGGCAGGTGCAGAGCATCTCGCCGGGCGAGGTGACCGTCGAACTGCTGGCCGATCTGCCGGCGGGGCGGCCTTACGCCTTTTTTGTCGAGCCGCACGACGAACGTTTACCCGAAGTGCTGGCCGATACCTTCCCTAACCTGGAGCCGCCGGCCTATACCCCTTATACGGATGTCCCGCCCTGGGCGGCCTTCACGCTGTATTATGTGCCTGCGGCGGGAGAGTCATCTTCTTCAGGCTGAAGGCACACGCCGGCTCAACCGCCGCGCAGCGGCCCCACTACTTCCTCCAGAACCATGCCCAGCACTTCCGGCCGGTCGATGTCCAGTACCTCGACGATGAAGTGCTCACAGCCGAGTGCCACGAAGCGCTGCATCGCGGTCAGCACCTGATCCGGCGTGCCGGCGAAGGCATTGTCGGACATCCACCTGCCGCCGCGTGTCCGGGCTTCGGCTTCCGTGCGACCCACCACCAGCCGCCCGAACCAGCCCTTGCGGATGCTGGCCGGGTCGCGCCCCAGCTCCTCGCAGTGACCGTGCAGAATCGCCAGCCGATCCCGGTAGGTGTCGTAGCTGGCGTCGGGGATGTTCCAGCCGTCGCCGAAGCGGACAGCCAGGCGCATCGTCTTGCGTCCGCCGCCGCCCACGATGATCGGCGGCACTGGATCGGGCTTCGGTTCGCAGTAGGCGTCGGTGATCTGGTAGTGTGCGCCCTGGTAGCTGACCTGGCCCGGCTCCGTCCACAGCCGGGTCATGATCGCCAGCGTGTCCTCAAGCTGAGCCACGCGGATGCCGGGACGCGGGTAGGGATAGCCGTAAGCGCGGTATTCGTCCTCTTTCCAGCCGGCGCCAATGCCCATGATAAACCGTCCGCCGCTG
>DAOUEM010000117.1:0-20819 GCA_034430555.1 Anaerolineae bacterium | reverse complement strand
GGCTGGGCGCGCGCTGGATGCCGGACAGAATCGGGTTCTGGCCGACCTGCACCGGGAAAAATTCCTCTTCCATGATGTAGGAGCGTGTCGCCAGCAGGGTCTCGGCGGTGAAAATGGTGGGGATGGTGCTGACATCGCGGGCGAAGTGGAAGTTGCCCTGCCCGATGGTGGCCAGGTCCTGCAGGAAGGGTGCGAAACCATCGCCAATGGCCACGACCGAGGTGGTGGCATTCTGCTCGATACGCATGCGCAGCACCAGGTCGGGGATGCCCGCCTCGCTGGCCCCGCCGTCCGTCAGCAGGATGATGTGCTTGAGGGTGGACGGGTCGGTGGGCAGGTAGTCGGCGGCTGTCCGCACGCCGGCCAGGATGTCCGTGCCGCCGCCGGGACGCAGCGTGCCGACCTGCTCCTGGAGCGCGCCGCGGCTGGCGACCGGCGTCACCTCCACCACCCAGGAGGCATTCGTATCAAAATTGACCACGCCCAGGCGGTCGGTGGGGTTGAGCAGGGTGATCGAGCGGATGATGGCCTCTTTGGCCAGGTCGAGGTTGGTGTACCCGCTGGGACCGATCGCGCCCATCGATCCCGACGTATCGATGATAAAAATGATCGTCAGGGCCGGGATGCGCTCCTGGTCGCGGAGCTGCATCTCCACCGGCAGCGTTTCCTCGATGGGCGTCTGGTAGTAGCCGCCCACGCCGTAACTCTCATCCCCGCCGATAAAAACCAGCCCGCCGCCGAGGTCGCGCACGTAAGCGCGCAGCACTTCCATGCGGCGCAGGGAGAGGTCTGACGCCGGGACGTTCACCACGATCACGCTGGTGTAGGCACTCAGCGGCGCAAACCCGATCGGCAGTTCGTCCGGCGTGACCACGTCGATGGCCAGACCCAGCTCCTCCAGGGCAGGCAGCAGGTGGGCGATGTCGGCCTGGCCCTCGTCGCCCTCGCGGGCCACCATCAGCACGCGCGACGGCCCGCTGATCTCGGTGAAGGCCGAGAGCTGGTTGTTCTGGTAAAAGCCGTCGGCGGCCGTTTCCACCGGCTCGATCTGCACGCGGATGTCGCTGAAGCCGGTATTGGGGAAACCGGAGGTAAGCCGGAAAAAGTAGTTATTTTCGCCTTCGCGCAATTGAACCGCCGAGCGGGCGATGGTGCGGCCGCCGGCCAGCAGCGTGACCACCGCCGCCGTATCCACCTGGCTTTCGACGGTGTAATTGATCTCGAACGGCTCGTTTACGTTCAGGCGGGAGGGCACCTCCACGTTGGTGACGGCCACTTCCGGCGCTTCCTGCCGTTGGAAGGGCACGAAGTCGATCTGCACGCCGGAGGCCGCCGCCAGCCGGGCCGCTTCCCACGCGTCGCCCACGGTGACCACCCCGTCGCTCAACACGACCATGCGCCGGGCCGCGTCCGCCGGGAAGAGCGCCATGCCCAGCCGGATGGCTTCCGCCAGGTCGGTGTTGAGCGTGGTCGGCGTGGAGCCGATCGGGCCCAGTTCGGTGCCGGTCAGCATGGGCCGTTCTACCAGGGCGTTGCTGCCGAAGAGAATCACGGCGGATTGGTCGTCCGGGCCGCTGGTGGCCATCGCTTCGCGCACGTAATCCAGGGCGGCGGCCTGCGCGGCGGCGTCCATGCTGTCGGAGACATCCACCAGGAAAACGACGGTCAGTTTTTCCGCAGCGCGCGTGATCTGCACCCCGGCCACGCCCAGCACCAGCATCGTCACGATCAGCAGGCGCAGCAGCAGGCTGGCCGTATCCCGGCGGCGGCGGAAGGGGAAGCGCGGCCAGCCGTAATAAGTGAACAGCGGCAGCAGCAGGAGCAGCAGCAGGGCGAGGGGAGTCGTAAAGGTCATAGGGCGGCCTGAAAATCCTTCTAGTGCGCTTCTTCCAGTTGTTCCAACAAAATGTCTGCGGTCAGGATCGGCATGTCGCGGTAGCTGCCCAGGTTCAGCAGGTGCCGGTTGCCGGAGACGATGGCCTCCGCCCGGCCCGCCAGCGCGCAGGCCAGCACGTGATCGTCGTCCGGGTCGGCGGCGATCACCGGTTCAACCGTGTCAACTTCGACCAGGTGCGTATTGCGCCGGACGATGCTCAATAACTCCTGCGATGTTGTCTCTGATTGTTGCAGCTTTGACACAAACTTTGGTCTATCCAATACGATAGCCAGTTCCTCCAGAAGTACCTGTGAACTAAGGACGGTAAGCTGTCCTGAAAACGCCCGTGTTAACAATCGTGCCGGGGTTCCATGCCACAGTAAACCGGAGACGAGTACGTTTGTGTCAATCACGACTCGCACGCCCGGCCCTTTTCTCTGCCCGGTAAGCCTGAATCTCGGCTTCGATCTCTTCGGCGCTCATTGGCTCGGATACTTCCCGCATGGCGTCCCGTATTTCGTTCAATCGTGCCAGGTCATCCCGTCGTTGAAGTTCGTTCTGGATCAGGCGGGCCAGCCGTTCGGGCTGTAGCACACCGGCATCCTCCGCCTGTCGCGCAACTTCTTCCGGCAGTTCGACCGTCACCGTTACCGTTTGCATCACCATTGTTTGATCCTCATCGCCATCAGCAGCACGATCATACCACATCCAACCGGGCCGCTTGTTCAGTCGAAACTTTTCTCAGCAAACACATATCTAGCCAGGACGCGCGCTAACCCGTCTCGGTCGAGGCCATTGCAGCGGATATGGCCGGGGTGAATCACGGCGTTGGGGCCGAACTCGCACATATCGAGGCAGTTGGCCGAACGCAGCGTAAACGGCGGGTCGAAGACATCGTGCGCGTTCAGCACGGCCTGCAACTGCGCGTACAGCGGATCGGCGGCCCCGCCGGCGTTGCAGTTCTGCCCCAGGCACAGGATCACGCGCGGCGGCGGCGATGGGTTGGCGTCGTCAGGCATGGGCGCGCTCCGGCGGTTGGGTCGATGCGTCCTCGACGGCTTCCGGTCGCGGCTGCCTGAGGAGCCAGGCCATCACCCCGCCCATGATGATCTCAGTCACCACCACGTAGATACTCAGGCAAAACAATATCAGCAGCGCAACATCTCCTGCAGTGATTTCTGTCCCTATCGATAATTCTGCTGATTCTAGTGCCTCCCATGCCTTATAAGTTGATTGACCTTCTAATACGATGGGGACTGCGAAAATGGCTCCTACAATGAGTCTGGTGACTGTCCACCAGATTGCGTGCGTCACCCGATTTCGAATGCCGTACCATTGGACAAGACCAATCGCCGCCTGCCACAGGACTATCCACGCGATTAGTGCCAGCGGTGAGCTATGAAATAACCATGCGACACCGGTATACTCGGCAAAGCCCAGCACAAGACCCAGGACCCAGCCAGCAGCAGTGATTAAGGCCCACAGCATAACGCTGAACGAGGCCATCATGTGCATTAGAAGCCCTTGCGCCAAACCGATTCCCAGGCCACCTAACGCGGCAATCATGGGGAAGGTCAATAGGGTGATGACTGTGTCAAGAGTGCGTGCCAAGCTGTCGCCTGTTTGCAGCCATAGTCCAAGATTGCCCGTGATGACAATCACAAGGGTGAACATGATCACGCCTGCGACCCAACCGGCAATGCTTATCAACGCCCAAAAAAACCAGTACAACCAACTGACCTGCCGGTTTTTTGCCATCGTTTATCGTCTTCTGCTTGCCCAGACCTGCTCCGGCTTGGGCAGGCGCATCCCGCGGTGATACAGCACCCACTCCAGGGTCAACACAGCCAACGCCAGCAGCGCGATCCACGGCCAGAATTCCTGCTGCCCGATCTCCTCTTTTTCCGCCTCGGTGACCTGCGTCTCGCCGATAGTTAGCCGTCCCGCCGGCCGGATGAAGCTCTCGCCGGAGTCGAACAGATTCACGGCGAACGGCTCGCTTTGCATCAGTTCATCCCCGGCGTACACGTCGACGGTATAGATGCCCGTCAGCGCCGTGTCCGCGTAGATCAACTGGCGGGCGGTCACGTCGAGCGTGGTGGTCTGGCCGTCGGGCCGGGTGATACGCACCGTGTCCGCTTCGAAGGGCGGCGTGAGGGCCAGCGTCTCGCCCACGGCCAGCCCTTCCGGCGCGTTGACGGCGCGGGCCGGCGTATACCACTGCATCAGGTTGGCCAGCAGGATCGGCCAGGCGATTTGCAGCGGCAGGTCGGAGCGGTGCAGGTCGAAGGTGAGGATCGCCACCTGTCGCCCGTCGACTTCGCCCGCCAGCACCAGCGGCCCGCCATTGGCCACGACCAGCGGGTCCGCCCAGTCCACGTCTTCCAGCAACTTGAAGTCCAGGACGTGCACGTCGCCGAAGTCCAGGTACAGGGTGCGGGGATCGTCGGGTGTGACGCGCGGACTGCCGCTCTCCAGACTGCGGCCCAACACGGTGAAGATCGGGCTGTCCGTGGGCGGGTCGACGATCAGCAGGTCGCCGTCGGGCAGTTCGCCGGGAGAGCCATCCGCGTTTTCCGGCAGCCAGCCGTCCAGCACGTAGAGGTCGAACGTCTGGGTGGCGGGCAGGCCGCGTTCGAGCTGGCCCTGGTAGGCCTGCAGGCCGGGCAGGCTGGCCAGCGCCTGCCGCAGGTAGATGTTGCCGGGCGTCATCAGCAGGACGCGCCCTGCCCCCGGTGGGTTGTAGACGGTCCACGCCGAATCGTCGACCGGCAGGTAATCGGGCACGTCGGAGGTGGCGCTCGGCGCGACCGACGCTTGCAGCACGGTGAAATCTGCCGGCAGGTCGGTGAGGAACAGCTCATGGACCGCGCGCGGCGGGAGGGTCAGCCGCCGGGCCCTGTTCAATTCGCCGTCCAGGTACAGGCTGAAGGTCACCGTGGCTTCCACATCGCCCAGGTTGCTGATCTTGACGTAGGTTTCCGGCGGCTCGCCGCCGCGGGCGCGGGTGGAGAGCGCCGTCAGGGCCACGTTCTGGCTGCTATTGCCAATGGGGATGTAGTTCAGCGTGCCGGGGATGGGCGGCAGGTCCGGCGGCAGGCCGCCGTCGCTGATCAACACCACGCTGAAGTTCTCCACGCCGACCGCGCCGCCCGCCGCCAGGGTCAGCGCGGCGGACCAGTCGGCGGCGGCCTGGGAAGGCCCGGCATTCAAAATGGCGCTGCGCAGCAGGTTGGCGTCGCTGGTGGCGCTGGCCAGCACTTCCGGCGCATCGGCCACGCGGATCACGGTGACGCTGTCCTGCGGGCTGAGGGCGCTGACGATGTTCAGGGCTTCCTGCTGGGCGGCGGCCCAACGCGAGGGCGTGACGTCGGTGGCGTTCATGCTGGCCGAGGCATCCAGCAGCAGGACGATCCGGCCGGTGGTGACGGTGGGCGTCTCGACGAAGGGGCGCATCAGGGCGAAGACCAGCGCCGCCAGGATGATCAACTGCAAAAAGAGCAGCAGGTTGCGGCGCAGACGCTGCCAGGGCGCGTTGGCTTCGCGGTCGCGCAGCAGCATTTGCCAGAGGTAGGTGCTGCTGACCTCGGTTTCGCGGCGGCGCAGGCGCAGCATGTACAGCAGGATGATGGGGACCGCCAGCGCGGCCAGCAGGATGGAGAGGGGGGTCAGGAATGACATAGGGGGCCTTTGCTCACCGATAACACTCTAATCCATTAATTGCTCGTTTGCCCTGAGCTACAATCGATCGTGCCCATCAACTTGGCTGTTGGGCAATCAGCCGCGCCAGAAAATCTCCGACCGCTGCCAGCGCGGAATCGGCGGTCGTCATGCGGTTTCTGCGGAGTCGGGGGCAGGCCGGTTTTTGGCGATGATTTCGCGCGCCTCTTCCGGCGTGGTCGCGAAATCCACCTTGAAGGTGCGCGCGGCGTCGCCGTAGATACGGCAAAACAGGCTCCAGAAGGTCTGCACGAAGGTATTGGCGCCGACGATAACGTTCAGGCCGATGCGCGCGTCGAGGGTATCCGAACCAACGCGGCGCATTTGGCGGAACACCTGGTCGGGGATCAGGTGGCTGCGGCGCATGTCGACGATGAAGTCAATCGGGTGGTCGATGCCTTTGGCCATGGTCGTCACCTCGTCCCAGACCGCGTGAAAATCCGGCCAGGTCCAGCGGCCATCAAAGGTCTGGTAGATGATGGTTTTCTCGGCATTGTCCCACTGCACGGTCACGCTCATCGATCTTCCCCCCTCCTCTACCGGACCACGCCCAAACGCCGTAGCTGGTAGAGAATAACCTCCTCCCACGGGATGGAGGTTTCCACTGTGACGTAATGCACGCCCCGCGAGCGGCAGTCCGCGCCGATCTCGTCGCGCCAGGCCAGCAGACGCCGCTGGTACAGGTCACGCATGGCGGCATCCACCGTCACATCCTGCCCGGCGATGGTCTCCACGTCCACCAGGCGCAGGTCGCCGGTCAGCGGCGGGTTGACCTCGTCCGGGGAGAGGATGTGCACCAGCCCTACCTCGTAACCCCGCGCCTGGAGCGCCGTCAACCCGTCGCGATAGCCATCCCGCGAGAACATGTCGCTGATGATCAGGCACAGGCCCGGTCGCCCGCCGCGCACGGCGTAGCGTTCCAGCGCGCTGTTGAGACTTACCTCGCCGCCCGCCCGGAACCCCTCGACTTCGCTCAGCATATTGAGGGTGTGGCCGCGCCCCCGGCCCGGTCCCCAACCCTGCGTGGCGAAGTCATTGAGCGCGGTGATGGCCAGGCGGTCGCCGCTGGTGAGCGAAATATAGGCCAGGCCGGCCAGCAGCCGCCGGGCAAAGGTGAACTTGTGGACATTGCGGGGCGCTTCCGAGTCGCGGGGCCAGTCCATGCTGGCGGAAGCGTCCACCAGCAGATGCACGGCGAGGTCTTCCTCTTCCTCTAGCAGCTTGATGAAGGGGCGCTCCAGCCGGGCGAAGATGTTCCAGTCCACGCGGCGCAGGTCGTCGCCCTTGCTGTAATCGCGATAATCGGCGAACTCAATGCTGGTGCCGCGTTTGGTGCTGCGCCGTTCCCCCTTGATCGCCCCGGCGCGGACCTGGTTGGCGACCAGGGTCAGTTGCTCTAGCTGGCGGAGCGTCTTCTCGTCAAACAGTTTATCGGCCACGGTTTACAATCCTGCAACTGATCTGGGATGGGTGCTGGGGCGCAAGCTGGCCGGCCCGGCGGCGCTGCCTGCGCTGCTGCCTACAGGATGGCGGTCTGCCTGCCAGCTTGTCGATTGACGGCAGCGGCGCGTTGGCCTTAGTCGCCGGGCATGTGCAGCACGACGATCGAGATGTTATCGGTGCCGCCGTTGGAATTGGCCGCCGCCACCAGCTTATCGCACGCCAGTTGGAGGGTCGGCTCGTTGAGCACGGCATCGCGGATTTCATCCTGGGACACCATGTTCCACATGCCGTCGCTGCACAGCACGAGGTAGCAGTCGGGCGGCAGCCGCCGCGTGAAGATGTCCGGTTCCAGGTTATCGGTCAGGCCCATGATTTTCCACAGGCGGCTGGCTTCGGGATGATTGACGGCTTCCTGCGCCGTGATCTGCCCGATCTCTTCCAGGCGGGCGGCGACCGAGTGATCGCGCGTCAGTTGCTCTATGTGCGGGTCGTCGGTGTCTTTGTCCCGCGTGATCAGGTAGGCGCGGCTGTCGCCCACATGGGCAAAATGAGCCAGGTCGCCGATGGTCACCACCGCCGTCAGGGTGGTCCCGCCGCCGGGCACTTCTTTCTGCACCTTCTCATCGGCCTCTTTGACGGCAGCCGCCAGGACCTCCGAGATCGGCGGGCGGTCAATGTCGTCCTCTGCTTCTTCCAGGTGCTGGATGAGCATGGGCCGGAAGATGTGGCGGCTGACGTAATTGGCCACCATGCGGCTGACCACCGCCGAGGCGAGCTCGCCATCTTCATGCCCGCCCGCGCCATCTGCAACGATAAAGAGGCCAAAGTCGGGATTCTCGTCCACGGTCTGCTGGCTGGAAAGCAGGGTCAGGATGGAATCCTCGTTGTTGCTGCGTACCATGCCGATATCACGCCCAAAGCCAAAGGTGATCCGGTCGACGATCTGAACTGCGCCGCCCTCCAACGGGGGGAGGCGGCGGGTTGCGCCCAGCATTGCCTGCTGCAGGACACGGGGTTCGATCGTGCCAAAATCAGGGCGGACCGGTTTCGTCTGGGCAGCGATTTCGAGTTCTTCGTCGCTGAGCGGGATTTCGGGGTCTGTTGGCTGGTCGTCGTCAGGCTCGCTGGCGCCGAACAGGTTGCGTATTTTGTCCATGTGCTGTCTTTCTATACAAACTGCGCTGATGGTTCAACAATCACTCGTCTTGCCCGCCGCGGCACGGCGCCGCGGCCATCTGCTCCGGGGGTTAACTCGCCTGTTCCGGTACATGTTCCAGCAGGTTGGCGATCACGGCGTCCGTGCTGACGTCTTCCGCCAGCCCTTCGAAGTTCAGCAGCAGCCGGTGCCGCAGCGACGCCGGGGCCACCGCCCACACATCGTCAAAGGAGACATTATAACGCCCGCTGAGCAGCGCCGTGATCTTGGCTCCCAGGATGAGCGCCTGCGCCCCACGCGGGCTGGAGCCGTACCGCACGTACTGGCGGACCATGTCCGGCGCGGTCGGGTTTTCCGGGTGCGAGGCGACGACCAGGCGGGCCACGTAATCGCTGACATGGCTGGCGATGGGTGTTTGCAGCGCCAGCTGCCCCATCTCGACGATGCGCGCGCCGTCCGTGGCCATGCCGGCGGTGATCTGCTCGGCCCCCGTCGTTCGGTCCAGGATGGCCACCAGCTCTTCCGCGCTGGGGAATTCGACATTCACCTTAAACAGGAAGCGATCGAGTTGCGCTTCCGGCAGGGGGTAGGTCCCTTCCATCTCCAGCGGGTTTTGCGTGGCCAGCACAAAAAACGGCGGGTCCAGCCGGTAGGTGCGGTTGGCGACGGTCACGGACTGTTCCTGCATGGCTTCCAGCATGGCCGACTGAGTTTTGGGCGTGGCCCGGTTGATTTCGTCGGCCAGGATCAGGTTGGCGAAGACCGGTCCGGACTGGAAGATGAACTGGCGGTGACCGTCTTCCGTCTCCTGCATGATGTCCGTGCCGGTGATGTCGGCGGGCATCAGGTCCGGCGTGAACTGGATGCGGGAGAACTCCAGGTCCAGCACGTCGGCCAGGGTGCGGATCAGCATGGTCTTGCCGAGGCCGGGCACGCCTTCCAGCAGGGCATGGCGCCCGGCGATGATGCAGATCAACACGTGGCGCACCACTTCGGCCTGCCCGACGATCACCTTGCCAACTTCGGTCACAATCGCTTCGGCGGTCTCGCGGAAGTCGTCCACGCTGAGGGTTGTTTCAGGGGGTGGGGCTGTGGTCATGTGGGTCTCCAATAGTGAATGTTGAATGTCAAATTATAACAATAATTGGTGTAAAGAGTCGTGAACCCGCCAGTTGATCCAGGCATTCACGAGAGTAGCACCTCTCACCGCCTGCTACAAATAACCGTCGTGCCGAAGTTCTCGCCATATTCGGCGCTGTCGACCTGGAATCCGGCCCGTGCCAGCAGGCCTTCCATGATCCAGTCGAAGGTGCTGTGCTCGTCGCGCCGGTGGGTTTCCGCCTCCGCGGCGAATTACGGGCCGACGTCTGCCGCCAGGCTTGCCACCCAGCCGTCGAAGCGGGCTTCGTAGCCGGCCATCTCGCCAGGGAACACCGCGGTTTTTCCGGCATACGGATGCTCCCTACTGGCTGAAGGTCCAACTGCCGACCATGTTGCCGAACTGATCGACCGCCACTGCCCGACGCGGGGTCTGGTTCGCTCCGAGCACGAAGACGTAGCCGCCGTTCTGGACGAAAGTATTGGCGTTACCGCTGCCGGCGAACTCCACCGCTACCGCCGTGATCGTTTCGTCCAGGGCCAGCCCATAGGCCACCCGGACCGCGCTCCCGGCTGGATCGGTGATTGTCTCCACGAAGCCCACACCCACCCCGCTGAACGGCCCGCAGCGCTGGTGCTCGAAGATGCGCGGGTTAAAGGTGGCCGAGAGACATGTCTGCCCGGCGCTGGGATACCGGATCAGGTAGAGCGGACCGCCGCCGGTCGGTTCTTCCAGCAGCACGGCCGGGGCGTTTGGATCGGGCGCGGTGGTGGGCGGGAATTGTGCCGCGGTCGTCGTGGCCGGCAGAACCACCGGTTGGGTCGGGGCCGGCAACGTCGGGCCGGCGGCCTCCTCGGCGGGCATCAGGCACCCGGCCAGCAGGGCCGCCAGCACCACCAGCAGCCGCGTATCCAATATACGGTGATGTGTTTTGTTCCGCACCAGTCGCTAAACTTTCCAGCCTGCCGGATACTGCCGCCCTCAAGGGTTGATCAGCGTGAAGTAGTCGTGCACCACGTCGCGCAGGTTGAGGGGGATATAATCCCGTTCCAGGGCCTGGTTGGCGGCGTTGGCATAGTCACTGAAGACCTGGTCATAAGGGAGCAGCGATTCCCCTGCCGGCCCCTCAACAAGATCGCCCTCTTGCAGCACGATCCCGCCGGGCTGGTCCGCGCCGGGCAGGCTCATCTGCCCCGTGTCCTCGCCGCCGATCGTCTGGGGCGCGAACACCGGCTCGAATTCGGTCCGGCCTTCGCCATCCGGGTTGTTGCCCTGGTCGATTGGCTCGCCGCTGGCCACAAAGCCGCCTTCCTGCGGGGCGCCGTCGGCATCGCCAGCCCCACCGGCCAGCCCGCCTTCCTCGGCCATCATCTCGCCGGATTCGTTGCTGCCGCTGGCGCCCAGGCCGCTGGCCTCACCCTGTTCGCCTTCCGGACTCTGGCCGGCCTGGGACGATTGTCCGGGTGAGCCTTCGCCTTGCTGGCCGATGGGCGCGGGCAGCTCGCTCTGCGAAATCTGGGATTGCTGGCCGGGGGTACCGCTGGTCTGGCTGGATTGGGCCAGTGACTGCGTGCTGGCGCTGGCCTGCTGCAGCGCTTCCGTCAGCATCTGCTCACCCTGTTCGGCGCGCTCCTGCATTTGCTGGCTTTGCTGGCCGAGCTGTTCGGCGGCTTCCTGCAAGGCCTGGGTGGCGGCTTCCTGATCGCCCTGCTGCAGGGCCTCGGCGGCCTGCTCCAGGCTTTCGGCCAGTTCCGGGTTGGACTCGGCCAGCGCTTCGGCGGCTTCGGAGAGCGCCTGGCTGAGTTCTTGCTGCGAGGTCTGGCTCATTTCTTCCAGGGCCTGGGCCATCTGTTCCAGGGCGGCCGCTGCCTGATCCAGCGCCCCTTCGTTGAGGGCGTCGGCCAATTCCTGGCTTTCTTGCAATTCGGCAAGGCGCCCGGCGGCTTCCTGCAGGGCCTGCTCCTGGGCGGCCAGGTTCTCCGGCGGCTGGAACATCTCGTTCAGCTGCTGGGATAGCTCGGCCATCGTGGCGACCGCTTCCTCGCGGGAGAGGTTGTCCTGCGTGAGCTGGTCGAGGGTTTCGTCCAGGGCAGCCAGCAGTTCTTCCCGCAGGGAGTCTTCCAGCCGTTCGTTGTTGGCGATGGTGTCGCGCAGGTTTTCCAGGTCTTCCACCTGCTCCTGGATCACGCCCTGAAGCTCCTGCTGCGCCGCCAGCACAGTGCTCTGCGGGTTCTCCAGCAAAAGCAGCACGGTCAGCGCCGCCACCAGCATCACCAGCACGGCCCAATCGCGCCGGTTCAGGCGCAGGGGCAGGTACTGGCGCGCGTCGATGCGCGCGGCGCGGGCGACGGCATCGGCCAGCTGGCGGGCCGTGATCTCTTCGTTGGGCGAGTGAATCTGACCGGCGGCCAGTTCCAGGGAAGTGCTGACACGCTCCTTCAGGCCAAACACGTGGTCGAAGCGCCGGGCCAGCTGCTGCGTTTCGTGGCGCACCAGCCACACGATCAGCAGCGCCGCCAGGATGCCCACCCCCGCTGCCGCCGCCGCGGCCACCGCCAGTTGTTCGGTCAGCAGCCAGGGACGCAGCCGGGAGATCACGGCCAGGACCACGCCCAGGGCCAGCCCGGCCATGAGTCCACGCGGCAGCCAGATGACGCTTTGCTGCAGCCGCAGCCGGCGATCCCACCGGGTGAGGTACAGGCGGAGTTGCTGGATAGGATTGTCTGTCATGGCTCACCACCTTTATTGGCCGGCTCAAACGCGGGCAGCGGTTGGGCACGAGTTGGGTGTGTTGGGTGCGGCGCTGCCGGCGGCTGAACCGCCATCGCCCTTTCCTTTATTATATACGCCTATTATATCGGCCTTATCGGCGCGGCTGGCAGGTCTTACCAATGACTCGACCGTGAAACGCCGGCTCAGGTATCAGACATCCGGTTGACCCGCCGCACGGCGATCACGATCAGGATGGACGACATCCACAGGCTGAACCCCACAAAAACGATCCACGGCGACACCGCCGGGATGATCGTGCCGTTGGAGAGGGTTTGCGGAAACGTCCAGGCGACCTGTCGCTGGAACAGCAGGTCCAGCGTGGTCCACAGGGTCGCCATCGGGTTGGTGGCGATGACGGCCCCCATGCTGTAAAAGGCCACCGCTTCCCAGGCTGGCGAAGCGGTAGCCAGGCCGCCGACGACTTGCATCAACAGCAGCAGCGTGATCGGCAGCGCCACCACCATGATCAGGGCAAAGACGTAACTCAAGACGCTGGCGGACAGCGTGCGCCGGGTCAGCGCGGAAAAAAACACGCCCGCCGCGCTCAGCAGGATGGCCGTTGCCATCAGGATCACGAAGGAGAGAATGACCTCCAGCTCGGAGACGCCGCCGAAGAGAAAGGCGATGCTCTGCAGCGGGATGGCGGCCAGCAGCAGCAAAAAAGTGTAAGACAGCGTGGCCACCAGTTTGCCGGCGATCAGGGAGCGGGCCGGCAGCAGGGTGGTGCGGAGCAGGTCGTAGGTCTGCCGCTCCACCTCCCCACTGATCGCCCCCGAGGCAAAGGCCGGCGCGATAAACGTTACCAGGAACAGCTCGATGCCCACGATGCTCACGAACAGCGCCCGCCCGATCTGGCCGCCCTGGGCCGGCCCCAGGATGGTCTGCGAGGAGAGGTAGACCAGGTACACCAGCGTGACGAAGCCGCTCATCAGCCCCAGGTAGATGGTCAGCACGATGAAGGCACGCGCCCCGCGCATGCGGCCTCGCAGCTCTTTGAGCACCACCGGGTTGCGGAACAGGCGCTCGCGCCAGGTGTGCCGGTAGGTTGTTTTTTGTGCGGCCATCACCCTATCCCTTTCGGTACAGCGGTAACACCTCGGGCCGTCTGCCCTCAGGTGACCAGGCCCTTGGTGGCGCGCATAAAGACCGCCTCCAGGTTGCGCTCTTCCTCGTTAAGGCCGACGATGGCGATGTTCTCCGCGCTCAGTTTGCGGCTGATGAGAGCCACGCCTTCATCTTCGCCGCTAAAGTGAACCCTGAGGCGCGGGCGGCCTTTATCGCTGTTGTCGATCTGGTTGATGTCCAGGATGCCCTCGATGGTGCCGAAGACGGCTTTGGCCTGTTCTACGTCGCCGGAGTCCAGCAGCGTGATCGTGATCTCGCGGTGCGGCATCAACTGGCGCTGCATTTCATCCATGCTGCCCTGGGCCACCATCTCGCCGGCTTCGATGATGCCGATGTGGCTGCAAATCTCGCTCACGTCGGCCAGGATGTGCGAGGAGAAAAAGATCGTCTTGCCCATCGCGGCCAGTTCGACCAGCAGCTCGCGGATTTCGATGCGGGCGCGCGGATCCAGGCCGGAAGCCGGCTCGTCCAGGATGAGCACCTGGGGATCGTGGGCCAGCGTGCGGGCCAGGCACAGCCGCTGCTTCATGCCCCGGCTGAGCTTATCCACCATGTCGCTTTTGCGGTGACTGAGGTCCACCAGTTCCAGCAGGTCGTCCACCAGGGAGGAGCGCTCGCGCTCCGGGATATCGTAACAGGCGGCGAAAAAGTCCAGGTACTCCCAGACGCGCATATCGTCATATACGCCAAAAAAGTCCGGCATGTAGCCGATGGCGCGGCGCACGTTGCGCGGATCCTTGGTGACCGCGTACCCGGCGACGTAAGCTTCGCCGCTGGTGGGCCGCATCAGGGTCGTCAGGATGCGCATGGTCGTGGTTTTACCGGCGCCGTTTGGCCCCACGAAACCGTAGATCGCACCTTCCGGCACCTCCAGGTTCAGGTTATTGACGGCCTGCAGCTTGCCGTACTGCTTGACCAGGTTGCGGGTTTCGATAATCACACTCATCGTTGCTCCAATCCTCAAAGTTCACACCAGGGCCGGGCCTGATCGGCCTGATCCGGGCTTCAAAACGTCCCGTGCCAGGTGACATCGAGCTGTGCGTACCGCACCGCCGCGTTGATATTGTTCGGGACGACCAGCACCTGGACGGCGTTGGCCGGGCCGACGAAGCGGGCTGGCGCTTCAATCGTCGCCCGCACGCCGTTGTTCAGTTCGACCATCACCCATGCTTCATCCTGCCAGTCCCAGATCAAAAGCATGGCCTCGTTGATGCCGAAGCGCTGCGCCGTCAGGTCCAGGCGGGTGACCGCGCCAAGCTGGGCGGACGGCAGCGGCGTATAGCGGAAGGCCGCCTGGTCGGTGCCGTTCAGCACCAGGTCGTAGGGGGAAGCGCCAGAGGCGGTCGTCTCGTCGAGCGTGATCCAGGTGGACAGACTGGGCGGGATGATCACGGCTTCGTCTGTCTCCGCCACCAGGAGCGGTACCTCAAAAATGTAAAGCGTCATGTCTTCGGCCACCCAGGATGCGCCCTCCAGGGTGAAATCGAGCGGCGACTCGGCAGCCCACCCCACCAGGAAAACCCGGTCGCCGCGCCCACCGCCGAAGTCATGGTGCTCGATGATGGCGGTCAGGAAGTCCTGCCGCTGGCGTATGAGGCGCTCGTCCGCGCTGGGAACCAGGCCGATGGTGGCAAATGCCGGCCCGATGATGTCCTGCACGGTCAGGTTATCGTCGGTCTGGTAACCGGCGCTCAGGTCCAGGCTTTGCACCAGGGCCAGCGGCTGGCTGCGGCGGCCAGTCAGCGGCAGGTCAAAATCGGCCCGGTCGCCCGGTTCCAGCGTGCCCAGCCGCATCGATCCCCCCTGCACCAGCAGGACGGCCTCCTCCAGCCGGAAGCCGGTGGTATTGGCGACGTACCCGCTCACCTGCGGCGCCTGGCCGGCTGCAATGGTGAGGGTCGCTTCACCGTCGAGCCGGGCCGGCAGGTCGATGAACCCGCTGGTGGAAAAGCCGGTCACCAGGCTGGAGTCGACCAGCAGGTCAACCGCGGCATAGGTGCCCGTCTCCTGGATGTTCCTCGCGGATTCTGCCGAGGTTATGCCGCCGGAGCCGGTCCGCTCGGTGGGCAGGGGACGAAGCGTCAGCCCTGCCGGCGCGCCGATCTGGTAGACGCTGCGCCGGGGCGAGAGCAGGCCGAGCAGGCCGTCGACCTGCGCCCGTTCCGCTTCCGGCCACACCTGGACGACGCTCAGCCGGTTCATGGTGGCCTGAGTGCCGCGCAGGCTGAAGCCGGCGAAATAGGCGATCACGCTGAAGACCAGCACCAGGGCGGGGATGGTCAGCCAGGCCAGTTCCCGCCGGCCGATGATCCGCAGCACGAGGTAGTTCACCGGCCCGATGACGCCGATATAGACCGCCAGCAGCAGGCTCATTTGCAGGGCGGTGGGCAGGTCGTAGCCGGGCGCCTGCCGGATCACCTGGTTGGCCTGCTCCCAATCCTGAAAACCGGCCGACCAGTTTGGCGTCTGGGGGGGAGTCATGACCAGCGTTTCCCACAGGGCGCTCGCCCCGTTCCAGCGGCGGAACGGCGCGAGATTGGGATCGGCTGCCAGGTAATCCACCAGGCCGTCCCCAAACTGGCGGCGCACCAGGGCCGGGTGCCCTTCCACGGTGGCCAGCACCCGCGCCCCGCTGCGAGGTTCGCCTACTGCCAGGATCACGTTCGGCTCGGCCAGCGAATCGGCGTACTGCCCGGCGAAGGTTGCCAGGGCGGTGAGGTCGTCGGCGGTCACGGTGCCGCTGATCGTCACCGGCAGCAGGTCGACCAGGGCTGTCGTCGTCAGGCGATAATTGGGGCCGCCGCTCACGATCAGGTGGCCGCCGGCCAGCACCCAATCGGCCAGGGCGTCTTGCTGCTGCACGGAGAGCCGCCCCGTGTCCACGTCGGAAAAGACGATCACGTCCAGGCCCAGCAGGGCATCGGCCTGTGGTGGCAGGTTCTCCACCGACCAGTTCACCTGGTAGCTCTCGCCGGTGCCGACCTCGATCCCGCTGAGGTCCACCGATCCGCTGGGCGAGTCGGTCACCACCGCGCTGAGCACGTCGGCGTCGATGGCGGGCAGCACCTGGCTTTCCGCCTGGGCGATCACCATGCCAGTTTCGTCGGCCAGCTCCACCACGATGTCCTGGGCGAAACGCTGCAGCGAGACGTACAGGAATACTTGCTTGTGCGACTGGCGCGGCAGGTCCAGCGGCGTGCTGTAATCGGTGGCGTTCAACCCGCTGGTATTATCGGCGCGGACGCGCAGTGCCCCGCGGACGTCCGGGCCGTCATTGCTCAGCGTCAGCAGCAGCGGAGTCCAGTAATTGGGCCGGAAGCGGCCGCCGTAGGCTGCCTCCAGCGATATCTGGATGTTGACGTTAGCCTGGCGCGGTGGTCCGAAGCCGACGAGCAGCGGCAGCAGCACCACGAGTAACGTGGCAGGACGCAGTAACGGACGCAATAGCGTTCGACGATACACAGGCATCTCCACAAAGCGGCCTTTTACCAGTAAGTAGTCACGCTACCATCGTGTTCCATGACCTGGTCTGTATGAGTCGCGTTTATTGAACGGCGCGCGTACACGCGAGAATATGCTTAATAGTTGATTGTACCATGCGCCTAAATCCGACTACAACAGGCCCAAAGGACGTTCATCCTACGCTAATCTGACGCGGTCAGGCGGCGGTATGTTCCGTAACCTGGCGGAATTGACCCGCACAATAGGCGGGTTTGGCCCGCACAATAGGCGGGTTTGGCCCACACAACACAGGGGGCGCCGCTTGACGCCCCCCTGGTACTGGCCTAGCGCGGGCCGCCGTGGCCCGTGCGGCTTTACTTCTCACTGGTCGGACTGGGCGGGGCGGTTAGGGTCGGCAGCGGCGTCGCTGTGGGCAGCGCGGTGGTCGTAGCCGAGGCCGTCGACGTCGCGGTGGCCGTGGCCGTGCGGGTCGGCGTGGGGGTATTGGTATCCGTCGACGTCGCGGTGGCGGTCGGCGTGGCCGTCGGGATCGGAGTCGGCGGCGCCGCATCGACGCTCAGCGCCAGCGGGTCCAGGTTGAGGCAGTTCAGGGTTTCGGTCTGCATCCACACCCGCTGATCGTCGTTGGCGGAAACGCGCAGCCACTGTCCACTGCCGTCGCGCCTGTCCGGCACCACGGAGGCCCCGCTCTCCACCTGCCCCCGCACCGGGTTGTAGACGCTCGGCCCCGGATAAAAAGCGGCCTCGTCCACCCGGACGGTGCACACCGGGTCCTCGACCGTCAGTGTGAGGGTCGATTCGGCGGTTTGTTGCGCGCCGCCCTCCGCCAGCAGCGTGATTGTCACCGGCTGGTCCACGTTGATGGCGAGCAGCCGTGAGTCGACGGGCAGGTAGCGCGTGTCGGGGTCTTCCCCGGTGAGTGCCGATAACCCGGACAGCCGCACCGACAGCCCATCCGGCACTTCCCAGGCCAGGACGACCTCCTGCGTGGTATAACGCACCAGCGCATTCGGGTCGGCGGTAAAAGTGGCGATCGTCAGCGGCGCGAACACCTGCACGGCGGCAGATTCCCGCGCGATGGCTTCGCCGTTGACCGCCACCACCGCGATTTCGTGCGCGCCGGGCTGGTCGATGGCGAACGTCCATTCGGTGTCGTCCTCCCCGAAGGCGATCTCCTGGCGGACCCCGTCCACTTCCACGTAGAGTTCGCCGGCATTACGAACCGCCCACTGCAACGTCATCGCTTCGCCCTGCACCGCTTCCGCGTGGGAGAGGGCGACGCTCAGAATCTCTGGCGGGGGCGGGGGCTGCAGGAGCAGCGCCAGCAGTCCGACGATCGCCACCAGGACGGCCGCACATGCCCCGGCCAGCGCGCCCAGTCGCCAGCCATACAACAGCGGCTGCGCCAGCAGACTGCCGGGCAGCGCCGCCACAAACGCCGACGCATCATGCGAGCGGGCGATCACGTCGTATGTATACAGGTGCGGCGTGCCGAATAAGTCCCGCTGCCTGGGCTTGATGGCGGCCCGGACGGTCATCCGCTGGCCGCCGCCCAGGATCGTGGTGGCGGGCTGGTAGTCGAAGGTCAGCGCTTCGTCGGCATCTTTGCCGCTGAAGCTCAACTGGATCGGGGCGTTGCCCTGGTTGTGAATGTGCACGGGCAATACCTGGCCGCTGACCAGCTGCTTGCGGCCCAGGTCGATGCCGAAGCCGCTGTACGGCAGCACGGTGAGGGTCATGGTGGCGTCCACCGTCTGCGTGGGCCGCGACGTGCTGCGCACCCGCACGGTGAACGGGTACTCGCCGGGCAGGCTGTCCGGACGGCGCAGCGGCTTAAAACTCAGGAAGAGGTGCGTCTGCTCGCCCGCTTCCAGTATGGCCTCGACCCGCTCCATGCGCACCCAGTCGCGCGGCACGCCGTCCATCTCGATGAAGTAGCGGTCCTGCTCGTCGCTCAGGTTATGGATGATCAACATGGCCTGGACGTATACGCCCGGCGTGACGGCCTGCTCCGGCCCGACCAGTTCGACGCGGTAGGTGGGCCGCTCGATCTCGATACGCTGCGTGACCTCCTCGGTGGAGATCGGCTGGGTGGGGTGATCGTCGTCCGCCGGGTGAAAGATCAGGCGGACCTCGCCCACCTGGATTTCTTCGCCGCCGGTCAGGGTGAGGGGGGCATTGGGCGCCAGCTTCTGCCCATCCACGTAGGTGCCGTTGACCGATCCCAGGTCTTCCAGCACGACTTCGCCGGCCCGCAGCGTCAGGCTGCTGTGGTAGCGGGAGATGGCCGTGGTATCGAGCACGATGTCGTTGCCGGAGGAACGACCGATGGCGATATTGGGTTTGCTGAGCTGGTAACTGTCTATCGGCCCATCAGGCCAGTACACGTCAAGCCGCCCAAACGTCATGATAATCTCACTCCCCGCCGTTTTTGCACGGATGTCCTCTGGTATTGTATTCGCCTCTCAGGTTACGAGCAATGACGCCGCGACTACGCCGCTGCTGCGCCGCTGCGCCGCCGCCGCTGTCCCGTGCAAACAACACCAGGGACACCGGCCGGCAGGCGGCGCTGTGTCCCTGTGAAGCGGCGATCACTCTCGCATGGTGGTCGTTACAGGTCGAAGCTGCCGCCGGGATCGAGGACCACGACCTTGCTGTCGGTCTCGTTATGGACGCGCTGCGCCCATGCCGTGACGTCAACCTGGATGACGGGGAAGGTGTTGTAATGCACGGGCAGCACGCTCTCCGGCTGGAGGAACCGCACTGCCCGCAGCGCCTCATCCGGCCCCATGGTGTAATTCCCGCCGATGGGCAGCACTGCCAGGTCAAGGCCCTTCTCGCCGATCAACTGCATGTCGGAGAACAGGCCGGTATCCCCCGCCACGTAGAGTTTTTGACCGCCATTGGTGGTGATCAGGAGGCCGTTGGGCTGGCCGCCGTAGGAGCCATCCGGCAGGCTGGAGCTGTGGAAGGCGATCGTCAGCCCCACTTGGGCGAAGCCGAAGTCGACCGCGCCGTCGGGGTTCATGCCGTGGGTGTCCGACACGCCTTGCCGGGCGATCCAGCCGGCAACCTCGTTGTTGGCGATCACCTTGGCCCCGGTGCGCTTGGCAATGGCGACCGTATCGCCCACGTGATCGCCGTGGCCGTGGGTGAGCAGGATAAAGTCGGCCGGTAGTTCGGCGGGGTCGGCGGTGGCCAGCGGGTTGCCGGTCAAAAACGGGTCGACCAGCACATGGGTACCGTCGATTTCCAGCGCCAGCGACCCATGACCGAGCCATGTGATTTTTACGGGCATAATCTTTCTCCTCTATTCGGCAACGACATCATTTTTATTGTATCGGGTGATTGTGCAACTCGGCGCGTTGAACTACAAACGCCCTGGCTCACCGGCCGTCACCGGGTCGCCGTGCTGCGCTTCTTCCCGCCAGATTTCGGTGGCATGGTCGATGAACAGCACGCCGTTCAGGTGGTCGATCTCGTGCTGGAAGACGCGGGCCAGCCAGTCCGTGGCTTTGATGCGGAGCCGGTTGCCGTACCGGTCCTGCCCTTTGATCACGGCTGACTCGTGGCGCGAAACCATGCCAAAATAGCCGGGGATGGACAGGCAGGCTTCCACGCCGTCGACCATCTCATTGGAGGGGCGGCTGATCTGCGGGTTGACAACCTCGTACAGCACGCCCGCCTGGTCGCCGTATTCTTCCAGGCTGTACTCGTCGTCCGGCAGCCGCACGACGATGATCCGCTGGCTCACGTTGACCTGGGGGGCGGCCAGGCCCACGCCGGGCGCCTCCAGCATCGTCTCGGCCATGTCGTCCAGCAATGTGGCCAACTTATCATCGAAGGTGGTTACTTTGATCGCCCGCTTGCGCAGGACTTCCGCGTTTTCTCCGCCTACTACGACTACATCTCGAAGTGCCATAACAACCTCTACCTGCCTCGTATCCTGTTCTGCAATGATGATCGGTACCAGCCCGTCCCTGGCCATCTATGCCGGCACACCCGGGAAATACACTGATATCCATCTGTTTTTCCAATTATATTATATGCGACCGCTTCCCAGCCGTCCACCAAAAAACGCCCTACCTTCCCTTACCCGTACATAAAAGGTCCATGAGATTGGGCGCGGCAGCGTTGTTCTGGCGCGGTGGGTCTCTTATACTGGG
>DAOUEM010000116.1:0-3093 GCA_034430555.1 Anaerolineae bacterium | reverse complement strand
AATGTTTCTTAGACCTGAGGTCCTGCCCGGTCAGGTGAAGGGGCTTGTCCCTGGCTGAGATTGTACCCAGCTTGAACAAGGTTGACAAGTGGGACGGTAGGAGTATAATAAATCCGCAAGCCCCGGTGGCGGAATAGGCATACGCGGCAGGTTGAGGGCCTGTGCCTTTTTAGGCGTGCTGGTTCGAATCCAGTCCGGGGCAACGTGATGGGGCAGAGGACAATCTGCCCCATTTGCTTTGGAACCTCCTCCGCGGCTACGCCCCGTCACCTACTCTCCACAAGCAGGCACAGTCGCCCTCAGGACAGAGGGCATTTCCCCCAAAACGGTGATGACAGCACGACTCGGCTCCTGTATACTGGTAACCAGAGGTCAACCAAGGCATGAAACACGTCGTTATCCTAACTCTCCTGAGCGCCATTCTGCTAACGTTCGCCCACTCAGATCCATCCACGCACACTGTACAACCGGCCATCAGCAAGCCGGATTGGACACCGATCAGGTGTCCGACGGAGGTCCCGGCAAGATATCAGGTCGAATGCGGCCTGGTCACCGTGCCAGAGGATCACGACAGCGCCGAAAGTCCAACAATCCAACTCGCCGTCGCCATCGTCCGCAGATCTGGCGATACCCCAGTTCCTGATCCCCTGCTATTCATCAACGGTGGCCCCGGCGCTAGAACCCTCGACAGCATATCGCTCTGGCTTGAAACGTTCAGCCTCGGCCCATTGCTGGCCAAAAGGGACATCATCTTTTTCGACCAGCGCGGCACGGGCTACTCCCGACCGGCGCTCGTGTGCCCAGGGTTTCCATCATCGAATCCCTTGGTCGGTTTCCAAGATGCCGCAGCAGTCGCTGCCTGCCGCGATCGGCTAGCAGAATCCGGAATCAATCTCGGTGCCTACACCAGCACCCAGAATGCAGCCGATATCGCTGCATTGCGAGAGGCACTCGGTTATGAACGGTGGAATCTCTACGGCGTCTCCTATGGCGCGCGCATCGCACTGACGGTGCTGCGCGATCATCCAGCAGGCGTGCGCAGCGTCGTCTTGGATGCCATCACGCCCATTGAGGCCAACTTACTGCTAGAAGACCCGGGCAATGCCCAAAGGGCACTACGTCATCTGTTCGCAGCGTGCCGCGCCGACCCTATCTGCCGGATCGCGTACCCCGACATCGAACGCGTCTACAGCGAACTCGCCGAAGAACTGGCCAGAAACCCCATATCCCTCGAAATCACCAATCCTAAAACAGGCCAGATCAAGGCCGAAAAAGTCAATGGCGCAATGTTGAACGGCACCGTCTTGGGCATGCTCGGTTTTCCAGAAGCAGCCGGCATACCAGGCCTGATCTATGAGCTGCAGGTCGGCAACTATGCCCCCATCATCGCCGATCTAGAGGCCACTTGGGAAGCTGAAGAGACTTTCTCGGAAAAGCCGGTCCCGGTGGGAGCACAACTGGCCATGATATGCAGCGAGGAAGCACCGTTCGTGACTCCGGCGGAAATGGCGCAGATGCTGGAAGCCTACCCGCCCGAGACAAACTATCTGGCTGTCACCGACGCGGCGCTCTACACAGCGTGCCAGACCTGGGGCCTTGGTCCGGCAAACGAGATCGAAAACGCACCGGTGAGCGCGCCCGAGGGCAGCGACGTGCCGGTTTTGGTCCTCGCCGGCGAGTACGATGTGGCCAGATCGCAAGCCGAGGCCCGGCACGCCGCAGAACCACTAGCAAACAGCACCGTGGTCGAATTCCCCGGCGCAGGCCATGCGGTCGCCCTGGCCGGCACCTGTCCACTGGGTGTGATGGCACAATTCCTGGATGATCCAACGATCACCCTCGACACACGCTGCACAGCCCGCATGGGGGCACCTCACTTCTTTATCACCCTCAGCCTGACACGTCCCTTTGCCCGTATTGCAGCCGTGCTTGCGGGGATCGTCGGGCTAGCCATCACCACGTACGCCGGGATCGGGTTGGGGCGGCTGGCGGCCCGCCGCCGTATCCCGTGGCGCGTCACGCTGCGCCGGGTCGGGTGGCTGCCGCTGGCGATCGCAGCGCTGGCTACGGCAGCTCTATATTGGGTTTGGCCGGTAGGAGGTCTGGACTATTTCTACGAACGCAGCCTGGCCCAAATTGCCGTGATGGTGGGGCCGCTGGTTGTAGCCATCCAGACGGCGTTCTCCTTCGCGTCTGAAGATAAACCGGCGCTGGAGGTAGTGCTGGCATGCCCCCGGCCGTTTCACTGGCTGCCGGTCGAACGCATAACGGTGGCCCTGGTGGGACAGACGCTGATCGCCGTCGCCGCCATAGCAGTCGGTGCATGGGGCTTGGGAGAACAACTCCCCATCGTCCCACCTCTAGCCTTGCTATGGTGGCTGTCTTCGACGCTGTTGTTGAGCGGGCTAGCGGCGTTCGCCAGCACACGCAGCCGCCAGGCGATGCTGGGCGTCTTACTGGCTTTGCTGACCTGGCTGGTCTTGGGAGTCGCGAGCAGCGACCAGTTCGATGACGTGCTGCTCCCGCCGGTTCCACTCGGCTTTCACTTTGGCTGGCCGCGCCTGTTCTCCGTGATCCAGCCGTTCCTCTGGCTGATCCATCCTTTCTTGCGCCCAGGAAGCGTGAGCACCAGCGATTTCGTCCTCAACCGGATCATCGTCGGCGGACTGGGGCTGGCACTGATGGCATTGGCCGCCAAAATGCTCGTTGATCCCGAGCGTGTGCTGATGGGGACCACAGCCCGCTCGTCGCGTGCAGGCCGAGGGATCCGTTTGAAGCGCCGCTCAAGACGTATGCCTATATCCGTGTTTACCCGGATAAGAGACGTCCGCCTAGTTCAACTCTTGACCATCGTGCGCTACGAGATGCTGATGAGCTGGCGGCGAGGGTCGCTGCGCGCCATCTTGATATCGATCCTGCTGCTCCCGCAACTGTTTCACATCATCACCTGCCTGTTCGGCTCACTGCTGGACGAGACGCTGGTCGCCAGGCTGGTCGATCGGCCCGAGGTGCTACTCATGGCTGGAACAAATGCCGCGCTAGTTTCCAACGTCACCACCATGATTATGATCATTCTTATGCTGCCGTTGATGG
>DAOUEM010000115.1:0-7782 GCA_034430555.1 Anaerolineae bacterium | reverse complement strand
GGGCGACCAAACGCCAGTTCAAGGGGGCGAAGATCGCGCCGATCTTGGCCAGGCCGTAGAACAGGTCCAGGTAGACGACGCTGTTCTGGGCCAGGATGGAGACGCGGTCGCCCGGCTGCATGCCGCACTCATCCCGCAGATAGTTGGCCAGCCGGTTGGCGCGGCCATTGAGATCGGCATAGGTGTAGCGCTGGCCGGTGTGCAGCTCCAACAGCGCTTCCCGGTCGGGCGTGAGATTGGCGCGGGTGCTCAAGAGATCAGCCGCGTGCATGGGTCCCTCCCTTGATAACATCGGCTGGCGGTGTTACGTCCCGACGACGATTCCGCCATCGACGCGCAGCACCGTTCCTGTGATGAAGCTGGCCTCATCCGACGCCAGGAAGAGGTAAGCGTTGGCGATATCGCGCGGCTGGCCCATCCGGCCCAGCGGGGTGCGGGCTTTCATGCCATCCAGCACCTTCTCCGGCATGGACATCAGGATTTCGGTGGCCGTAAAGCCCGGCGCCACGGCATTGACGCGGATGTTGTAGCGGCCCAGTTCGCGCGCCCAGACCTTGGTCATACCGATCACGCCGGCCTTGGTGGCCACGTAGTTGGTCTGGCCGAAGTTACCGTCCAGCCCGACCACCGAGGTGGCGTTGAGGATCACCCCGCCGCCGCCCTTGATCATCACCGGTGCGACGGCCTGCGTCCCGTTGAACACACCCTTGAGATTGACGGCGATCACCAGGTCGAAGTCGGCCTCCGGCATCTGTTTGACCAGCTCGCCGTCCTTGACCTTGACCAGTTGGTTATCGCGCAGGATGCCGGCATTGTTGACCAGCACGTCGATGCGGCCATAACGCGCGGCCACGTCATCCACCCAGGCCTGGACGGCGGCGCGGTCGGCGATGTCGACCTGGTAAAAGCCGGCGTCCGGCCCGAGCGTGCTGGCGGCAGCCTGGCCGGCGTCCGCGTTCACGTCGCAAATGACGACCTTCGCCCCCTCCTCGGCAAAGCGCTGGGCGGTCGCCAGGCCGATACCGGCAGCGCCGCCGGTGATCAGTGTCACTTTATCTTTGAGTCGCATGGCACCATCCTCAATTATCTGAATGCACAGGTAAAAAACGCCAATCCTGGCCTGAGTGCCCTAGATTGGCGGGTTACTCAGCCGGGCCCCAGCGCACGCAGGCCGCGCCCCAGACATAACCGATGCCCGCGCCGACGATGGCCATCAGGTCGCCGTCCTTGAGGCGGCCCTGCTTCAGCCCCTCCACGATGTTGATGATGCTGTCCTGCTCGCCGATATGGCCGTAATCCGAGGTGTAGACCGACTGCTGTTCGGTCAGGCCCAGGCGGGACAGCATGTCGCGGTAAGCGGAGGGTTTGATCAGCACCATGTTGAGAAACCCCAGGTCCTGGCGGGTGAGGCCGCCGCTCTTGCGCAGGGCTTCGTCAATGCAATACATCCAGTTACCCATGGAGACTTGGTTGAGGCGGTTTTTCATGGCCTCCGGCTGGACGAGATCGAAGGCGAACAGCCCGTCCTGCACCGCCTGGTCATCCGGGAACCGCACCGTGCCGCTGGCCGGGATGATACAGTGCCGGCTCATGGAACCATCGCTCATCAAGTGAGTGCCCAGGACATGGTTGCGCGGCCAGTCGCGGCGCAGCAGCAGCGCCCCCGCCCCGGCGGCGATATTAAACATGAAGGTGGTGCGGTGATTCTGGAGGTCAATCAGGTCGCCGATACGGTAGCCCCCGGCGATGAGCACGGTGCTGACGTCCGGGTCGGCGATCATCATGTCTTTGGCCATCTTGAGCGCGGCGACCGTCGTGCAGCAGCGCATGTGCAGGTCGATGGCCCAGGCATTGGTCGCGCCGATTTCGTAGGCCAGGTCGATGCCCGCCGTCCAGCACAGGTATTCTTTCCATTCTTCGGTGGTGCACAGCACGACGTCGATTTCGTCGGGGGCGATATCGCAGCGGGACAGGCAGTCCAACGCCGCCCAGACGGCCATCTGGCTGGGCTGGTCCTGGGGACCGGCCACCGCCTTCTGATTGATGCCGAACTTCTCCCGGATGACCCACTCCTCGATGCCACTTTGCTGGGCGATCTCGGCGGCGGTTTGCGCCTGGCCGGGGATGTACATCCCGGCGCTGACGATGCCAATTGAAGGTCCTGTTGTCGTCATAGGTAAGGGCCTTTCAGACCTGAGCCGTGTTCAGTATACGCCAAGCAAACCATGAAACCAGCAACAACGGCCCTTCTCTTTTAGGCGGTTCGTACAGGGATGCTCCCGGCCTCACTTGTATAGACCGTCCATACGGTTGTATTATACAGGTATTATCGGCCAAATATCCGGGTTGGTCGCCTGATGTCCACCATGACCGGCCCAGGCCAGTGACATTAGCCTCTATCCCGGTACTGTCAGTATCTCAGCGCAGCGTAGTATTGGCGGATCACCACCCATACCCCTCAGACGCAGGCACAGCGTCGCACGTTGCGTCGCCATCCGAGGGACTCACCAGGGGAGGGAGTTATGCCAAAAGTCACCGTCAACGGTACAGAACTGTATTATGAAATGCATGGCCGCCCGCCAAACAGCGGCACCGACGTGCTCGTGCTGAACAACGGCGTGCTGGCCAGCACCCGGTCGTGGGCTTACCAGCTCCCGGCGCTGACGCCCCACTATCGGGTGCTGCTCTACGACATGCGCGGGCAGGGACAGTCGCAAAAATGGGCAACCGGTGACGCCGATTACACCTGGGAAACCCATGCCGACGACCTGGCCGCCCTGCTCGACGCGCTCGACATCGAAGCGGCCCATGTCGGGGGTATTTCTTACGGCGGGGAGCTGACCCTGGTCTTTGCCCTGCGTCACCCGGACCGCTGCCGCCGGCTGGTAGTGGCCGATGCCGTCAGCCACGTAGAACCGCATCTGCGCGCCATCATCGAACACTGGATCATGGCCGCCGAGACCGGCGATCACGAGGGCTTTTACCGCGCGACGTGGTTCTGGAACTTCAGCGAGGCGTTTTTCGCAGCGCAATACGACCTGCTGGTCAGCCGCATCGAGGCAGCCAAAGCCCTGGACCTGCCCTCAGTCACGCAGTTGTGCCGCTGTTTTAATACGCTGGACATCACCGCCCGGCTGGCAGAAATTCAACAGCCGGCCTGCGTCATCGTGGGGGAGAAAGACATCCTGAAACCGGTGCATTACGCCATGACGATAGCCAGCGCGCTGCCCAGGGCCGAACTCCACGTGCTGCCCGGCGCGGGACACGCTTCCTTCTGGGAATGCGCGGAAACGTTTAACAGCATCATTGTGGGTTTTCTGCAAAAAGAAGAGTTGTGATACGCTGGGGGTATATGGGTTCTGGGCAGCCACGCCGCCCGAGGCCTACCCGGCCCGTTCCGCGGGTGATCAGGACCGTCTCGTTTTTTGCCTTTCGTGTCCGCCCAGTAGAGAATCAAGGAGACATGCCGCGACCAGATCAACCGGGGCCACGCATCCCCACCAAAATCGTGTGTTGTTGATAATTATGGAGGAGCAGAATGTTGCGCAAAGGAAGCTTTCTATTGTTGATTCTCGCGCTTAGCTTTGGCCTGGCGGTTGTGCCGGCCGGCGCTCAAGGCGGCGAGCCTCTCGTCATCGGCGTGCTGACGGACCAGACGTCGGCGATGCAGCACTACGGCTTCGAGCAGGTGCAAGGCTTCGAACTGGGCCTGGAATACGTCACCGGCGGCACGATGGAAGTGGGTGGGCGGCCGATCGAATTCGTCGTGCGCGACAACGGCAGCGATTCCGACGTGGCCGCTCAGCAGGCCCGCGAGCTGATCGAGGTCGAAGGCGTAGAAATCCTGTTCGGCACGGTCAGCTCCAGCGTGACGCTCGGCCTGAAACAGATCGCAGCCGAAAACGATATCGTCTTGTTCATGGGACCGTCTGCGGCCGGTATCCTGACCATGGCCATGGATGAAGAGCAGCAGGCGCAGCTCAATAATGCCTTCCGGGCCTGCCGCACCAGCTCCCAGGACGCCTTCGCCTACGTGAACTATGCGATTGAAAACATCGGCGACGAGTTTGTGATCTTCGCCTCTGACAATGCCTTCGGGCAGGCGACCGCCGCCGGCTACGAGGCTGCCGTGAACGCGGTCGGCGGCACTTTCGTGGAAAACACCATCTACGCTCCGCTGGATACCACGGACTTCACCCCTTACGCCCAGGCCATTCTGGACTCAGGGGCCCAGGCAATGGTGCTGGTTTGGTCTGGCAGCGGCATCGGCACGATGTACCAGCAGTTCACCGAGCTCGGCCTGTTTGAACAGGTGGCGGTCGTGGCACCCTTCAGTTCGACGTCCGACCTGATCGCGGCCAACCAGCCGAACAGTGTGGGTATTGGCATCTATCACTGGTCGCTGCCTAACACACCGGCCAACCGCTGGCTAGTGGCCAACCACCTGGAGCGCTACGAGGAAACGCCCGACCTGTTCAGCGAGTGCGGCTTCTCCACGGCCCAGGCCATCGTGTACGGCATCGAAAACGCGATCGAGAACGGCGCATCCGCCCTGGATGCTACCCTGCCGGAAAACCTGGTGCCGGCACTGGAAGGCCTGGAATGGGAAGGCGTGAAGGGGCATTATACGCTGCGGGCCGGCGATCACCAGGCACTGATGCCGATGTACATCGTCCATCTGTACGCCCTCAGTGAGCGCTATGGAGTCTTCTTCAACCTGATCGAAGAGGTGCTACCGGAAGAATACAATCTGCCCTGCGTTGCCCTGAACTGCGAATAACCGCTCGCCAGGATCGTGCAGCCTATCGGGGGGCGCAGCCATGCGCCTCCCCTCTTATCCACTCCAGAGGATAATGCTTATGGCGGAACCCATCCTGACCACGCGTGACCTACGCAAGGAGTTTGGCGGGCTGGTCGCGGTGGAAAACGTGAGTATTGCGGTCACGCCCGGCTGTTTGCACGCCATCATCGGGCCAAACGGGGCGGGCAAGACCACGCTCTTTAACATGCTCAGCGGCAACCTGCGACCCACCCAGGGCCAGGTGACCTTCAAAGGCCAGGACATCACTAACCTGCCGCTGCACCGCCGGGCGCACCTCGGCATTGGCCGTTCCTTCCAGATCACCAATGTTTTTCCGAACCTGACCGTGCTGGAAAATGTACGGCTGGCCGTGCAGGCCACCGGCGGCGACAACTTCAAGATGTGGCGCTTTTACCGCGGTTTCCCCCGCTACGAAGAACGCGCACGAGAAACTCTGGAGGAGGTCGGCCTGCACGGTAAAGAGTCGATGCTGGCCAGCCTGCTGGCCCACGGCGACAAGCGGAAATTGGAACTGGCGATCCTGCTGGCCCCCAACCCGGAGTTGCTGCTGCTGGACGAGCCAACCGCCGGCATGGCTTCCGAGCAGGTGCCGGAGCTGATGCAGACCATCCAGCAGATCAAAGAGACGACCGGCAAAACGATCATGCTGGTCGAACACAACATGAACGTGGTCATGGGCTTTTCGGACCGAATCTCGGTCATGCATTACGGGGCGCTGCTGGCCGAAGGCACACCGGCTGAGATCGCCGCCGACGAAACCGTGCAGAGCGCCTACCTGGGCGAATTTTACGGGGACTTTTCGGCGGTCACCGGGGAGGAGGTTTGACGTTGGCTCAAGACAACTTGCTGCTGGAAGTACGCGGCATCCACACGCACATCGGCCTCTTCCAAATCCTGAAAGGCGTCACCGTCGAAGTGCCCCGTGGGCAGATCACGGTGCTGCTGGGGCGCAACGGCGCCGGCAAAACGACCACCCTGAAGAGCATCATGGGCATGGCGCCGCCCGATACGGGCACGATCACCTTTGAAGGGCAACCGATCAACGGCAAGAGCGTGCATGACATCGCGCGGCTGGGCATCGGTTACGTGCCGGAACACCGCGCCATCTTCCGCTACCTGACCGTTGCCGAAAACCTCATGATCGCCGAGCGACAGAACGGCGACCTGGCGCGCAAGCAAGACGTCATATTCGGCCTGTTCCCAGACCTCAAACGCCTCTACAACCTGAGCGGCGGCCATCTCTCCGGCGGGCAGCAGCAAATGCTGACCATCGCCCGCGCCCTGGTCCCGGACAACCGCCTGCTGCTGATCGACGAGCCGAGCGAGGGACTGGCCCCGGTCCTCATCGAGCAGATGATGAAGGCCATCCGCGAGTTAAGCGCCCAGACTACCGTGCTGTTGGTGGAGCAGAACTTCCGCATGGCGAGCCAGCTCGCCGACCGCTACGTGATCATCGACGAGGGGCGCTCCGTGCACAGCGGCCAGATGACCGACCTGGTAAGCGACAGGGCGCTGATCCACCGCTACCTGGGCGCGGCCTGAGAGGAGAAGAGCCATGCAAGCAATCCTGGCTTCACGACAGAATCGCAGCTGGCTGTTCGTATTCGCCTATCTCGGCGTGCTGTTCCTCTACAGCCTGCTTGATTTCGGTTTTGAGTTGACCATCGTCACCGGGTTTTCCGGCCTGCTGCAAGGCATGTTGATCTTCATGGTCGCGGCTGGCTTCTCGATCATCTTTGGCCTGCTGGATGTGCTGAACTTCGCCCAGGGGGGCTTTTTTATGCTGGGCGCCTATGTCGGCGTGACCGTTTACGTCGGGCTGCCGGCCACTGTGCCGACCAACATCGCCTTTCTGGCGGGCATCGGCGCGTCCATCCTGACGGGCATCATCTTGGGAGCGGTCGCCGAGATCGGCCTGATCCGCCCACTCTACCAGCGGCCGGTGTTCACGCTGCTGCTGACTTTTGGCCTCTCGGCAGTCATTCGGGAAGTGGTGATTCTCATACCCGGCTGGGGATCGGCCGCCAAACCGCCTTCCCCGATACCCCCCTTCCTCAGCGGATCCTTCGAACTGTTCAGCCATTCTTTCGCCGTCTACCGGTTGTTTATCATCGGCATGGGTATCGCGATGATGATCGGCGTGCTGCTGCTGCTGCGCTTCACGCGGATCGGCATCATCATCCGCGCCGGGTTGGAAGACAGCGAGATGGTCCAGGCATTGGGTATCAACGTGCGTAATGTATTCACGCTGGTCTTTATCGTGGGCACCATCGTGGCCACGCTGGGCGGTTTCGTGGTGACACCTTTCCGCGGGAGCTTCATCGACATGGGCGACGAGTTCCTGCTGGCGGCGATTATCGTCGTCATCATCGGCGGGCTGGGCAGTTACGAGGGCACGGCGATTGCCAGCGTCATGGTCGGCCTGACCCGCGCCATCGCCGAGCTGGTCTCACTGGAGTACTTTAAGGCGCCCGTGCTGGCGGAACTCTCCATCCTGGCCGTGATGGTCCTTGTCCTGTTGATTCAACCGAGCGGCCTGTTTGGACGGGAGGAGTAAGGATGCAGCCTTCGAGCACACTCACCCTCGCGGCGCGCGCGCGCCTGTACCTGGCCGAGCATGGACGGCTGCTGATCCTGCTGGGCCTGATGATCCTCTTCCCGTTTGTGGTGGGCTGGCTGACCGGTTCCACGCCGACGCCGGTCCGCGCCCGCGATGCTGGCGAATCGTCCTTCTGGCAGAGCGTGGTAGCCCAGGTATACATCCTGGCGATCCTGGCGATCAGCTACAATTTGATGTTTGGGTTCACAGGCGTGATTTCCTTCGGACATGCGCTGTTTTTCGGTACCGGCTGTTACATGGTAGCCATTGGGGTCAAACACCTGGGGCTGTCCTTCGGGGTGGCTATCATCGTGGCAATGGCCATCAGCGGCCTGCTCGGCCTGGTGATGGGACTGGTCTC
>DAOUEM010000114.1:0-3020 GCA_034430555.1 Anaerolineae bacterium | reverse complement strand
GTCCGGCACCACCTTGATCCGGGCGCGGGTGGCCTCGCAGTAAGCCAGAATAGCGCGGAACTCCGGGCCGGGGATGTTATGAACCGCCAGGATGATCAGGTCGATGCGGTGAATATCCGCCAGCCGAGGGATATCGGACCGCCGGCCCAGCACGCGTGAGCCTTCCACGTACAGGCCGTGTTTGTCCGGGTCATCGTCGACGAAGCCGATCACCTTGTACTTATTGCGCTCGCTGTCGGACCAGCGGTATTTGAGCCGCCAGGCAAACATTTGCCCCGACTCCTCGGCCCCGACGATGAGCACCCGCTCGACCGGCGTTTCCTCCGGGAATTCCAGGAACCAGATCACCCGCCAGCGCCAGGACAAGCCGCTCACCAGCCGCGAGCGGAAGCGGAAGGCGACGAAGCCGGTGATCGACAGGGCATTGCCGATCAGCACCACGCTGACAGGCAGCGGGCGCGGGTCGCCCATCCAGATGTCGATCACCACCAACAGCGGAGTGACGACCGCGACCGCGTACACGATCACGGTAACGCCGTGGCCGCTGGTCCGCGTCCAGATACGATAGTACACGCCAAAGAGATACAGCGAGGCCAGTATCACCACGAAACAGAATACTATAAAGCCGAGGCTCTGGAGGTATTCCTCGCGGGTAACCGTGATCCGCGCGAAGTAGGTCACCGTATAGGCCGTCCACATCGTCAGGCTGTCCAGGACGGCCCAGACCACGAACCGTTTCAGGTGGTAGCGCTGCGCAACCTCCAATAATTTCCTACCCATAGACTCCCCCCAATTACCTGGTTTTACTCTTCCTTTTCAGCCGTTTCCCGCCTGGGATTCTGAGATGCCCCATTGCCTGTCTAGTTAGAACCGAGCCGGCTATTGCGGCCCTTTGATGTGCTCTCTTCGCTATAGTAGTAGTAGTTGTACCCATAGTCATGGCTGAGATCGCGCATATCGATCTGGTTGAGGACAGCGCCTGTTACTTCCAGTTCAAGCTGCAAAAATTGCTCTTTGGCCCGTAATGCGGCTTTGCGGTGCGTCTTGCCGGCATCGAGAACCAGCACAACGGCAGCGTTCGTTGCTACTGCCAGCACGGCGCTGTCGGAGACGACCAGGGCCGGTGGGCTATCAAAAAGCACGATGTCAATTTGTTCAGATGATCTGAACCGTTCAACCCAACGTTGCATAATTACCGTACCCAAGGTTTCTGTTGGGTTGGAGGGAATAAACCCGCTGGTGATAACCTTTAGCCGTGGTATTACAGTATCCTGGATACATTGCCGGCAGTCATTAGAAAGGCGTAAAGCTTCTTCTGGCAGGTCTTCACCATTTAGAGGCTCGGCAGAAAGAAGAGTAGTCAAACCCAGTCTATTGGGCAAGTTGAAGAAATGATGCTGCTTTGGGCGGCGCAGGTCGGCATCGATCAACAATACTCGCATACCGGCGGCGGCCATTGCTACGGCCAAGTTGGCCGTCGTTACGCTTTTACCTTCTTCCGGCCCCGGGCTGGTAATGACATAGACTTTATGCTTGTTACGTTCTGCGGCAAAAACCAGGTTAGTTCGCAAAGCTCGGTATGCTTCTGCTACCGGTGAACTAGGGTCTGTATAGACGATCAGTTGTTGGTTGTAGTCAGTTCTCGATTTCCCAAATTTGGCAATCACACCTAAAATAGGCACCTTCAAGGTTTGAGCGGCTGTTTCTGCAGTTTTGAGTGTGTCATCGAAATACTCGATCAGTAACACAGTACCGCCTGCCAGGGTTAACCCGATCATTGCACCCATAAGTGTAGCACTTAATACGCCAATTTCATTTGCGGGGAGGGCTGTGCGGGCACGTTCCATGATATCTATCGAGTTGGATCGAGATTGTAACTGGGCCACTGTCGAGGAAAATCCAGCCAGATTCGACGAAGCTTGATTGATTTGAGAAAATAGCTCTCGCCGCCGTTCTTGTAACTGTAGCTCCTGGAATTCATCAACTGGATCCGTTAACAACTGTTCGACCAGTTGCCGTTCTTCACGGAGGTCCTGTAGCTGGGCCGCCAGCAACTCGATTTCGGCGTTTGCCAGGTCTACTTGTGCTTGTTGCTCGGGCGTGAGATTGCTAGGGCTGTTGAGCATGAGCTGTTGAGCCACCTCGTTCGCCAGTTCAACCACCAGCACCGGATCGAAGTGTTCAACTGATAGTTGCAGCAGAGAGGTTCCGGTGATGACTCTTGTAGTGATTGTTTCTTGCAAATCTTCGGGCGTTAAGGAGAAATCGCCGGCCTCAATGGCTGCTTCCATCACATCATACGTTTTGGCGAGCACGGCGTATGTCTCAGCCAATTGCTCACCCGCATTGATTTGTGAAGTGTTAGGGTTAGGCGACTGGATATACCCGCCTACAGAAAGCATCACCCGGGCCTGGTAGATCACAGGAGCGCGGCTGCGTGTCAGGTAGGCAATACCGCTGGCCAGAAGTGCGGCAATGATAAACAACCACCACCACTTGCGAAACAGGCGGATGTATTCGATAAGTTCCATTGTTTAACGTCTCTCAAAATTCTTCGTCAGGTTAATACCACATCCGCAGGGAAAAGGATGAGCATGGACTGCTCTTCTCATAACCTGAAATATTATTAGTTGAGAAGGATATTACACTGAGGATGGAGATTTGCCACACGAATTCACTCAATCTATTATATGAAAGTGAAGTGTATCATGTATAATTATTAGAAACCTATAAGATTTAGTCATGACTAATGTTATCAACCACTCGTTGCTTTGCTCGCACAATTTTGCCCTAATGCTCCGTGTATTGTGAGCAAGGTTTTATCAAGGGGGATTAAAAAATGAAAAACCGTTTACCACTCTTGATTACGGCTTTACTATTTTTCACTACCGTCATTGCCCCCTCCCCCATCCCTGTCCAGGCGCAGGGCGGCGAAACCTGTCCGCAGCTGGTGGTGCGCGCCCTGGCCGAGACGGGCACCAACTGCGCCAACTTGTCGCGTAATACCGCCTGTTATGGCT
>DAOUEM010000113.1:0-23061 GCA_034430555.1 Anaerolineae bacterium | reverse complement strand
ACTATGGACCATTAATTCTGCTGGAGACAGGTTATTACCATGCCAACCGGTTTATATTTCGAAGACATGGTGATCGGGCAGTCACTGACCACCCGTGGACGGACGATCACCGAAGCCGACGTCGTTTATTTCGCCGGTCTCTCAGGCGACTATAACCCGCTGCACACCAACGCTGAGTTCGCCGCTCAGACCGAATTCGGTCAGCGAGTAGCGCATGGCGCGCTGGGCTTCAGCATCGCCACCGGTCTGAGTTATCAACTGGGCTTTCTGGAGGGCACGGTGATGGCCTTCCTGAGCATGGAATGGAAATACAGCCTGCCCATCTACCTAGGTGACACCATTCACTGCGCCATTACCGTGACAGACACGAAGCCGATGAAGCGGTTAGGCGGCGGCAAGGTGGTGCTGGATGTAAAAGTGATAAACCAGGATGGTAAGGTTACTCAGAAGGGGGACTGGACAATCCTGGTCCGCAGCCGGCCAGCAGAGGAAGAATGAACGCACCAATAGCGACCGAGATTCCAGGGTTGTACGCGCTGCCCCTGCCGACACCCTTTCCCATCGGGCGCATCAATACCTACCTGGCGCTGGATGAGACGCCGACCCTGATCGACACGGGTGTCAACAGCGAGGAATCCTTTCAGGCATTGGTTGAGGGCATGGCGGCGCTGGATATGTCGCCTGCTGACCTGGGCCGCCTGATCATCACCCATCATCACACCGACCATATCGGTCTGGTCGACCGGCTGGTGGAGGTCAGTGGGGCGGAGGTGTGGTGCCATCCCCGGTGTGTGCCGTATGTGGAGCAGCCCGGCGAGGCCCGGGATCACCTGTGTGAGTGGAGCGTCAGCATCTGGCGAGAGGGTGGGGCGCCGCAGGCCGTGCTGGATCTGACCGGGCAGTTGTTCATCTGGTTTGCTTCATTGAGCAACCGGCCAACGCCCGTTTCTCGGCAGCTTGAAGACGGCGACACGGTCGATCTATTGGGTAAGCCGTGGTCCGTTCTGCATTTGCCCGGCCATGCCGGTGACCTGATCGGTTTATTCGAGCCGTCCGGTGGCGTGCTGCTGGCTTCCGATCACTTGCTGCGGGATGTCAGCTCCAATGCCTTGGCCGAGCCGCCGGAACCGGGCCAGCGGCGTCCCCGCCGTCTCCTGGAGTACCTGGCGCAGTTGCAGCGCGTCGCCGACCTGGCGCCACGTATTGCCTATGGCGGTCATGGTGAGCCGGTCACCGATGTGCCGGCATTGGTGGCGCAGCGGCTGGCTTTTCATCGGGAGCGAGCCGATCGCATCCTGGCTTTGCTGGGGGATCAACCGCTCACGCTTTGGCAGATCACGGAAAAGATGTTCGCGCATGTGCCGGAGCCGGAGAAATTCCTGGCGCTGAGTGAGGCGCTCGGTCACGTGGACTGGCTGGAGCGCGATGGGTGTATTGAGCGGATCAGGCGGGGTGAGGTTGTCAGCTGGCGAAAGGCTTGAGTCGGGTCGGGTATGCCTTAAGAGTATCCTTGTCTTTTTGCCGATTCCGGTCTAAAGTGGGTAGCGCCTCGGGGGATTCTGCCTGCTCACAAGGAGACCACCATGTCTCATGCCGCTGCGCGCAGCGCCGTGCCGTTGATGCTGTTGCTGCTGGCTGCTGCCTGTACCGATAACAGCATTCCTATGACGCTGACGGCGCAGGCTGAGGCTTTGACGGCGCAGGCCGAAGATTATACGGTACAGGCTGATGCGCTGCTCGCTGTCGAAGACTGGTCCGATACTGCCCGTGTAACCCTCACTGCTTGGCCTGACAATGCTATCGCCACGCAAAACGCCTTATTGAGTGCTGGCGCGACCGTGCAGGCGCGCGCCGTACAGGAGGCGGTTGGCACCGCCCGGGCCATAGAAGCGACCATCCGCGTCGATGCTGTGTCGGAGGTGGAAGCGATTGCCGCGACCGATCTGGCGATCCAGGTGGCGACCATTGATGCCGGCAGACGTGATTTGTCTACCGCGGTCGCCGAGCGAGAAATCCTGGTGGCTACGGCCACCGAGGCGGCCTTGAATTTCGCCAACGAATTGTCGGGCTGGCAGGCTGCCGGGACGGTGGCGGCTGCCCAAAATGCCACCGAAGTGGCTGCCTTGAGTGCCTCTCTCACCGCCCAGGCGGGCGTGTTAAGTAGCGCTGAGGCTGCCCGCGACTCCTTGGTGGCCACGGTCACCATGCAGGTAGCAGGCTTCGCGACCGAACTTACCGATCTGGACCGGGTGATCGTTGGGCAGTCCGACGACCTGTCGACGATGGCGGCGTCGTACGGCACATTGGCCGCGCTGGCGACTGCGGACGCTTCAGCGGCGGCCGGGCAGCGCGATCGCTGGCAAAGTGTGGTGACGGCGCAGGCAGCCGAGCATGGCACACAGGTTGCCGGGTTGGATGCCCTGATAGCGACTCAGACTGCCATCATTGCCACCTATGCCGCTCCGACATCGACGCCAACGCCAACGATGTCGCCCACCAGCACGCCGACCTGTACGGCCACATCCACGCCTACTCCAACAGCCACCGAGACTGCTTCCGCTACGGTTACGTCATCCCGCACGCCGACGTTGACCAATACCCCAACCCCGACAACAACGCCCACGCCGACTGTTTCCGATACGCCGACCTTTACGCCGACCGCGACGCCGACCGCGACGTTTACCGCGACCATCACCCCTTCCCCGACCATTACCTTGACGCCGACGCCCCCGCAGTTGTGCTGGGTGTTCGTGGAAAACGAAAGCGGGGTTAATGTGCGCCGCCAACCCTCGGTCAGTGCCGACCGGGTCGTGGCTGCGCCGGAAAACACGGTGATGGCCGTGGTTAGAATCACCCGTGATGCCAACGGGCGCTTGTGGTTCCTCGTTGATTTTTCGTTGACCGGCGGCGAGTTTCGAGGCTGGGTGGCTGCCGACGTAGTGTCCGAGATGACCGTCTGCCCGGTGGAAGACACTTCCTGATATTAGTGGCGGGGGGATTTAACGGTGATTACAGCGGCGTGACCTGCTGCCAGGCGCGCCGTTTTTATATGTATCTTTTACGTTCTGTTAAGGTTCTATACACAAATCGCTGCGAAAATGGGTATCAAGGGTAATGTAAATTGGACGTAAAGGAACTTGGTCCACATGGAAAATACAGCCAAAACTATGATGTTGATGGCGGCACTGACCGTGTTGTTTGTGCTCATCGGCTGGTCGCTAGGGGGGCAGTCAGGCATGGTTTTTGCCTTTGGTTTTGCCGTGGTCCTGAACCTGGGAGCCTGGTGGTTCTCGGACAGCCTGGCCTTACGGATGAACGGGGCCAGGGAAGTCAGCCCGGCGGAAGCGCCCGAATTGCACCAGATCGTCGACAGGCTGGCGAGGCAGGCCAACCTGCCCAAGCCGCGCGTTTACCTCATCCCGGCGGAAGCGCCCAACGCCTTTGCCACGGGCCGGACCTCTGATCACAGCGCCGTCGCCGTCACGACCGGCATCATGCGAATGCTTTCCCGGGAGGAGTTGGCCGGTGTGCTGGCCCACGAAATGGCGCACATCAAAAACCGCGACACGTTGATCGCCGGCATTGCGGCTATCCTGGCGGGCGCCATCACGATGCTGGCTCAGATGGGGCAGTGGTCGCTGTTTTTCGGCGGGATGCGCGGCCGTCGCCGGGACAGCGGCGGCCTGGAATTGCTGCTTGGCCTGGTCATGATCATCCTGGCTCCCATCGCCGCCTTGATCATTCGTTTGGCGATCTCCCGTTCGCGCGAATATGGAGCGGATGAAGGCGGGGCTCGTATCCTGGGGAACCCGCTGCCTTTGGCCTCTGCCCTGGAAAAGATGGAGGCTTACGCCGAGCACACCCAGCCGATGCAGGTCAATCCGGCCACGGCCCAGTTGTTCATCATCAACCCGCTGCGTGGTCCTGCGGCTGGCCTGGGAAGCTTGTTCCGCACCCATCCGGATACCCAGGAGCGCATTCGGCGGCTGCGGGCGATGGTTGCCTGAGCTTGAACGGCCTGATGAAGGAGTAAAACCAGCGCAGGGCAGCGGTTTGAACAACCCTGCCTTGCATTATTTTTTCTGCCCAATGAGCATGGTGGAAAAACAGAACGACCAGGGCGCGATCACACGCAGCACGCGGCCTAACTGGCGGGCCAATGGCGTGGTCTGGTAGTACGACCTGCCCTGAAATGGCCCACCCAATCCCCACAGCGTGAAATCGTGGCTGGTCGGCAGGACCTCCACGATCTCAAAGCCGGCCGTCGTGCCTTCGCGTATCAAGTCGTGCTGGGTATAGGTGCTTTCGTAGAAAGTCTCGTCGGTGAGGACGCCGGCGTCTTGTCGTCGGCGTCGCCACTGGATGAGTTTCCACACGACGTTGGGATAGGGGATGGTCAGCACCAGGATTCCGCCCGGCTTCAAGACTCGGGCCGCTTCCCGGAGGGCAGGCTGCATACCCTGCTCAAAATGCTCCAGGACGCCGAAGGACAGGTAAGCGCCCAGCGAGCCGGCGGCATAGGGTAGGGCGTGCACGTCGCCGGCTTGTAACGGAAGCGCGGGTTCGTAAGCCCGTGCCTTTCGCAGCGCATTGAGGGCGTAATCTAGCCCGATGACCTGGAAGCCGCACCGGCGAAGGTGGATAACCACCGACGATAATCCGCAGCCCGCTTCCAGGATGAAGTCTTCCCGCGGCAAGTGGCGCGTGTAGGTTTCGATGGCTTTCCGCGCACGCGGGTAAACGAGCGTTTGCAGTTCGACCTCGACGCTGGCCTCGTCCCAGATATCTTCCCAGGCTTCGCGTGTGGATTCGTAAAGATCGGGCATTTGGTTTTCCTCCGTTGCTGGCGGTCTATGCCGTCGCGCCGACAATCCGCTGTGGCAACCTTTATATTTTACCGCCTCGGGCCAGAGTTGCACGTCACATTTGTAAGGTCCACGCGGCGGCAGGTTTTTTGGGGGCGGTGGGGGATACTGCCCGTTTTTTCCTAACTAAGCCAATCTGTTATACTGCGATCAGTGTTGCCTGCGGGTTTGTGGTCATCAAGATGGGGTGCCTGAAAATGGAACATTTTACGCCATTAGAAGCGCCAATTCACGAGACGCAACGCTTACCGGTTATGCCTCCGCCGCAAATCATCGGCCGCAACCGTGAACTGGGGCAGATTTATAGCCAGATACGGGCCGGGGCGGCGGTACTGCTACATGGGCCGGACGGCTTGGGAAAGTCGGCTCTGGCCGCCACCCTGTCGGCTGCTTTTACGACGTTGCCGGGAGGCGTTCTGTGGTGGTCGGTGGACAACGACTCGCTGCCGCAGTTAATCGCCCGCTTGGGCCGCGCCTATGGTAACCGTATCCTTAGCGACAACGCTCATCCTGACCAGGAGATGGATGCCATCAAAGCCCTGCTGGCACGTGACAGCAAGCCTACGATCGTATTGGACGGGCGGCTGGACCTGGAAGTGGCGCGTGATTTTGTGCGGAAGGTCGTGCCGGGCATTCCTGTGATAATGACCAATGAAGAAGGCGGGCCTGGTCCCTGGATGCCGTTCGAGATCGCGCCCTTGGATGATGATGACGCCGTCGAACTGTTCATTCAGGCCACCGCCGACGATCAGGTATCCAGGCTGGTTCGGGCCGACATCCGGGGCATCTGCAATGCGTTAGGTGGGCAGCCGCTGGTGATCACTCTGGCCGCCCGGCACGTACGCGTTACCGGCCAGACGCCGGGCGAGTTCCTGGGATCGCTGACGACAACTGCTGGTTTGCCGGGCGCGATGCTGGGCTTGAACAGTATCTTCCACCACCTGCCGGATGCCTTGCAGGGAATGCTGCTGACGATTGGCTCCACTTTTGCCGGTACGGCGTCTGGTACACTGTTAGAAACCCTCCAGCTCTCGCCAGAAGAAACCGTAGTGCGCGTAATGGATATGCTGGTGGCGCGTGGCCTGGTGCAGCGTCTGCCTTCTCCTGAAGTGGTTCGAAGCTATCGTGTGCATTCGTTGATCCGGCGCTTTGCACGCGATTGGCTGCGCGATACCGGCCGTCTGGAGTCAACCCTCGATCGTGTGTGGCAGGGCATATTAGACTATGCAGAGCAGCACGCCGGTGATTCGCGAGAAGCCCGCAGCCAGCTTATCGCGGAGATGCGCAATATGATGGGCCTGGCCCACCATGCCGCCGCCAAATATGACCTGGAAACCGTCCGGCGTCTGGCCCTGGTGCTGCAAACAACTTTTGGTCACACCGGCGGGTATGGCTACGAACTGCGTGAGTTGGCGCGTCTGGTCGGTGAAACTCCGGAGCGCGTTCCGACGGAAGAGGAAATCCCGGGGCACGACGCGATGTCGCAGATGGCACTCTTCGCCGAAGAAGAACTGCCTTTTCCGGCAGAGGAACTGGTCCAGCCTGAGGCAGACGTGATCGTTGGCGCTCCCCCCCCCATCGATGGTAAGTATGACACCATGCCCCTCGAGCCATATGACGAACGTGAGGCTGATGCCGGACCGCTGCCGGAGTCAGAACCCTTACAGCCTTTAGCGTTCGACGCTTTCCTAACCTCCGAAGATGAACCTGTTGAATCGGCTCTCCCGAGCAGGGAGCCTGAGGAACCGGCGGCTGCCGAGCCATTCTCCTTCGCCTCCTGGGTGAGGGATGAAGCGGTCTCGCCTGACGATGAATTTATCGAGGCAGAAGAGGCTGGCTGGTACGGGGAGGATGTGGGCGATCTGTTGGCTGCTGCTGACGAGGCGCGTGATAGCGGGCGCATGGACGATGCTGCCCAGGCCCTCAACTTGCTCGGGCAGCGCCTGCTGGACGAAGATCGGCCCGACGAAGCGCAGGAGGCATTTGCCGAAGCGCTGGTCATTTACGAGGATGTTGACGACGCTGAGGGTATGCTGCTGGCGCTGGAAGGGCTGGCCGGGATCAGCCTTGATGACGGTGACCAGGACAAGGCCATCGTCTATGCGTCACGCGCCGAAAACCTGGCCGCTCAGATGTCCGATCCGGCGCGGCACGGACATCTGCTGGCCTTGCTGGGCGACGTGCAGTTGGAAATCGGCGAGCTGGATAATGCTATTGCCACCTACGTGAACGCGATTGAGACTCTACAGGCCACCGGCGACGAGTTGAGCCTGGGCATTGTCCAGACCAAGCTGGGCAACGCCCACCTGGATCGTGAGGACTTCACGCAGGCGGTCACCATGCTGACCAAGGCCCTGGGTGTATTTGAGCGGGAAGAGCGGCTGGCATACCAGGGCCGGGTTCTGGGTAACCTGGGCACGGTTTTCGGGCGTATGGGACAATGGCAGGAGGCGGAAGGTTATCACAGACAGGCAGCAGTGATTGCCGCTCAGCTTGGTGATGTCGAGGAGCAGGAACGCCAGCTTGCCAACCTGGCTTTTACCGCTCAGGCGCGGGGCGACCGTGAGGCCATGATGCGCTACTATCGCCAGGCGCTCGATCTGGCATACCGGGCCGAAGAAGTGATCTGGCAGGTGCGTTACCTGGACGTGCTGGGTCGGATGTTGATGGATGATGTATCGCGGGTCGGGCTGGCGGTGATGGTGTTGGAAGAAGCGGATGGGCTGGTGCCCAACGACGAGCGTATCCGCTGGTTGAAGCGCGCCCAGCGGCGGCTGGAGCGCATCGAGTCGTCGGATATCCCCCAGTTGCCGCTGCCTGAGAGCATTCGACAATGGGCGGCTGAGGCGGCCTCCGAATCGGCAGAAGTGTGACGCTGCCAGCTCCGCATGCAGCGGTATCAACAACGGGCGTCCGTCGGTAACCGTCGTGATGCCCGTTGGTGTTTGGCGGTGGTGGGGCGGGTTAGCCGCCTTCTGCCTTCGCGCCGGCAACGACCGGTGTGCCTTGGCTGCCTAGGCCGGCCAGGGCGGTTTCCGGATCGGACGTGTGCCCATAACGTTCCATCACCTCTGCCCAGCGGATGTGCGCGGCCTGCCGTTTGCGGTACCGTCCCAGGACCAGGAAGGCGACCGCGCCGATCAACCCGATGACCAGCGACGCGTACCACAGGACTCGCCGGTACAGGCCACCGCCAAACGCCAGTATTTGGCCGCCGGCCAGCGGACCGATCATAAAACTGGTGCCCCAGACCAGGCCATAAAAACCCATGTAGCGCCCGCGCATGTCGGCTGGCGCCAACTCCGCGACGACGGTCTGCGCGACCGGCACCAGGATCATCTCGCCGGCCGTAAGGATGATCATGCCCAGCACGTAGCCCGACATCATGTCCACAAATCCAAGCAATCCGAAGCCGATGGCATAACAGGCGGCCCTCAGGGCCAGCATCAGGTTGTTGTCGAAGCGCTCGATGTAGGTCGTGAGCGGGAACTGGAAGATCACCTCTATCGCCGCGTTCAGCGAAATCAGGGCCAGGTATTGGTCGGTGAGCGCGCCGCCAGCAGCGCCGCTCGGCAGCGAGACGGCGGCATACAGCGAAAAAACCCACCCTACGTCGGCTGATGTCACGTTGAAGCGGCATCCGAATTACAGTGAGATGAGTGGAAAGAAGAGTGCGCTGCCCGTGGCGTTAATCAGCGTACCGACCACCGGTATCCAGAACTGCCCGGAGAATCCCCAGTAGGTACGATGCGGTGCATTCGTGGCGGTCATGCCCTGCGCTCCTTTGTTTCGGCACGCTCCATGTTACCACTGGGTCAACTGTTCTGTGGAGGCAATATCCGGATGAGGGCGTGTCTATTCAGCTTGTTGGGTTGGATGATCGGTGTGGGTTGGCGTGGTTAATCGCCGGTGACCAGGATGTCCGCCGCCGGGATATCCACCCATTGACCGGCAGGGTTGCCGGCTGTATCGAGGATATCCAGGTTGACCGGCTGGCCGTCGATGAACTCGTACAGGCCGACGCGCAGCGTCACCACGGCGTCCAGGTCGACGTCTTCCAGCAGAAAAAAGTAGTGTGCGACAAACTCGTTGGCGCGCCAGTAGCGGCCCGGCCACAGCGGCCCATCACGCTGGCCGATGCGGTTGCCCTCGGCATCCAGCAGGTGGTTGAAGACGTTGTAGTCGTTGGGTAGGGGACCATCAGCGAACCAGAATAATACCACCCCCCCTGGAACGCTTTCGCCAGGTGAACCGGAGTCCAGCACGCTGGCATATAACCGAGCGCCGTTGCTAAATGTGGCGTATGCATTACCGGCTGATGGCATTGAGTCCACGGGCGGTACAGTGCACAAGGTATACAGGCCTTCACCCGATCTGAGGTCAAACAATTGTCCTTCTGTTTCATTTGATGCCAGCCATGAGAATCCGGCACAATCGTCTGACGGAGCGGATGGGGTGATGATGGCAGTTAGGTCATGTTCGAGCGAAACAATACTCATGCGTCCGGCATCCAATGGCCGGACCGACGGTACGTCGTTGAGCAGGAAGGTCCACACCGCCGCTTCCTGGTCGAAGCGAGGATCGTCACCGGAGCCGACGATCAGCACGTCATCCGGCTGCTCGGCCAGGACGGCTTCACGAACCTCCAGCAGGTAGTGCAGCGGCGTGCCGAAAGCACCGGGCGTCGGGTTGGCATCCAGGAAGGCGTAAAGTGCGGTCACGTTCCAGGCCTGCATCGCGGCAAAGATGAGCAGCAGTCCGGCCAGCAGCGTGGCCGCCGGACGTGCCCGCGCCGGAGAGCGCCGGCGCACCATCTGCCACAAGGCCGCGGTCCCCGCCCCGAAAATGATAAACGCGGCGGGCATCAGCGGAATCAAATAGTGGGGGAAGGTCGGCGTCCAGGTAACGGAAAAGACGGCCACCGGTAGGACCAGCCATGCCACCAGAGCCAGCCGGATGCGTCGTCCCAGGCCAGGGCTTCGCCATGCTGTGACCAGCATCACGAGGGCCGCGACTACGACCAGCCAGCCGAACAGGGTCTGGGCCAGCACGATATCCGGCACCGAGTTCAGGTAATCCTGAAAGGCATTGGCCCCGGCCAGCGCATGGATTTCGTTGCCGCTGACGGTGATCGTAAAGTGATAGAGCGCGTCGGTGGTCAGGCCGAGACCGTCCTGCCCGAACACACCCCAGTCTACGCCTCGATCCCCCACCACGACCAGCAGCGCGGCTACGCCCACGATCCCGACCAGCATGACGACGCTAATGCTGATCCACAGGCGGCGCGACAGATTACGGCGTCCCAACCACAGCATCCACACGGTCAGCGGGATCAACACGATGGCTGCGTAGTGAATCTGCACGGTGATCGCCAACAGCAGGGCATGGGCGATCAACCAGCGCCAGCGGTGCGGACGGGAATCTTCCAGTAAACCGATCAGACCGCTGCCTACGGTCAGGAGCACGAACGGCGGCAGCAGGTTCTGCGCCCAGATTTTACGGCTGTAGATCACGCCCCAGGGGCTGGCGGCAAATAACAGCGCTGCCACCAGTGCCGCGCCGGGGCCGAAGTAGCGGCGCGGCAGCCACCAGGTCAGGCCCACCGCGATTACGTTGAGCAGGCCGACGAACAGCGTGGCGATGGTTGGATCGGAGGACAGCAGGAAGGGCAGGGCAAACAGCCACACGCTCACCGGCATGTTCGGAATGCCGACCGAGGAGCCGATGCCCAACAGCGGGAAGTCACGGCCGCGTGCCGTGTCCAGCGCGAGTTGGCTCAGGTGCGCCTCGTCCAGCTTAAACTCGGAAACACCGGGCGCGCCCAGGCGGAGGGCGGCGGCCAGCAGCAAGATGGCGGCCAACGCCAACCATTCCCAGCGGGCGGGGCGATCGTGGTGGATCGTCATGGGGTGAACCTGTGCCCTTCTTCTGAGGTCGGGTCTTCCCGCAGCAGTTCGACGGCGTGGGGCAGCACCGGCAGGATAACGTCCAGATTCTCGCGGACGGCTTTAGGGCTGCCCGGCAGGTTGACGATCAGGGTGCGCCCGCGAATCCCGCAGACGCCCCGGCTGAGCATGGCGTGCGGTGTTTTGGCCAGGCTGGCGGCCCGCATGGCCTCTGCCAGGCCGGGCGTTTCCCGGTCGATCACGGCCCGGGTGGCTTCCGGCGTGACGTCACGCGGCGCGAAGCCAGTGCCGCCGGTCGTCAGGATCACATCGATTTGCCCGGAGTCGCTCCAGGTTGTTAAGACCTCGGCGATGGTCTGGCGATCGTCCGCCACGATAGTCTGCTGGGCGATTTCAACAGGTTGCCACGCCTCTGTCATCACCGCGGCGATCAGCGGCCCGCTGGTATCGCCGCGTTCACCACGGGCGCTGCGGTCGCTGACGGTGAGAATGGCCACACGCATAGTGATCTCCGGGGAAAACCCGGCGGGGCCTGCCCAAGACAGCGCCCCGCCGCTGATCGCTGGTGATGGCGGCAGACTTATTCCTCGTCCTCTTCGATGATAAACGTCTGCCAGGGGCCATGCATGCCGTCGTCGGTGACGCCGTAGTACACGCGCAGCCCTTCCGGCGTCTTCTGCACGAGGTCGTAGCGGGTGGCTCCACCACGCTTGTGGCGTTTCCACAGCCCGACGTTGTCCTGCCAGGTGACCTGCTCCGGCGTGACCGGGTTCTTTTCCTTCTCCAGGATGGCATAATGCCACAGCCGCCGGGCCGAGGCGCGCGTGACATTTTTGACGATGTTGCCGTTCCGCAGGTCGCGCATCATATGGTAGAGCTTGCCCTTGCGCTGCTCCGTACCGATGATCTCGACGCCTGTTTTGGGCGCGGTGATGGCGGCATCATGGGCCGATGGTTCCGGGGACGCCTGCGGTACTGGCTCGCTTGTTTCTTCCGCTGGCGTGGTTTCCTGACTCTGACTGCTGCGTTCTACCAGCCGCACGATCTCATCTCGCACAGCCAGCGACGTTTCCGCCTCGTCGCGCACGTAAATCTTGTTTTCGTCGATGGCGTAGGGCGGATCGTCTCCCTTGGGGACCTGGATCCGTACGATGGCTTTGCCCAGCGTTTGCTGGGAGTCGATCTCGACTTCCAGCGGCGGCGTGATTCGCTGTTCGATTTCGGCGACTATCGACTCAATCGTAGTCTTGATCTGCCCCACGCCGACCGGCTCCTGTTTGGGCTCGGGGCTTAAGCCGATGTAAATGACGCCGCCGTTGGTATTGGTCATGGCACACACGTCGGCGACCACTGCGTACAGCATGCCGCCGCGCCGGGTGGCTTTTTCATGGAAGGCCTGGACGATGCTCGGTCCCTGGTCACGCGCCGACTGGATGAAATCGATCGGTTTGCGATTGATGGTATAAGCACGCGTTCGGGCGAAGTCGTTGCCCATGAACATGTCCATCAGGTGTTCGAAGGTGGGTTTGGGCAGCAGCACCTCCGTGACGCGGTCGCCGACGCCCAGATTCTGGTTGCGTTTCGAAGAAAGGTCGGCATTGATGCGGTGGGCATCCGAGCCCTGGATACAGCGCATCCGGCGCGGATATTCCGGTTTGCTGCCGTCAAAAAAGCGCTGCGTGGAGCCGCGCCCCCGCCGTTCGAGGTCGGTGACTTCCAGAGCGTGAAGATTCGGGTCCTGCGTGTAGGCGATTTTGGTCTGCCCCCCAAAATCAAACCCGCGCATGGCGACGCCGTGGTTTGAATTGGCATGCGCGGCAATCACGATTCCGCCGGCCCGGTTGATCAATTGGTACGCCGTCAGCACATCGGACGAAGCGCCCACGATGGAGGTGCCTTCTTCCAGCACCGACGCCGGCACGTTCAGACTCAACAAGATATGCTCAATTTCCCGAATCGTGGTCTGAGGGGAAAATACCCCCAAAATGTGAAACCCAAAGGTTGCGGTGAATTCAAAGCCCGGCAGGACGGTGATTTTGTCCAGCAGGCGGCGATACTCGGCCAGGCGATGCAGTTCATCAGGCGTGGCCCGGTCCAGTTCTTCCAGGTAGCTCAATTTCTCGATATCGCCGGTCATCGCCTTATAACCACCGACCGTATTATGGTCGGTAAAAGCAATGAGGTCCAGATCGCGCGCTTCGGCTTTGTGGAGGATATCGAGATATTCGACATCGTGCTCCTGGTAATCGGCCGAAGCAGGTGTATGTATATGCAGGTCCACTAGGAACCACTGCATTTGTCCAGATCGTTTTTTTGCGGCCACGAGGCCTCTCTCCGTTGCGTAAACTAGGTTGTAAGTTGTTGAGGACCTGCCGTCTGGTCTGAGTGAGCGCCCCAGAGACTGGCGGCTCTCTTCGCCCTTACGGCAAGCCCGGGTCGCGCCGACCGGTGTGATCAGAGCAAGCTGAACAGTGTTTGTGCCAGGGTGCTCGGCTCAAGCGGTTTAACCAGGAACAGATCGGCGCCCGCTCGTTTGGCTTCATCTGCAACATTCATGCCGGAGGCCATGACGATCGGGGCGTTGGCAAATACCGGATCGGCGCGTAGTGTCCGGACGACATCCGGGCCGTCCATATCATTCAGATGATGGTCTATCAGAAAAATGTCCGGCCGGTCGCGGTGGGCTGATTCCAGAGCATCGCTGCCACGTGCTACCAAAGAGACTTCAAATCCGTCCATGGTGAGCAGCGTTTCCAGCAGGGAAGTTGTTGTCCGGTCGTCATCGACGATCATTACTCTAGGCAAGGTTGCTCTCTCCTGATTCTTGTAAAATGTGGCAGCACGCCAAAACAAATCACCGCCGCGACCACCACCTTGCACCATGTGGCAAGCCGACGACAGGCAGTGTGTCGACCATAAAAGTGTTGGCGCGACGATCAGGCCGGGTCCGGCACCTGATCCTCGGCTAACTCGACATCGACCCTGGATTCTTCCGCCGCAATAAGGGCCGCGTCCAATACGTCGTCTACGGTGCTCACCAGGACAAAATGCAGCGATTCGCGCACCTCGTCGGTCAGGTCATCCAGGTCTTGTTCGTTGCGGGCGGGTAAGATGACGGTATCCATACCAACGCGGTGTGCGGCCAAGACCTTTGCCTTGATACCGCCCACCGGCAATACCTTCCCGCGTAAGGTAATCTCGCCCGTCATCGCCACGTTGGAATGTACCGGGCGACCGGTGAGCAGCGAGGCCAGCGCGGTTGCCATAGTGACGCCCGCGGAGGGCCCATCCTTGGGCACGGCGCCGGCTGGCACATGCAGGTGAATGTCGTGTTTCTCGAAAAAGTCTTCCCGCACTCCGAACTGCGCCACCCGCGACCGGACATAACTGAGGGCGGCTCGCGCACTTTCCTGCATGACGTCGCCCAGTTGGCCGGTGAGCTGGAAACCTTTGCTACCGGTCATCGCGGCAGCTTCCACAAACAGGACGTCCCCGCCCATGGGCGTCCAGGCCAGGCCGGTCGCCACACCGGGCAGGTCGGTGCGGTCTTCGATTTCGGTCTGGTAATCGAATCGTGGTTTACCGAGCAGTTCGCGCACGGTGGATTCTTCGATGATATATTCGGCAGCGCCGTTATCACCTTTGCCTTCAGTGGTTTCATCCGCAGAATCCCCCTTGCTGACGACCAGTTCGGCTTCGGCAATCTTCGTCGCGATCTTGCGTGCCACCCGCCCGATCTGCCGCTCTAACTCACGTACGCCCGCCTCTCGTGTGTAATTGCGGATGATCTCGCACAGGGCGCCCTCGCTGAAGGCAATTTCTGCCTTACGCAGTCCGTTTTCCCGTATCTGGCGCGGGACCAGATATTGCAGCGCGATCTGCACTTTCTCCTGTTCAGTGTACCCGCTGAGCGTGATAATCTCCATCCGGTCCCGCAGCGGGCTGGGTATGGGTTCCAGTTCGTTAGCGGTGGTGATGAACAGGACTTCGGACAGGTCGAAGGCAACGTCGATGTAATGGTCACGGAACTCGTGATTCTGCTCCGGATCAAGCACTTCTAACAAAGCCGAAGCCGGGTCCCCCCGGAAGTCGCGGCCCAGTTTGTCCACCTCGTCCAGCATCACGACCGGATTGCGACTTTCGCCCCGCCGCAAGGTCTGGATGATCCGCCCTGGCATGGCCCCGATGTACGTTCGGCGGAAGCCCCGGATCTCTGCCTCGTCACGCACGCCGCCCAGACTCATGCGGATGAACTTGCGTCCCATCGCCCGCGCGATCGAGGAGCCAAGCGAAGTCTTGCCTACGCCGGGCGGCCCGACAAAACACAGGATCGCGCCTTCGCGGTCGCGGCGCACATCATCGTCCTGGCCTTCATCCTCTCCCTCGCTGGCGCGGTCGGCGCGTAACTTCCGCACCGCCAGAAACTCCAGAATGCGGGCTTTGATATCGTCGAGGCCGTAGTGATCGGCTTCCAGCACGTCACGCGCGTGGGAGATATCGAGGATATCGTCGGTGCGCTTGTTCCAGGGCAGATCGACCAGCCAGTCGAGATAGGTGCGGATAACGCCGTATTCTGCCGCCGCCGTGGGGAGCTTGGCCATGCGGTCCAGCTCGCGACGCGCTTCCTTTTCCGCCTCTTCGGGCATACCTGCTTCCTCGATCTTGGCCCGGAATTCCTCGATCTCGACCTGCTGCTCGTCGGCCTCGCCCAACTCACGCTGGATGGCTTTGAGCTGCTCGCGCAGGTAATACTCTCGCTGGACCTTCTCCATCTCGGACTGGGCTTCAGTTTGGATTTTGCGGCCCAGTTCCAGGACTTCCAACTCCTTATTGAGCAGACTCAACAGGGTGTGCAGCTTTTCCGTAACGGTCGGCAGTTCCAGGATTTCCTGGCTTTCCTTCATCTCAATGCGGATGTAGGTGGCAACAGCGTAAACCAGGTGCAGTGGATTATCGAGATTGAGCGTTGAAGAAATGAGTTCACCCGGTATGCTGGGGATCAACTCTGCCAGCCGCGTGAACTGGTCGACTACCGTACGCATCAAGGCCTCAACTTCGATGTTCTCCTCGCTGGCTTCCGGGTAGGGCGATACCCGGGCTATCAGGTACGGTTCGGTGGCGGTGTATTCCTCGACATTGATGCGCGCCAGGCCCTGTACCAGGAGGCGGATGGTGCCATCCGGCGCGCGGAAGAGGCGGTGCACGGTCGCGATCGTGCCTACCTGGTAAATCTCACCGGGACCGGGCAGTTCGTTTTCCGGATCATGGGCGGCCACCAGCCCGATCATACGCGCTTTGGCGACAACATCATCGACCAGCCGGATGGAGCGCTGCTGGCCGACCGTCAGCGGGACGGCGGTATGGGGATACACTACCACACCGCGCAGGGGTAGGATAGGCAGTTCTTCCGGGATTTCGAGGGTGTCGTCGTCCCCTAGCGTACCCTCGGTCGGTTCTGCCTTGACATCGATGGTCTGTTCTTGCTCATCCTCGTCATACCGGACGGGTGGTGTGATTTCTTGCTCTTCGTTTTTTGGATTGTTCGTATCGTCTGTCATAAGTTTCAATTATACTACACTTCGTTCTCTGGACTGACATTAATGATGCGGATTTGCTGCGCGTTGGCCTGTGGCAATTCAATGCGCAGCAGTCCATCCCGATAAGACGCTGAGACCTGATCGCGTTGGATGTTCCAGGGCAGGTATACGGTGGTGCGGAATTCGCCGCGCGGAATCTCCATCCGGTGAAAGGCCGTTGTTTCAGAAGCGACCGTCTGGCGTCGAACCCCGCTGACCTTCAGGTGTCGGCCTTGCAGCACGATGTTGAAATCGGCATCCCGCATCCCTGCAATCTCGATCAATACGACCAGCACCCCTTCTGTTTCGTAGACGTCGGTCGGGGGCCGCCATATCGAAGAGTGCCTGACCATAATGCGCTCCCAGACGATTTGTTCCTGGGTAAGATCGGTATCCTGCTGGGGTTTTCCCTTAGAATGCGGTTTTCCAGACATAATCGCTCACGACCATCACTCACCATGATACTCTGACCATAGTGGATTCTACCACAGCAGGCTTTTGCACTCAATTATAGGAATACAAGAATCATCTGGGCGGATCTGCGGGTGTACCGCTTTCCGCTGCCCTGGATGGGGGCCGGGAGCAGGGGTAGAATGTGTGCTGGACATGGACTGATGCCGAGGTTTATACGATTTGTCATTGAGGTAAACGAATGACTGCGATGCCACCGGAGCCGCTGCCGCTCGGCAAATTGCCGGCGAATCTATTAGCCGCCTTCCTGGCCAGGTTGCCACAAGACCCGCGCGTGGTGGTTGGCCCGCGTGTGGGCGAAGATGCGACCGTGATCGACATGGGTGACCGCTATCTGGTCGCCAAGACCGACCCGATCACATTTGCCACCGATGCGATCGGATGGTACGCCGTGCAGGTGAATGCCAACGATCTGGCCACTACCGGGGCGACACCGCGCTGGTTTTTGGCTACCGTGCTGCTGCCCGGTGGCCTGGCCGATGCAGGGCTGGCCGAACGCATCTTTGACCAACTGGTTGCGGCCTGCGCGGACCTGGATATCACGCTGGCCGGTGGACATACCGAGATCACGTATGGCCTGGACCGCGCCATTGTGGTCGGCACGCTGCTGGGAGAAGTCGACAAACAGGCGCTGGTGACGACGGGCGGCGCCCGCCAGGATGATGTGGTCCTGTTAACCAAGGGTGTGCCGATCGAAGCGACGGCGATCATCGCGCGTGAGAAACGCGCGGAATTGCTGCCGCGTTTTGGCGCCGCCTTTGTTGAACGGGCTGCCGCCTACCTGACCGATCCCGGTATCAGCGTGCTGCGTGATGCGCGGATCGCGCTGGCAGCCGGCAATGTCACCAGTATGCATGACCCAACTGAAGGCGGCCTGGCGACCGCGCTCTGGGAACTGGCCGAAGCCAGCGATCACGGTATCGAAGTGACGATCGATAGCTGGCCCCTTTGCCCGGAAGGCGCGCAACTGTGCGCACATTATGGGCTTGATCCCCTGGGCGCGATCGCCTCCGGCGCGCTGCTGCTGACCGTGCAGGCGGCAGACGAAACGGGCATCAAAGCCGCCCTGATGGAATCCGGTATCGCCGTATACCGGTTGGGTTATGTGACCGACGGTCCGGCGTCGGTCCGGTTCCAGGGAGAGGTGCTGCCGCGTCCAGCCCGTGATGAGATCGCACGGTTGTTCGAATAATCCGGGTTTTCGCGCCGCGGAGGGCCAGTTGATCTGGACAGCCAGCAGTTAATTTGGTATAAATGGCTCACCTGCTGTGCCCGTGATGCCGCACCCCAGTTTTGAGCCAACACTCGAAATAAAGGGTGTCATCATCTGAGAAGCAAAGCGTTAGGCTTAGGCCAAGGTTGAGGTTTTCAGTAGATACCCACCTGCGAAAGCAGGTTCAAAACGGGCAGCACACGGCATGGCGGGTAACCCTTCCAATAAACACCTCTGGATAAGTTCAGAGGTGTTTTTAATACGGCGGCCTATTTGGGGCTGTCTCCACCATCCCTGGCTCACTACGGACGGACGTGGTTATTCCCTTCGATGATCCACTTGTAGGTGGTCAATTCTTCCAACCCCATCGGGCCGCGCGCGTGCAGCTTCTGGGTGCTGATGGCAATTTCGGCCCCCAGACCCAACTGGCTGCCATCCGTGAAGCGGGTGGAGGCATTGACATAAACGGCTGCCGAGTCGATCTCGTTGACGAAGCGCTCCATGGCGGCTGGCTCGGTCGTCAAGATGCCATCCGAGTGGCTGGTGCCGTGAGTCTGAATGTGGGCGATGGCGGCGGTCAGGTCCGGCACGACGCGAATCCCCAGGATCAGATCGAGCCATTCGATGTCCCAATCGCCGGCGGCAGCCGGCTTGACGTTGTTTTGGCCATTGAGAATCGCCGCACCGGCTTCGTCCACATGGAATTCGACGCCATCCTGTGTCAGGCGGTCTACGACTTGTGGAATAAAGACCGCCGCGATCGATTCCTGGACCAGCACGGTGTCCAGGGCGTTACACACTGAGGGGCGCTGCACCTTGGCATTTTGGATGACGTTCACGGCGGCCGGCAGGTCGGCTGTCTCGTCCACGTAGAGGTGACAGATGCCGATTCCGCCGGTAATCACCGGGATGGTGCTGTGCTCCCGGCAAAACGTGTGCAGCGAATTACCGCCGCGTGGGATGATCATATCGACATAGTCGCTCAGACGCAGCAGTTCGCCCACGTAACGCCGGTCGGTATCCCTGATCAACTGTACGGTATCTGCCGGTAGGTCGCAGGTCGTCAGCGCCTGGCGGATGCAGTCGACCAGGGCGATGTTGCTGCGCAGCGTTTCCGAGCCCCCACGCAGGATGACGGCGTTGCCGGTCTTGAGGGCGAGTGAGGCCACGTCGACGGTCACATTGGGCCTGGATTCGTAGATCACGCCCAGCACGCCGATCGGGACGCGGCGTTTGCGGATTTTCAGGCCGTTGGGCAGGGTGCTGGCCTGGAACTCGACGCCCACCGGATCGGGCAGCTCGGCCACGCGCCGGACATCTGCCGTAACGCCGGCCAGCCGTTTGTGCAGGTTAAGGCGGTCCAGCAGGGCGGTCGTCAGCCCGGTTGTTTCGCCATCGGCCAGGTCGGCGCTGTTGGCAGCCAGGATAACACCTTGCTCGGCGTCGATGGCATCGGCCATGGCGCATAATGCCGCGTTCTTGGTCACAGTGTCTGCATTACGGAGCAGGCGGGCTGCTTCTTTGGCCTGCCGCCCGAGGGCGTGCATGTCTATCGTCACGGTGTTTCTCCTACCCTGGTGCCGGTCAGATTCTTGTGCTCGATCATGACCATGTTGTCGCGGTGAACGGCCTCGTCACCGTAGGTATAGCCTAACAAATCGGTGATCTCCTGGGAGCGGTGGCCGCACAGGAGGCCCAGTTCGGCGCTGGTATAGTTGACCAGGCCCTGCGCCAATGCCGCCCCGTGTTCTTCCGTGATCTCCACGATCGCGCCCCGCTCAAACTCCTCTTGTACCTGGCGGATACCAACCGGAAGCAGGCTGGCCCCGCTGCCGCGCAGGACGCGCGCCGCGCCTCGGTCGATGACAAGAATGCCCTGGGGGCGTTCGGCCAGCAGCCAGCGTTTGCGGCTTTCCAGGTGGTCGACGGTCGGCAGAAAGGTCGTGCCCAGCGAGTCGCCTCGTACCAGTCGCGGCAGCACATCGGGTGTGCGCCCGTGCGCGATCACGGTTCGAGTGCCGCTGCGCGTAGCCAGTTGCGCCGCCTGAATTTTGGTGCGCATCCCGCCTGTTGCCAGGCCGTTGTGAGTATCACCGGCCAGCGCCCAGATGCCGTCGTCGATGGCGTCCACCTGACGGATGAGCTGAGCCTCCGCGTGCAGGTTGGGATCGCAGTCGTACAGGCCGTGCTGGTCGGTCAGCAAGATGAGCAGGTCGGCGTCGAGCAGCGCGGCGATATGCGCCGACAGGTTGTCATTGTCGCCAACTTTGATCTCCTGCACGGCGACCGTATCGTTTTCGTTAATCACCGGTACGATGTGATAGTCCAGCAGCGTGCTGATCGTGTTGCGCGCGTTCAGGTAGCGGGTCCGGTGGGTGAAATCGTCATGGGTCAGCAGCACCTGCCCGATATGCACGTCATAAAGGCCGAACAGAGTGCTGTAGACCTCCACCAGGTAACCCTGGCCGACCGAGGCAAGCATCTGCTTGGCGGGCAGATGGTTAGGCAGCTTGGGGTGGCCCAGTGCTTCTGATCCCGCGGCCATAGCCCCGGAGGAGACCAGCACCAGGCGGTGCCCGTCCCGCCAGAGCAGCACGACCTGCCGGATGATCTCCAGCATATCGGGCCGGGAAAGACGCCGGGTGCCGCCGGTCAGCGTGCTGGTGCCTAACTTGACGATGATGGTTTGCGCCTGAATCATGCCCATATCTTACCCCGTCTTCCAGTAGATGGCTTGTGGTTTATAACAACAATCTGCCATATGATTTGGCCGGGTGTATGGTATAATGGCATTGCTAGACAAGGTTGAAAGGGGATGACAGGCTTCGACGGGGAACGATAGGGATCGTGCTGCAAGCCGAGCGGCGCTAACTCGTAAATCTGGCGCACCACATTAAGTGCCAACCGCACTTACCAACCCGCTATGGCAATGGCCGCGTAAGCGAGCCCATTCTCGTAGCTGATTACCTAAAGAGGTAATCCGTCTGCCCCCTCCGTCTCTGGCCGGGGGGATTGGCGGGCGTCACTAAAGCCGGAGTGCTCGTTTATCACGCCGATAAATAAACGCTAAGAGCATCGGCTGGCCCGCGGTGAATCCTGTTGACCGGAGCTGCCAACGGCGAGAACAAAATGGTCAACTACGCTTGTAGACGTGCGGTTTCGTCTTCTTCGGACCCGGGTTCGATTCCCGGCATCTCCACTGAACACAGACAGGCGGCCCTGCCAAGAGCCGCCTGTTTTTGTTATCTGGAGCGTGTGTGTGCTGTTACAGCGTGAGCGTGCCGCCGGAAACCTGCCGGTCGATCCAACTGGCGATGAAGGGGTAGCGGTAGTCCTTGCCGTTGTAGGTCTGGTACGCGCCGATCAGCGAGAAAGCCAGCATCCCGAAGGGCAGTGCCAGCATCACCAGGATGAAGGCGATCAGCAGCAGGACGAATACGATCAGAAACGGGATACCGACCAGTACAATACTCGCCAGCGCCGAGATAACGATCCCCACCGACAGCGTAAGCACCCCGACGATCATCAGTACCACCCAGCCCACCGTACCCAGCAATTGCATCCCGAAGGCTTGCAGCGCGTGGAAAGCCACGAAGTCGGACCGGTCGCGCCACTGGAAGTAGATGGCCAGCGGCACAAAAATCATCAGCAGCACGGCTATCCCGCTGGTCACGATGGCCACGCCCAGGGTTACCAGGGCGCTGACGTGCGCTAACGCTGCCCATAGGCGCTCGTCGTCGCTCAGATCAGGAATAGGCCGCGAGCTGGGACGCCAGTCGTAGGTGCGGAAGACTTCCGCCGCCTTCTGGCTGCCGACCTGCCAACCGCTGGCCGCCAGTTCTTCCGCCCGGCGGCGTTTACGCGCGGTATCGCTGCCCTCACGGTAGTATTTGTCCTCGTATTCGCGCACGATATCGCGGCCCCGGCGGGCTTCTTCTTCCGCGCGGCGTAAGGCAGCCTCGGCGACTGCCTTGGGGTCTCGCTCGATGCGCACCGGGATAGGGGTTGCATCGTCATCAGTCTCGTTTTCTGAGGAAGCGCTCAGCCTGTCGAGAATGTCCTTGTCTTCACTCATGGTCGTCTCCTGAAAGCGGCAATTTTTGCTCGTTTATCTTAACATACTATACGCATGTTGGGACAAAGAGTTGCGTAGATAACACTCCTCATTTTGTGCTCTACGACGACTTAAGGCAGGCAGTGGTTAGCAGGTGCGGTATACTGACGCCGTTTGTTGAATCCATCGTCTGGAAAGCGATCAGCTCCTATGCTGCGTGATGATTTCGCCCTGACCAAACGACACCTTGGCCTGATTCTGCTGGTGCTGGGTGGGCTGGCGACTCTCGGCCTGCTGAGCATCGATCCGCTGGCGGCGCTGCTGCACCGCCTGGGCAACGACTTGCTGCCCGCCGATCGACAGGTCGGTATCGGGCCGCGGCAGGCGCTGGCCCTGGCCGGCAGCGTGTTGATGGTGCTGGCCGGGTTGAGCCTGGTCCCGTTGGGATCGGGTCTGGCCGCGCTGCTGCCGGTCGTTCCGCCGGTCCAATTGTCCGGCCGCTGGGCGTTGGCCAGGCGGATTCTGTTGGGGTTGGTGGTGGCGGCACTGTTGCTGTACCTGGCCGTCTACGTTTATTACGCTGTTAACGTGATCGTTTTTCCCTTTGATTACGATCAAGGCGAAGGTTTCGAGCTGGTCGACACGATCATGTTCAGCCAGTTTCGCTGGCCGTACCAGGACACCGAGACCTTTCCCTTCTATTCCTCGAACTACCCGCCGTTGTTCCATGTGATCGCCGTGCCGTTCGTGTGGCTTTTTGGACCGGCCTACTGGTACGGGCGGTTGTTGGGTTTTCTCGGCACCCTGATCACGGCCGCGGCCATTGGTTATGCCGTGTACCGCGCGGAGCGATACCGGGCGATTGCGGTCGTCAGCGGTCTGGCTTACCTCGCATCGAATTACATCTACCACGTCGGGCCGCTTTTCCGGCAGCATCTGTTTATGGTCATGTTGGAAGTGCTGGCGGTGGTCGTGC
>DAOUEM010000112.1:0-6029 GCA_034430555.1 Anaerolineae bacterium | reverse complement strand
GCATCTATAACCAAGGATACTACATATAAGGTAACTGGGGATCAATCACTTAAGGTGCGGTAGAAGCGGAATCCCCGAACGCGCTTTGAATTCAAAAGCACGGCCAGGACAATCGCCATGAAGGTCATTATCGGCACATACATGAAGAAAAGAATGATGCCATTTCCGACTGAATCCCAGAAAATCTTTCCTCCCGGTCCAAAAAGAAATTCAAAGTTTTTCAGGCCGACGTACTCCATGGGCCGTAGCCCGTTCCATTTTTGAAAACTCAGGAAGACCGAGAAACCAATCGGGAAGAGGCCGAAGAAAATGAATAGGATGTAAAACGGCGAGATAAAAAGGTAAGCCCAGCGATTTCGTTTAATCTCATGCCAGAGTTGTTGCCACTTGCCTCTTCGCGATTGGCGAGCGACGGTTTTTGGCCCGATCAGCGCCGTGTTTTGAGTCATAGGTTCCCCTCCTGTGAATAGGCAAGGTGAGGGAAGCATGCCCCACTCCCCTCACCGTTTAGTGTATGTAGCCGTGTGGCCTTACTCGAGGTTGGCCCTGATCTCTGCTGCCGCGTCTTGCAGCGCTTCTGCCGCCGAAACCTCACCACCGGCGTAACGCTGGATAGCTAAGGACACGGCGCCGTTCATCATCTGGTAATTCGGCCCGTAAACGGTTGCCGCCGGAATCTGGGGCAGCACGTCGGCGTAAACTTCGCGCGCGACCTGGTCGGCGAAATAGGAATCGGATTGGTGGAACAGATCGTCCTCGTAGGTGGTTTCCAACGCGGGAATGAAACCACTGATCTCAAACATCGCCAGTTGGCTCTCATCGCGAGCGAGCGCGTATTCGATAAACGCCCATGCCGCGTCAGGGTTCTGTGACTGGGCAGGGATGACGAAGGCTGAGCCGCCGTCATTGGCCGCGCGGGCATCGCCCTCTGCCCAAGCCGGCATGTATGCCACGCCCCACAGACCTTCTGTGCCGGGCGCGATCCAGGACTTCAGGAAGATTTCCATCCAGGAGGCTTCAACCAGCGAGGCGACAGGCGCGCCACCATCTGCCTGGATTTCAGCGAATTCGGCATACCAGGGGTCGGTCCACTCCAGGTTATCTGAGACCAGGTCTTCTTCCCAGAACTGGCCCAGCATTTCCAGAGTCGCCACATTCTCTTCGCTATCAACAGTAACGTCTCCGGTCTCGGCATCGTAATAACCCAACCCTCGCGACCAGAGCACCATCTCGTATAAACGGCCATAGTTGTTGGCCTTGTTGTTGGCGAAGCAGAACAAACCCGTCTCTTCTTTGATGGTCCGGCATACTTCGAGATAGCCGTCCCAGGTGGAGACCAGATCGCTGACTTCTTCCGGTTCAGAGGCAAGGCCCGCGGCTTCAAAGACGTCACGGCGATAGTACATGACCACCGGGCCTGAATCCCAGGGCAGGGCATAGTAGCTGCCGTCCAGCTCAGCGTTGGGCCAGCGGTAGGCGTTCATGACATCGAGATATGGCTCAACCCGGTCAGTGAGATCCAACAATCCACCGAGATACACCATCTGGCTCAGGTGGCTGTCTTCGACCAGGCAGACATCACACGCGCCCTCGCCAGCGGTGAGGGCCAGCGGTAAATTGACGTACATGTCGTTAGCGGCGATGTACTCGATTTCAACTTCGACATTCGGGTGTTCGGCCTGGAACCCCTCAACGATCCCCGCCGCTTCGATTGTGTCACGGATAGCCGCCGTCCAGCCCCAGATCGTGATCGTGCCGGAAAGCTCATCCTGGGCCTGGGTCACGGGCAACGCCGACAGAATCAACACTGCGGCGAGTATGGCAGTGATGGTTAATGCTCTCTTGGACATTTTGTGTTTTCCTTTCTGAAAGGTCTAACCACGTCGATGCCTTGCTTTTTACATGCGCCTTAAGGCATACAGACTTTCTCCCACAGCACCTCCTCTAATTAACTCAACTCCAACGACCGCAGGAATCGCTTTGGTACGGAGTAGAAAGCATATTTGCTTATCGTTGGTTGTTCTGGACAGCCTTATGACTTTTGATTGAACTTTCTCGGATGATTAACTCAGGTTTAAGTAAGTGCGTTCCAGGCCGGTAGCTGTCTTCACCATTGCGCGCAGTATCGATCATGTGGTCGATCTCTTTAACAGCTAAACCAGCCAGGCTTTCAAGATCATGCCGGACCGTTGTCAGGGGCGGGGCGAAGAAATCCGCTTCCGGGACATCGTCGTATCCCACCACCGCCAAATCTTCGGGCACGCGCAGTCCAAGCCTTTTTGCCGCTTTAATCGCGCCCAACGCCATCGGATCGTTGCTGGCAAACAGCGCATCGATTTCGGGCTGTTGCTCCAGCAGCTTGACCATGCCCTTTTCACCACTGATAGCGGACCAATCGCCCTCAACGACATGTTCGTCAGGCGCAGCGTAACCAGCCGCTTCGAGCGCCTCTTTCCACCCACGATACCGTTGCCGGGCAACGCACCACTGCATCGGACCCGTAATGAGTCCAATGCTCTGGCACCCTTGCGCGATCAAGTGCTCCGTCGCCATCCGGCTACCATCATAGCTGTCAAAATCCACGACATTTAAGTCAGGATGGGGTTCAATATTGTTGAAGACGACCGGAAACTCAAGTTGAGGAATCTTCTTGAGGATGGCTTTGCGAATAACGGCTGTATCTGCCGCCGTCCAGATAATGCCATCCACCCGTTGTGAGAGGAAAAAGCTAAGATGTTCGTCGATGTCGAAATGGTCGGGATCGTGAATCGCTCTCAAAATGATCGTGTATCCCAGCTTGCTGGCTTGCTTTTCGACCCCCATGAGCATTCTGGCCGGACCGAAGTATTCTAAACTGGCGCTGATGACTCCCAAGATGTAACTACGACCAGAGGCCATGCCACGCGCAATGCTGCTGGGGCGGAATCCCAGTTCGTCAATCACTTGTTGAACGCGACGGCGAGTCGCTGAGGCAACATCAGGTCGATTATTGATCACCCGTGACACTGTCTGATAGGAGACCCCGGCCTGTGCAGCAACATCTTGAATAGTTACACGCTTTGACATATTCAACTCTGCTGATTGTGACCGCTCCCGTGAGCGCTCCCGTGAACGTTCACAGTGTATCAATATTTGTTCACAGTGTCAAGTCAATTGATCAGTTTTCTGGGAGTTCTTTTGGGTTGACGACCTGTGGGGGTCAAAAAGTCGATCCGGGTGGTTTTGAAGTCAGAATCAGGTAGAATTCCAGGCCGGACTTCGACACCGACTGGCTAATCTACTCCCCCACAAAGGCTACATCAATATTGAATGTAAGGAATCTACTTGGCAGCCTACGACAGGCCATGCGAAAAGGTGTGGCCTGTCTTGAGTCTCGCTTCAAACAATGGACGAAACCAGCTCGCTCAGGTCAAATCGTTGGCACATTGGCCGACCTGAACCGCAGCAAACCCGAACTCATCGCCGAAAACATGTTCCTGCGTCAGCAGTTGCTGATCCTCCAAAGACAGGTTGACCGCCCCAAACTCACCCAACGCGACCGGCAGATCCTGGTTCTCCTTGCCAGCCGCATCCGAGCCTGGCGACACGCCCTGCTGATTGTGAAACCAGATACACTCCTCGGGTGGCACCGCCAGGGTTTCAAGCTTATCTGGCGGCGTAAATCACGCAACAGACAGGGCCGACCTCCGCTTGACCCGAAGGTCGTCGAACTCATCGAGCGCATGGCGGTCAGCAATCGCACCTGGCGCGCTGAACGCATTCAGGGGGAGCTGTTGAAGCTGGGCTTCACTGTCAGCCGTGGCACCGTCAGAAAGTACATGCGCCGCGCTCGCAAAGGCTTGCCATCACTCAACGCTGGCCAGAACTGGGCGACCTTCATCAGGAATCACGCCGGCGAAACCTGGGCTTGTGACTTCCTGCAAACCTATAACTTGTTCTTCTGTCAGCATCGGTGGTAAAAGTACATAAAACACCGGGTTAAAAAGTCCCCCCAACCAGGCATACAATGGACCTTCGCGACAGCAATCGTGGAGGGCCAGCATGCTCAGTCAGGAGGACTATATCGTGATTAGAACACTGAAAGGGCGGGGCGTCTACCACAAGGACATCGCCGCCGAGCTAGGGGTGCATGCCAAGACGGTTAGCCGGGCGTTGCGCCGCGGCGGCGCACCAGCACGAGAACGAGCCAGACGCGGCAGCAAGCTGGACCCGTACAAGGCCCAGGTCGACCAGTTGCTGGCAGAAGGGGTATGGAACGCGGTGGTCATTCTGCGGGAACTCCAGGCGGCGGGCTACCAGGGCGGGATCACCATCCTGCGCGAGTACATCCAGCCGCAGCGGGCGCAGCGGCAGAGCAAAGCCACGGTGCGCTTCGAGACGCCGCCAGGCCGCCAACTGCAAACCGACTGGGGGGAAACGGTCACTGTCATCGGCGAGACCGCAACCAAAGTCCAGTTCATCGTCAACACGTTGGGCTATTCGCGCCGGTTCCACTTCTGGTGCACCGACAGCCAGGACGCCGAACACACCTACGAGGGGTTGGTCCGCAGCTTCGAGTACCTGGGCGGGGTCACCGAAGAAGTGCTGGTCGATAACCAGAAAACAGCAGTGCTGACACATCCGGCAGGCGGCCCTGCGCAGTTCAATCCACGCTTCATCGACCTGGCCGACCATTACGGGTTCTGGCCCCGCGCCTGCCGGCCATATCGGGCCCGCACCAAGGGGAAGACCGAGCGCATGGTCGGCTACGTCAAGCAGCATTTCTTCGTCCGTTATCGCCGCTTTGAGAGCTGGGCACACCTCAACCAGCTGGCCGAGCAGTGGCTGCGCCAGGAAGCGGACCAACGCTGCCAGGGCACGGTCAAGGAAGTGGTCGCCGTGCGCTTCCAGCGGGAAAGGGCGGCGCTGCAGCCGCTGCCGGCGGTGCGCTACGATACCGCCTACATCGAACCCCGCCAGGTGAGTTGGGATGGCTACGTCGACGTCCGGGGCAACCGCTACAGCGTGCCCGACACGTTCATCGGCCAGACCGTGCGCGTGCACGTTGGACTGGATGACCGTCTGCGGGTCTACGCCGAGGGCCGCCTAGTGGCCCGTCATACCCGGCAAGCCGCCTGCCAGGGCTGGGTGCAGATCCCCGACCATCATCGCCAGTTGTGGCAGGCGGCTGTGCCGGTCGAACGGCGGTCGCTGGATGTCTACCAGGAGTTGCTATGATGGACCTGTCAATCTTACTGGACAAGTTGAAGATGGAGCATCTCGAGGCCCAACTCGACGCCATCTGTGAGCAAGCCGCGCAGCGGGAACTGGACTACCAGACCTTCCTGGCGGAAGCACTGCGCGCCGAGTGGCAGGGCCGCTTTCAGCGCGGCATCGAAACCCGGCTGCGCCAGTCTCGTTTCCCCTGGGTCAAGACCCTGGAGCAGTTCGACTTCGAGTTCCAGCCCAGCCTGGACCGACGCCAGGTCCGCGAACTGGCCGGCTTGAGCTTCGTTGAGCGCGCCCACAACGTGGTCATCCTGGGTCCGCCCGGCGTGGGCAAGACCCATCTGGCTGTGGCCCTGGGCGTCAAGGCCGCCGAAGCCGGCTTCTCGGTCTTGTTCCATACGCTCGATACCCTGATGACCCGGCTGGCCCGCGCCCAGCACGAAAACCGCTTGGAGCGTACCCTCAAACAACTGACCTATCCCAAGCTGCTCATCCTCGATGAGTTGGGCTACTTACCGCTCACCCATCCCGAAGCCAGTCTGTTCTTCCGCCTGGTCGTCCGCCGCTACGAGCGCGGCAGCCTGATTGTCACCAGCAACAAGAGCTTCCTGGACTGGGGCGAGGTCTTCAACGACCACGTGCTGGCCACCGCCATTCTTGACCGCCTGCTGCACCACTCGACTACCCTCAACATCAAGGGGGAGAGCTACCGCCTCAAGGAGAAACGCCGGGCCGGTCTGCTGGGTCGGGTTAAGCCAACCACTGACGATGACCCGCCCGCCGAACGAGAGGAGGTGGCCCTGGCAACTGCTGAGTCGTAA
>DAOUEM010000111.1:0-2139 GCA_034430555.1 Anaerolineae bacterium | reverse complement strand
CAGACCATTCTCGCCATTGAGTGCGTAGGCCCGCTCAACTGAAGAAAGAACAGAAAGGTACCCATGCCCACCAAACCCGAACTGGTCGCCCTGCTGCACGAGGCCCGCGCCGAACTGCGCGCTGCCCTGGACGCCGTCGACCCGGCGCGTGAGGTATCGCCCGATTGGTCCGTGCGCGACGTGCTGGCCCACCTCAACGGCTGGGAAGCGGCCACCGTCGAGGCGCTGCGGGCGCTGCTGCGGGGCGACGTCTACAGCCTGGAGGGCTATCGCGGCATCGACGCCTTTAACGAGGAGATGGTGGCGGCCCGCGCGGCCATGACCTTCGCGGCGCTGCGGCAGGAGTGCGAGTCGCTGCGGGGGGACCTGCTGGCGGTCTTTGCCGAGGTGCCGGAAGCGGAGTTGGAGACGGCCATCAACGCGCCGTGGGGCCGGCAGACGGTGGAACGTATGGTGGCCGTGATCGGCTATCACGAGCAGGACCACGCCCGCGAGATCGCCGCGCTGGCATAAGCATTATAAGGAGGCAACCATGCCGCCAACAAACCGCTCCCCCAACGAGGAACCCCTGCCCACCGCCCAGCAGATCGACGCGGTGCTGGCCTTCCTGCCGCTGATCGAGCACCCGGCGGAACCCCTCTACCGGGTGGACACGGACGTCAGTATGCTGGACCCTTACGTGTATGGGGAGGTTGTCAGCGGGCTGGTGGATGCGCTGTATGCCAACCGCTTCGTCGAGCCGTTCGACTGGCGCGGCTGGTCCGCGACGGCCAAGGAGTACATGGACGATCCCACGCGCCTGGACTCCGCCGACCTGGGGACTCTGCGCAAGCTGCTGACCACGCACGCCCGCGCCGAACGGTTTTCCAGCGGGCACCTGGCGATGGTGATCAACAGTGGGCATCTGGTGGCCGTCCTGCGGCGGCTGGCGGAACTCCGCCGTCAGATGGGCGGTTCGGGGCCAAATTAGGTCAGGGCTGGACTGTCACTGAGCTTCGCAAATGGGTAAATGGTATCATTCCCTCCAATTCTTTAGTCTCGTAGAATTCCGATAGGCGGTTATCCAACACCGTCCTCCATTCTTGCGTCAACGTTCGTACCACGTCAAAGGCTTCGGATACTTTTATACTGTGTGTTCCGAAGATGAATTCATCTTTATCTACAAGATATGCGCCCAGTATTAGAATGGATTTTTTGGGTAGAGGATTTCCTTGTCTATCTTGATTTTTGAATATGTCCTTTGGATGAACTATATCATTCCGCAGTTTTTTAAGATTGTACTTTTCAACTTTCCTTTTAAACTCCTTCAGAATTTTCCAAATCTCGGCATCATTAGTTAAGAAACCACCGAGGCATTTTATTGCGTCATACATACATGTCACCGCAATAAAAAACATCTGCAAATCCCAGGCGTTTCTTGTCTGCTCCCATCGTTTTATCTGCATGTGAGCATTGTTTACAGAATCCTCAAAGAATCCTAGCCACAAGACAAGCTCTATCTCTTCCTGAGGCGGCAGATCATTATAAGATTTGATCTCACGTCGTTTTTTAGGCATATTGCCCCGTTTCTTGTTCCAGCCTGAACGTATGATCTGATATAGCCGGGCCAACCACTCACCCCGGTGTCTTGTTGAACCAGGTGTCGTAGGGCAGCAGGTCGGCCAGCTTGACCACCAGGTCCGCGCCCAGGATGACGTCGGTGTGGCGGATGTTGTCCGGGTGCACCTGCCGCATGAACTCGCGGCACCGCCCGCACGGCGAGAGCACGTACACCTCGTCGCCCTCCTTCCACACGGCCACGATCTTGTCGATCTTGTATTCGCCGGCGGTGATCATGGCGGCGATGGCGCTGTGCTCCGCGCAAAAGCCGATGCCCGACCCCACGTCGATGCACACGCCCTCGTACAGGTGGCCGTCGGCGGCCAGCAGCGCGCAGCCCACGTCGCCGGCCAGGTGATCGCCCAACTTCTTGGGGCGGACCAGGGCCGCCGCCCGCGCGATCAACGCTTCGGTGCTGATGTCCGTCATCGTTTTTCCTCGCTTCTTCTCCGCCTGTCCAATCCAAGCATCCTCGGCAGGGGCGGGTAGAGGCGATTTGGGCGATTCGCCGAAGCGCCCCTACCCAGGCCCGGTCTTACG
>DAOUEM010000110.1:0-5877 GCA_034430555.1 Anaerolineae bacterium | reverse complement strand
CGCATCGATGTAGTGACGCGCCAGTTCGGCTTCCTGCTGATGATTGATCAGCAGGCCTGGCGGTTCGTTTTCCAGGTGCGCCAGGTTAATGTTCTCGCCGATGCCCATGTCCAGCACCAGCCCGTTTGCTTGCCGGTCTTCGCTCAACATGCCAATGCCATTCTTAAGCGCAGCTTGTGGTGAGTTGACTTCTGTCAGCCTGCGATCGATATAGATGTGCCCTTCGTCAATGGAGTCGATCCCGAAAATGGCGTGCAGCAGGGCCGTGCCCCCGGAACCGATAAGGCCAGTAATGCCTAACATCTCCCCGCTGTGCAGCGTGAAATCGATGTCTTGAAAGACACCATAGCGTGCCAGCCCTTGCACTCGCAGCAGCTCTCTGCCCATTTGTTGGGCGCGCCTGGGGAACTGCTCCCGCAGCGCCCGCCCGATCATGAGGTTGGAAATGGTGGACATCGATGTCTCTTCTACCTTCATGGTAGCCACCACCTGCCCGTCACGCATGACCGTGACAAAATCGCAGATGCGCTGAATCTCCTCCAGGCGGTGGCTGATATAGATCACCGATATGCCGTCTTCCTTGAGCGTGCGGATGATGTTGAACAGTTTTTTGGCCTCGTGTTCGGTCAGGCGGGAGGTCGGCTCATCCATGACTAACAGGCGGGCGTTTTGCATCAACGCTCTGGCGATTTGCACGATCTGCTGTTGGGCGACCGACAGGGTGCTGACTCGGGTTTCCGGTTTGATGTGAAAACCGATCTGATCCAGCACCCGCTGCGTCCGGCTCCGCATTTCATGCCAGTTGATGATCGGGAAAGAAGATTGTTGGGGTTCGTTGCCGAGCAAGATGTTTTCGGCGACGGTCATTTCTAGCAGCAGCATCAGTTCCTGGTATAACGTGCTGATGCCGACGGCCTGGGCCTCCGATGGGGATTTGAATGACCGCTGCCTGCCATCAAACCAGATTTGACCGGAAGTGGGGGGATACACGCCCGCAATGATCTTGGTAAACGTCGATTTACCCGCGCCGTTTTTCCCGACAAGGGCATGCACCGTGCCGCGCTGAATAGCCAGATTGAAGTCTTTGAGCGCCTGCACTCCCGGAAAGTGCTTGTCAATATTGATCAGTTCCAGTATCGCGGCGTGGTCATCCACGGGTTTATACTCCGAGTTGCCAGGGTAGTCATCAGAAGGGTATGTAGAGGATTTTAACAGCTTTGACCGTGACAACAAAGAACGTGGTTATTGGGCGTGGAGGGCTGCCTGAGTTGTCCGCGCAGTAGCCTCCCCGGGCCGCGCTCGCGCAGACTGTCTGGAGATTGCTGGACGTGACCGCGTTTGAGAGACTGTTGGATGCGAAGGACAACCAGCAGTTGGCGGCGGCTATCGACCTTTGCCGGCGCGATTTCCTGGAAGGGTTTTAGGTCGAGAGTACGGCTTTCGAAGACTGGGCCACCCGCTAACGCGAAGCCGCTCTGGCGCAGTACGACACACTCTGCCGCCTGCTGGGCGAGGCGCTGGAGCAGCAGCGCCCGCGTCTCCCCGGAAGCCACCGGCGAACGATCCGCCCCGGCTGCGAGGGGTGCTGGCGCGTTATGCTACGCGATCGCCGGTTTTGACGTCACGGGCCATTGTTCTATACTGGTTTCTCCTGCCGTTGATTATGTGGGGGCAGCGCGGAATGGGCGTTGCGCGAAGGATGCTTCTCGCCCGACGCCGGACTTTTTCCCCGGCGCGGATCGTGTGGCTTTTGGGTTTGGGTATGGCGTTGTCCTTGTTGGGTGACGCCACGCTTTATGTCGTCTTGCCGACGGACTTCGGTCGGGCCGGCATCACGGCGGTGGACGTTGGCCTGATGCTTTCGGCCAACCGCGCCATCCGCATCGTTCTCAACGGCCCTTACGGTTTCCTGATCGAACGGATCCCCCGTCGGCGGATGTTGATCCCGGCGTTGTTTATGGGGGCGCTGGCCTCTTTGTGCTATACCGTGCCGGGCTTTTGGCCATTGTTGACCGGGCGGTTATTGTGGGGCGCAGCCTGGGCCGGGATTTTGCTAGGCGGCCAGACGGTCATCCTGGACATCGCCACCGACGAGAACCGGGGCTGGATGGTGGGGCGCTTCCAGATGTGGTTTCTTATCGGTGCCGGTGGCAGCTCGCTGTTGGGCGGCGTGCTCTTTGATGCCATCGGCTACGCGTCGACCTTTTACGTCAGCGCGCTGGTGATCCTGGCAGGCGCGCTGGGCTGGTTGTTTTTTTTGCCAGAAACACGCCCGGACAGGGCGAAACAGATACGGGCGGACTTATCAGCCGAAAGTCAACCTCAGGCCACCCCAGCGGCGCAAACGCCCATGTCCAGATTGCCGCTCTTCGCGGCGATCGCGATCCAGGGATTGAACCGGTTGATCTTGTCCGGTATCGCTGCCACCTTGTTGCCGGTGCTGGTGCTGGCGCGCATCGGGGGTGAGGTGGCTGTGGCGGGTCTGTTTGTCGTCCAACTCGCCAGTTTTACCGGGCTGTTGCGTGCGGTCAATACCGGCATCAGTGTGTTTAGTGCGCCCCTGTCTGGCTGGCTGACGGACCGGAGCGGCAATCGGTGGCCATTGGTGGCGGCGGCCTTAGCGCTTGGAGTCGTGTCGCTAAGCATGTCTGGGATGGGCAGTGGCAGTGTCGTGGTGCTGGCGACGATACTCACGGCTATTGCGAGCGGTGTGCTGGTCACACAGGTCACGGCGGTGGTTGGCGATTATGCCCGACCTGGTTCGAGCCGTGAACACAGGCGCGGGCGCATTTTGGGGATATTAAACATTGCCAGCGACGTTGGCGCGGCGGCTGGGCCGATGATCGCCTTTGCTTTGCTGCCGGTGGTGGGGCTGGTTGGCGCGTATGGCCTGGGGGCGTTGCTGCTGTCGATGACGCTGCCGGGCGCGCTGTGGATAATGCTACGCGTTACCGGCCAGCGCTTGGACAACTCTATTCTAGCGAAACCCAGATGAACGTTATCCACTAGCAATCAAGGTAGGCTACTAATGGATAAATCAAAAAGAAGTCGCCTGATGTATACTCAGGCCTATGGCAAAGAGACAATTTCAACTGACAGACGAAGAGATAGCGGCATTTGAGCAAGCCGAACGGCAGACGCGCGATGCCTACGAACTGAGGCGCTTGCTAGCGGTGCGCCGGTCCCGGAAATCATGCAGGTTGTCCAATGCAGTGACCGCCGCGTTCGGGAATGGGCACGGAAGTATCGCCAGCAGGGCCTGGCTGGCCTGAAGTCGCACTGGCAGGGCGGAGACGCGCTCACAAACTGAGCCGCGAGCAGTTCTGGACGGTCAGCGACCTGCCAATCGTAGTTAAGGCCTGGTACGACGTGGAGTACAGCAGCCTGGGATCGTATCGGCTGCTGCATGAGTGTGGGTTGAGCTACCAGCAGACAGAGCAGGTCTCCCGCTCGCGCCCGAATGCGCAGACAGTGGCCGGCTTTGCAGCCGAGTTGGAAAAAACAATTCCATAATGGTAGCTTGACACTGCATGACTTTATGTGCTTTGATACAATTATGTTATGAAATCCGCGGCCAACACCTACACACTTTCTTCCCAAATATGGCCACAGTAGCAGACCTGCAAATAAGCAGGTTCCCCAGTATTTTGCCCAACGGTTTCCGCCCTATAGGATTGTCCGTGCAGTTTCTCGCACCCTCACCCATCTGACAAGTGAGCCGCCGACCATCACAGCATTTTTTGCACAACGTATCTGGCGGAATGGCCGCTTTATACACAACCCGTTCAAGTCGTCGACATAGTCGAGCCCGGCTCAATGACCAATCTTTGCCATATAAGCTAGCGTGAACCTGGTCAGCCTTGACTGGCAAGTCTTAGCCAATAGAGCAATAGCTTGCATTGCTGACGTTTTTCGGTATTCAGCTACAGGAAAAGCATTTTACACACCTGCCTTATCGAGGGTGTCTCATAGATCAATGATTGCCTATGGAGGTAGGAACATGAATCGTAGCAAAGTCAGAACCGGCGTGTACGTCTGCCGTTGCGGCACTAACATCGCCGCCAGGGTCGATGTAGAAGCTGTCGCAGCCTACGCGGGGGAACTGGACAGTGTGGTCCTGGCGCGGGAGTACAGCTACATGTGCTCCGACCCCGGGCAGGATCTGATCAAACAAGACATCCAACACCACGACCTCAACCGTGTGGTCGTAGCATCATGCTCACCCTTGATGCATGAGCCGACCTTCCGCCGGGTCTGCGCTGAAGCCGGTCTCAACCCCTTTTTTTTCCAGATGGCGAACATACGCGAGCAGTGTTCTTGGGTCGTAGAAGACGCGGATAAGGCAACGGCCAAAGCTAAAAACATGGTCGAGGCCGCTGTACGACGTGTGCGTTACCACGAACCACTTCAGATGCGCCAGGTGGAGATGAACCCCGCCGTTCTGGTGGTCGGGGCGGGTATTACGGGAATCGATGCGGCACTGCGTTTAGCCGACGCAGGCAAGCAGGTGTATTTGGTGGAGCGGGAGCCAGGCATCGGTGGGCATATGGCTCAGTTATACAAGACATTCCCCACCCTGGACTGTGCGGCATGAATTCTCGCGCCCAAGATGGTGTCCGTGGGACGCCACAAAAACATCAAACTACTCGCCTATAGTGAAGTCGAATCAGTGGCTGGTCATGTGGGAAACTTCCAGGTCCGGGTCAGCCGCTCGCCACGGTACATCGACGAGTCACTGTGCGTTGGTTGTGGCCAGTGCGCGGAAGTGTGTCCGATCTCGCTGCCCAACCCCTTTGATTTTGGGCTGAGCCGACGCAAGGCCACCTATCGTTCCTCCCCACAAGCTGTTCCCAATGTCTTCACCATCGAGAAACGTGGTGTAGCCCCCTGCCGGGACGCCTGCCCGACTGATCAGCGCGCCATGGGCTACATCGCCTTGATCCGCGAACGCCGTTACGCTGATGCCTATTGGGCCATCCGGCGGGAGCACCCGTTCCCTTCGGTCTGTGGGCGTGTCTGCAATCATCAGTGTGAAGAAGCATGCAGCCGCGGTCAGGTTGACAACCCGGTTAACATTATGGGTTTGAAGCGTTTCGTCGCTGACTGGGCCTACTCCCACCGCGATGAACTGTCTACGATGACAGACAAGTCACTTGTCGGCACACCTTTTACGCGTGACCCCGAGCCAACCAATCGTAAGATTGCGATCATTGGCGCGGGACCCGCAGGACTTACGGCCGGCTTAGACCTGGTCCGGCTAGGCTATGAAGCCACGGTCTATGATGCACTGCCTGAGCCAGGTGGCATGATGCGTGTCGGTATACCTCCTCACCGACTCCCAAGAGAGCTACTTGACTGGGAGATCCAGCAGGTAGTGGACGAGGGAATCAACCTTCGGCTCAACACATGGATAGATGATGTTCCCGGACTCCTTCAGCAGGGCTATGATGCCGTAATTATCGCTACCGGGGCACACGTCGCCAAGAAGCTCGCCCTCCGCAATTCAAACCACCCAGACAACTGGTTAAGTTTGGACCTGCTGCAGCGTGTGAACCTGGGTGAAGCGATCGACCTGAGCGGCCACCGGGTAGCCGTGCTAGGGGGTGGGAACGTGGCTCTCGATGTTGCTCGTACAGCCATCCGACTCGGAACGCCCGAGGTCCGCATGATCTGCCTCGAACCGCGCGGCGAGATGCCGGGCTTTGGGTGGGAGATCCAGGTCGCAGGCGATGAGGGCATCGAGTTATATCCAGGCCGCACCTTCAAAGAAATAGTGGTGGAAGACGACAGGATCGTCGGGGTGCGCTGTGTCGAGATCAAGTTCCGGGGTTTCAAGCGCGGCCGTCCTGAGATCGATGAGATGCCAGAGACCGCACA
>DAOUEM010000109.1:0-34545 GCA_034430555.1 Anaerolineae bacterium | reverse complement strand
AGGAAGCTGCCGCGCTGGATGGTGCCAGCAAGCTCCGGATCATGGTGCGGATTATGCTGCCGTTGACTGCCCCCGGTATCGCCAGCATCGCCATCTACGCATTCATCACGTCGTGGACTGAGTATATGTTCGCCTCCATCTTGATCATCAGCGACGCTAATCGGACAGTGCCCGTCGGTCTGGCTGGCATTATCGGCCAATACCAGGTCGATTGGGGGCTGTTGCTCGCTGGAGCGACTGTAACTACCTTGCCCGTCCTGCTCTTGTTCAGCCTGGTGGGGCGCAACTTCATCGATGGCCTGACCGCTGGTGCGGTCAAATAGAGTGGCCACAATCTCGACAAATATAGGACCGTTCTAGTCCAAAGCGGTCCCCTTCGTATCTTCTCACTACTTCTCGCCGCCGGGCAGCCAACTGCCGCCTGCGCTCTCGGCGATGGCGTAGCTCAAGGTGGCCTGGGGACCTCTGGCGGCGGCTGACCGGCCCTGGCAGGTCCGACGGCTGGCTGGTCAGCCCGGCAGGCGAGTGCTGTTGGATGGTTCCGGGCGGCTTCCCCTGGCGTCGTGGATGGGCGGCTCCCCGCCAGGCGTGCGCCTGCTGCCGGGGCGGCTTTAGCACCAAAATCCACGTCAGTGTCGATGCCTTGGGCAACCCCCTGCGTTTCCGACTGACTGGCGGCCAACGCCACGACATCACGCAAGCCGAGGCCTTGTTGAGGGGGCTGCCCAGCGACTATGTCATTGCGGACCGGGCTTACGATGCCGATCCCTTGATCGCCTTCATTATCGAACAAGGCGCCATCCCCGTGATCCCGTCGCGCAAACGCCGCAAGCAACCGCGCGAGCACGATGCCTGGCTCTACCGGGAGCGCGCTTTGGTGGAGTGTTTCATGAACAAGATCAAGCATTTTCGTCGCATCTTCTCGCGTTTTGACAAACTCGCCAGCCGCTACCTTGGTTTCTTGTGCTTTGCTGGCGCTCTGATCTGGTTGCGCTGAAATGTCAACAGAACCTAAGGGTTTTGCGGCTGCTGGTCAAAATGCGATTGGCATTGTGTCCTTCCCGCGTTATGCCCCTGAACGTATCTTTAGCGGCCTCTCCAGTGCGCTGCCGGAACACCCGGTGATGTGGCCATACGGCGGTATATGCCCGTGTCAACGGTCGCATCCAGATTGTACGGAGTTATGCGCCTGCCAGCATGATTGGCACCGTAACATCGCCGGATGTCAGCATGACACCGCCCATTCCAGGCTGCGTGCTTTGGATACGCCAAACAGGCCACGATCGCTGTAAATGGCGGCGGGCGTACGCGCCGTACCGGCTCGCACCGTCGGATTTTCAACGGAGGGCGGTGTCATGCTCGTCGCCAGCATCGTGCTCGTGCCGGTGGAGATCGCCATGGCGCCAGAAGAACAGCGGGCCCGCACGGCGACCGGGGCTATATCCGGTTTTGTCGGTGGATTTGCCCTGGGAGCCACCGCCGGCTTGATCTGTGGGCCGGGGTCTGTCCGGTGGTCCTTGGGATCGGCCTGGGTGTCCTTGGTGGTTTGGGCGGCCGGGCGCTCGGGGAGGGTATTTATGATGCGTTCAATCCGCCCAGTACTCCGGTGACGGACCCGGCAGAGTTGCAGCGCACCTTACAGCTGCTCGAGGATGCCAGCCGCAATAGTCCGTGTCCGAACTGTCACCAGGCTAATCAGCCAACGCCGCCCTCCGCTTTTGCCGGCTTTGGTAGCGGAAATGTGCCGGACCCGAACACCAGCCTGTTCGGATTGTATCCCCCTCAATCGCGTGACCTATCCGATGAGGACCTGGCGGCTATCAGCGCCTACATCGAAAGCACGTCGCCCCAGGCGAGCACTCACTGAGATAAAGATAGAGCCATGCCACCAGCCACAAAACAAGAGCCAGGCTTATCCCCGGCTCTTGTGTGCGTTCAGAGGCCAGTGACGGCGCTCAGTGGGACGGCTCCGCCGGCGGATAGCCGGTATTCGGTAGCCCGGTCACCACGTCGATGGTGGCAGTGGCCGTCAGCGGCGTGTCGACGGCGGGGGCTGTCAGGGCGGCCAAGTTGGTGAAGCGGCCATCCGCCGGGCTGCTGATGATCGTCGTTTCGATCCGCAGCGTGATCGCCTCCAGCGGGCCGATGGTGCCGATGGTGAAGGTCACCGTCTGCCCGCTGACGGTATAGGTACCCCGGTCGGGCCGCACCGCGTCGATGCGCAGGCCGTCGGGCAGGGTATCCGTCACCACGACGTGGGTGCCGGTCCCGCTGCCGCTGTTGGTCACGGTGATGATCCAGACCAGCGGTTCGCCCGGCAGGCCCAACCCCGTTGGCAGCAGGAAGGCTTCCTTGCGGATTTCTGGGGTGAAGGCGCCACTGGCGGCCGCGGCGGCGGCCGCGGCGACCGGGCGGCCGTAGGTGGCCGATGGTGACTGCGCCGGGCCGGGCACCTGGCCGGCGGCGACGTCATCGGAGATGTCGCTGTCGCCGTCGGCATCCCAGGCCGCTGTGGCGACATTGGTCGCGCCGGCAGCCCCGGGGTCGAGCAGCGTGTTGAAGGTGATGATCACGGCATTGGCGGCCAGCGCCGGGTCGAAGACGCCGTGATCGGGCGCAATCGAACCGGTCCAGGTGACCGTGCTGGTGCCTGGGTTGTAGCTGCAGGTGGTGATGGTCGAGAGGCCGTTGGCCACGCAGCTCAGCGATCCCGGCAGGTAGGTCGTGTTGGACGGGATGGAATCGGTCACCTGGACGTTGAAGGCGGTGATGTTGTTCGGGTTGAGCCAGGCCATGCCCCATTGCAGCACGGGCAGGCCGGTGGCATCGACGATCTTCAGGCCGAAGGGTGGATCGAAAACCGTCGAGCTGTTGACGACGGTCGTGTCCGGCCCGACGTCATTGGCCGGGTTGTTATCGTTCGGCGCGCTGACCGTGGCGATGTTATCGAACGTGCCGGCGATCACGTCGGCGAACACCGAGAGGGTGATCGGCGGCAGCGAACCGCCCGAGGCCAGCGGCAGCGGGCCGGTGTAGGTGCAGTCCACGTTGTTGCCGGCCGTCGCGGCGCAGTCCCAGTCCGTGCCGCTGACGCTGTCCAGCGTCAGGTAGGCGGCGGGCACCGGGTCGGTCACCCGGATCGGGCCGGTGGCGTCCGCCGCGCCGGCGTTTCGCACGGTGAGCGTGTAGCTGTACGGCGCGGGGTTGTTGAGCACGAAGTCGCCGATGTGACTCTTGCTGATCGCCAGGTCTGGCTCGGCGGTCAGTTGGACGGTGGTGGCATCCACGTCGTCGTTATTGCCGGGGTTGCTGTCGCCCGGCGTGCTGACGTTGACGATGTTGATCTGGGTGCCGACTGCGCCCGCGCCCACGCTGACCGTCAGCGTGATGTCGGCGGCGGCGCCAGGGATGAGCACGGCGGTATTGGTGCAGGTCACCACCTGGCCCACGGCGGCGCACGACCAGGCCGTCCCGCCGATGTCGCCCGTGCCGGTCAGGTAACCCAGCCCGATGGGCAGTGTATCGGTGACGGTGATGGTGCCCGTCGTCGGGGCAGCGCTGACGTTGGTCACGGTGATGGTGTAAACACCGTCTATGCCGACGACGAAGTTCGCGCCGTGCGATTTCTGGATGCTCAGGTCCAGCGCCAGCGCGCCGTCGACGGCCACGATATCGTCGTCGCTGTCATTGGCGGCGTTGGTGTCGCCCGGCGTGGAGACGGTGGCCGTGTTGGTGAACGGCGAGCCGCTGGTCGTGCTGGGGCGCACCGTCACGCTGATGGCATCGGCCAGCGTGGTGGCCGCAGCCAACTGTCCAAAAGTGGCCGTATCGTAGGTGCAGCTCACGTTCTGGCCGACGGAGGCAGTGCAGTCCCAGTTGGGGCCGCTGACGCTCTGCACGACCAGCTCGGCAGGCACCGTATCAGTGATGGTGATCGCGCCGGTGGTCGGCCCGGAGCCGATATTCTGCACGGTGATGGTGAAGGTGCCGTTTACGCCCACGGCGAAGTTGCCGCCGCTGTGTGTCTTCTGCGGGGTCAGGTCCGGGGCGGCGCTGGCGTCGACGGTCACGAGGTCGTCGTCGCTGTCGTTACCGGCGTTGGTATCGCCCGGCGTGCTGACGGTGCCCGTGTTGGTGTAGGGCGAACCGGCGGCGCTGCCGGCGGCCGGCTGCACGGTCACGGTGATGACATCGACCAGGGTGCTGGCGGCAGCGAGTGGCCCGCCGGTGTAGGTGCAGCTCACGTTCTGGCCGGCGGAGGCGGCGCAGTTCCAGTTGGGACCGCTGGGCGCACCCTGCACGACCAGGGCGGCGGGCACCGTATCGGTCACGGTGATCGCGCCGGTGGTCGGCCCGGAGCCGACGTTCTGGATGGTGATGATGAAGTCGGCGTTAACGCCTTCCAGCATGTTGCCGCCGCTGTGCGTCTTCTGCGGGGTCAGGTCGGGGGCGGCGCTGGCGTCGACCGTCACGATATCATCGTCGCTGTTGTTACCGGCGTTGGTGTCGCCCGGCGTGCTGACGATGGCCGTATTGGTGTAGGGGGAGCCGGCGGCGCTTCCGGTGGCAGGCTGCACGGTCACGGTGATGACATCGACCAGGGTGCTGGCCGCGGCGAGTGGCCCGCCGGTGTAGGTGCAGCTCACGTTCTGGCCGGCGGAGGCGGCGCAGTTCCAGTTAGGACCGCTGGGCGCGCCCTGCACGACCAGGGCGGCGGGCACCGTATCGGTGATAGTGATCGCGCCGGTGGTCGGCCCGGAGCCGACGTTCTGCACGGTAATGGTGAAATCGGCATTGACGCCTTCCAGCATGTTGCCGCCGCTGTGCGTCTTCTGGAGGGTCAGGTCCGGGGCGACGCTGCTGTTGACGTTTACGGTGTCATTGTCGCTGTCGTTGGCCGCGTTGGTGTCGCCCAGCGTGGTAACGGTGGCCGTATTGGTCACGGCAGGCGTCGCCGCCGCGTCTACCGCCACCACGACGGTGATATCGGTGGTGAAGGACCCCGGCGCGACGGTCGCCGCCGTGGTGCATTGCACCGTCTGGCCGCCGATGGTGGACGTGGAGCAGTTCCAACTGGAGCCGCTGGCCGAAACCAGAGTCAGCCCGGCGGGCAGGATGTCGTCGACCGTGATCGTGCCGGTGGTGGCGGCCGACCCCACGTTTTGCACCCGGAAGCTGAAGGTGCCGTTCACGCCGACCTGGAAGTCACCGACATGGCTCTTGGTGATCATCAGGTCTGGTTCTGGCGCGGCCAGGATGGTCACGGTGTCGTCGTCGCTGTTATTGGCATTGTTGATGTCCGCCGGGTAGGGCACGGTGGCTGTATTGAGAATCGGCGGAGTTGGCGCGGCTGGCTGCACCACCAGCGTGATCACCGGCAGGGTGACGCCCGGCGCGACCGGTCCGGGCCGCGTGCAGGAGACGTTCTGCCCGACCGTGCCGCTGCAATCCCAGCCCGTCCCACTGGCCGACTGTACCACCAGGTTGGCCGGCACCGCGTCGGTCACGCTGATCGTGCCGGTGGCGTAGCCGCTGCCGGGCAGGTTACTCACAGTGAGGGTGAACGTGCCGTTCACGCCGACCGTGAAGTTGCCCACATGGCTCTTGGTGATGGTCAGGTCGGGTGGGGCGACGGTCAGGGTGTCGCTGCCGGAAGGCGTATAGGGCCGTTCGTTGGCGTCCGGGCCGGGCAGCGTGGTTGACGTGGTCACATCGGCCGTGTTGGGGATGACCTGGCCGGCGGTGACGCCCGGCGTCAGCGTCAGGTCAAGCTCGAAGACGGCGCTGGCGCCTGCGGCCACTGGCCCGCCTGTGTACTGCACGGTGGTAATGCCCACCGCCGGCGTATCCACCAGCGCGGCATAGCTGAAGCCGGCGGGCGTCGTCACCGGCGTGATGGTGGTGAGCAGCGACGTGTCGAACTGGTCTTCGAACGTGATGTCGAACAGGTCGCTGGTGCCGGTCGTATTGTCGATCACCAGCGTGACCCGCACCACGTCGTTGATCGTGCCGGTGTTGGGGGTGAAGGTCTTGGTGACCACCGGTTGCGGCTCGACCACGGTGCTGGTGTGCGGCGCGGCGTTTACGACCGGGTTAGCCCAGATCTGGATCGAGGCGTTGTTGGTGAGCGTGGTCTGGCCGGGGCCAGCGGGTGCGCCGACGTTGCCCGGTACGTCCAGCACCACCGCTTGCAGCCGGACGAGGAAGATGTTGTTGGCGGGGTTGCCGTCCGCATTGACGATGATGTTGGTGAAGTCGGCGGTGACGTCCGCCCCGCTGCCGCCCGGCGCGGTGATGACCGGGGCCGGCACAGTGCCGTTGAAGGGTGCGGCCAGCGGCGCGCCGGTCGTATCGACGGTCAGGCTGCCGGGGACGTAATCCAGGCCCGGCGGCAGGTCGTCGATCACCTGCAGGGTGGGCGTGGTGCCTTCCGGTAAAGTGACGGCCAGGATGTATTCCACCACCTCGCCGATAGTGACGTTGCTGCCGGTGGTATGGGCAGCGCTGGTGCTCGCCAGGTCCTTGGCGAAGCCGGTGCCGGTGATGGTCACGTCGGCGTTATCGTTGACGGTGTAGTCGTTGACCCCGCCGCTGCCGTCCCGCTCGCCGTTGGGTTGGCCGGAGGTGCCGGGTGTGCTGGAACCGGTCAGGTTGGAGGTCGTGCCCTGCGGACCGGGCAGGCTGGTTCCGGCGATTGTGGCTGTATTGAGGACCACCTGCCCCGGCGTGACGCCGATGGCGAGGTCGGCATCGTAAGTGATGGTGACGCTCTCGCCGGGGTCCAGCCGGTCGATGGTGTAGTTCAGCGTATTGCCGGCGGGGATGGCGCTGATAACCGCGCCGGTCGCGCCCGCATTGGTGACGACATTGCCCAGGTTGGTATACCCGGCGGGCAGCGGGTCGCTGCCGGACAGGTCGAAGATGGCGGCGTCGTTGGCCCCGGTGGGCGTATTGCTGATCGTCAGCGTGAAGCTGACCGTATCGCCCGCGTCGCCGGTGATGGGCGCGGCGATCTTGGTGAGGCCGACCGTCGGTTCGACGATCACAACGTTGACGATGTTGGACACGGCGACGGTGGCCCCACCCACGTTAAGGTCGAAGTCGTTGCGCTTGGCGATGCCGATGGTGTTGGCCGCGTCGTTGAGGACCAGCACGTTGAAGCGCACGACGACCGTCTCCACACCGGCGTCGTTGTCGTTGTTGACCAGCGTGCCGAGGTTGAAGGTCACCAGCTCCGGTGTGCCGGCCACGATGACCAGCGAGCCGTCCAGCGGAGCAGGGAAGCCGTAGAGGGCCAGCGGTGTGCCGTTGGCGTTGTCAAGAGCCGGGTTGGTGGTGCCGGTGATACCGAGGAGGGAGTCAGCCACAAACTCGACGGTGACGGTGCTGTCCTGGATCAGTTGGATGCCGTCGGCCAGTCGATCCACGAGCTGCACGGTGTTGGAGGTGCCTTCGGGGATGGTGACGGCCAACTGGTAGCGCAGGATTTCGCCGATGGCCAGCGGTTCGGGACTGGCGGTGACGGTGTGCGGCTCGGAGGTGGTCTCGATGCTCTTAACGGCGGTGTACGCGCCGGTGATGGTCACATCGGCGGTGTCGTTGAGCGTGTAGTCGTTGACGCCGCCGCTGCCGTTGCGCTCGCCGTCAACATCGCCGGAGGTGCCGGGCGTATCAGAGCCGGTACCGTTGCCGAGCGTGCCCTGGCCGCCGGGCAGGCTGGTCCAGGTGACGTTCGCCGTGTTCTGGATGACCTGTCCCGAGATGACGCTGGGCAGCAGGTCAGCGGTGTAGGTGATGGTGGCGGTCGCGCCCGGTAAAACCGACGGGATGGTCACGTCCAGCATGGTGCCGGCGGAGGCATCAATCGAGCCGGCTGGCGTGCCGGTGACGACCAGATTCGTGTAGGCAGCCGGCAGGGTATCCACCACCTCGATGTCGAAGGCGGTGCTGACGTTGCCGCCTGGCAGGTTCGGGTTGGTCACCACCACGGTGAAGGTGATGGTGTCGCGGCCGTCGCCGGTGATGGGCGCGGCGGTCTTGGTGATGCCGACATTCGGTTCTACGATCACGGCGTTGACGGGGGCAGATGGTATGGCCGGGCCGCCGTCGATGGTGACGCTGCTGGTGTTGGCCTTGGCATTACCGAGGTTGTTAGCCGCGTCGTTGAGGACCAGCACGTTAAATTCGACGTAGGCATATTCGGCGGAAGCGTCGTTGGTGTTGGTATTTTGCAGGTTGCCCAGGTCGAAGGTCAAATTCTGACCGACCACGGTGACAACGCCGCCTACCTGCGGCACGCCGGCGTTGTCATATAACGCGACCGGGTTACCGGGCGTACCTGGATTCAGACCGGGAATGTCGAGAGAGGTCACATCCCCGGCGGGCGTGCTGAGGAAGGTCACGGTAACTTCCTCGTCCTGGATGAGGGCCAGACCGTTCGTCAGGATATCGGTCAGCACGACGTTGTTCATGGTGCCTTCGATGAGTTCCACGGCCAGCCGGTAGCGCAGGATTTCGCCAATCGCTAGCGGTTCAGGGCTGGCGGAGACGGTGTGCACCTCAGAAGTCGTGACGATGGACTTGTTGATGGACACGGTATCGGTGGTCACTGTATCGCTGGCGCTGACGGTGTAGTCGTTGAGGAGGCCGACGCCGTCAGAACCGTTACGCTCGCCGTCGGCGTCGCCGGAGGTGCCGGGTGTGTCGGAGCCGGTGCCGTTGCCGATGGTGCCCTGCGGACCGGGCAGGCTGGTCCAGAACACGTCGGCGGTATTGGTGTATGTCTCGTCGGGTTCTACCGTGACGGCCAGGTCGGCGGTGTAGGTGATGGTGACCGTGCATCCTGGCGGCGTTACCGGGATCGTCCCGATGGTCACGTCGAGGGTGTTGCCGGCGGAGGCGTCGGTGATACCGGTCGCGCAGCCGCCCAGGTTGACGTCCGTGCCGAGGTTAAAGGTCAGGCTGGTGAAATCGGCGGGTAGGATATCCTGCACGCGGACATCAAAGGCGTCGGCATTACTGATCCCGGTGTGAGAGAGGGTCACCGTAAACGTGATCGTATCGCCGGAGTCGCCGCTGGCCGGAACAGCCGTCTTGCTGACGGTCAGGTCCGGTTCCTGGACGATGGCCCCGACGGTATTGGAGGTGGCGACGGTTGGGCCGTTGATGACTACCTCAAACGCGTTGTTCAGGGCCTGGCCAAGCGTATTGGTCGCGACGTTGGTCACCAGCACGTTGAAGTCGATGACGATCGATTCGGTGCCGGCATCGCTGTCGCTGTTGAGCAGCGTGCCCAGGTTAAAGGTGATGACCTGGCCGGCGACGTTTACCAGTGAGCCATCGTCGAGTGGTCCAGGTCCACCGTACAGGGCGAAGGGGCCGCCATTGGCAGCTGTCAAACCCCCGTATGTGACCGGGTTGATGCCGCGATCGGAGAGGAACCGCACGGTGACCTGCGCGTCCTGCACCAGCGCCAGCCCCGCCGAGAGCGTGTCCACGATCTGGAAGTTGGTGGAGGTGCCCTCTGGGATGGTGCTGGTCAGGCGGTAGCGCATAATCTCGCCGACCACCAGCGGGCGTTCATTGCCCACCGAGCCATCCTCGCTGTCGCTGGTGTGCGCCTCGGAGGTCGTCAGTATTTCTTTCACGGGTATCGGTGAATTGATCGTCACGTCGCCGGTATCGGTGGCGCTGTGATCGTTGTGCGCGCCGGCGCTGGTGCCGTTGCGCTCGCCGTCGTCGTCGCCGGAGTTGCCGGGTGTGCTGGAACCGGTCGGGTTGATGGTCGTGCCCTGGTCGCCGGGCAGGCTGGTCCAGGTGACGTCCGCGGTATTGGTCACCGTCTGGGCCGGGCCTAACGCGTAGTCCAGCGTCACGTTGAAGGTCAGTGTGCTGCTCTGGCCGGCGGGTAATGTCGCCCAGGTGGCCGTCAGGCCGAAACCGTCGGGCGTACCGGTATCATCAGGATCGCTGTCATCGGTTGAGGTCGGTGCCACGCCTGCCGTGTGGGTTAACGGGGTCGGCAGGATCACGTAGGTCATGCCGGTCGGTACGATGTCATTCCATACCACGTCGAAGGCGTCGGTGCTGCTGGTATTGGTGATCACCACGGTGAAGGTCACGGTATCGTCGGCGTCGCCGGTCGCGCCGTCAGGCGTCTTGGCGAGGGTCAGCGTCGGTTCGACGATCTGCACCTGCTGGATGTTGCTGTTGGGCCGCGGCGTGCCGCCGATGGTCACGAAGGCGGTGTTGTTGCGGGTTTCGCCGTCGTCGTTGCTGCCGGGGTTATTGAGCACCAGCGCGTTGAACTCAATGACGATAAACTCGTTATCGCCGTCGCGATCCAGGTTGGTCACCGTGCCCAGGTCGAAGACCGGGTCTGTGCCGCTGCTGAAGGTCGCCGGGCTGATTTGCGCGCCGGGGATCACGAAGGTCGGCGTGATGCCGGCCACGGTGGCTTCGTTGCCGCTGACGTCCAGGCCCGCGCCGGACAGCGCCGTCGACGTAATGCCGCCCGTAGGAGGATCATTGCTCACGAAGGCGATCATGGCCGTGCCGTCATCCAGGAACTGCAAACCGTCCAGCAGTTCGTCGGTGATCAGCATGGGCGCGGCCAGCGATTCAGGGATGGTGACTTCCACGCGGTAGCGCACTATCTCGCCGATGGCGACCTGCGGCGGCGCTGTCAAGTCGGAGGTGTGCCCTTCCGAGGTCGAGACCAGCGATTTGACGGTGGCGATGCTGTCCACCGTGACCGTTTCGGTCACCGTGGCGTTGTAGTCGTTGATACCGCCGCTGCCGTCACGCTCGGTGGAGTCGGGTGTTTCCGTGCTGATCTGGCCCGGATTACCGGACAGGCTCGTCCAGGCGATATCCACGATGTTATCGATCGTCTGGCTGGGGGTGACGTCGGCATCCAGCGTCACCTGGAATTGCATGGTCGCCGAATCCCCGAAGGCCAGCGTAGCCCAGCCTGCCGTCAGGCCGCCGGGGGTGGGGTCGCTGTCATCGATGGAGATCGGCGCGGTGCCGCCCGTGTTGATCCATGTTCCACCCACGTAGGTCATGCCCGCCGTCACGACATCGCTCAGCGTGACATCGAAGGCGTCGGTCTGGCTGGCCCCGGTGTGGCGCACGGTGACGGTAAAGATGATGGTATCGCCGGCGTCGCCGGTATTTGGTGCGGCTGCCTTCAAAACCTCCAGCACCGGTTCGATCACCGTCACGTCGGTGGCGGATACCGCCGGCTGGGTACGCGTGGTCGTGCCATCGTTCCAGCTAAAGACCGCGCTGTTGTTTAAGGTCGTTCCGGACTGGTTGCCGGCCACGTTTAAAGCCACCACGTCGTAGGTGATGGTGATGACTTCATCCACCCGGTTTGCCGGGTTGGGGTCGGTGCTGTCGGTATTGGTATTGATCACGTCGCCCAGGTTAAAGGTAAGTAAGCTGCCACCGCCGCCGACCGTGGGGATCGTGCTGCCGCTGATCGTCACCCCGGCGGGTATCGTGGCGGTGACGCTGGTCGGGTCGACGATGGCCAATCCGGCGTCCAGCGTATCGATCACCTGTGCCGCCAGGGTGGTGCCTTCCGGCACGGTGATGTCCAGTTGGTAGGTGATCGTTTCGCCGATGACCACCTGGTCGTCGTTGTTGGTTGGAATGTTGATCCCGGTGGCGGTGCGCGCCTTGGTCATGGTTGGCGCGATCACGGTGACGGCTGCATCATCCTGGAACAGGGCCACGTCATCCACGTGGTTGTTGGTGGGGCCTTCGCCATCCACGCCGGCGTACTGGGTGACCGTCGCCAGGTTTTGCACGGTGCCGCCGGCCAGCGCCGTCACGCCCACCTGGAGGTCGTAGGTGATTACCACCAGGTTGGTGCCGTTGCCGGGGTGGTAAGCCTGGCAGATGTCGGCTGCCGGGTCGATCAGCTCGATGCCGCTGGCGAACAGGTCGCGCGCGTCTCCGTTTGGCCCCAGAGGGTTGTAGCTGATCGGCGTGATGTTGTCGCCCTGCCAGGCCTGCAAATGCAAGTCGTTGGGATCACCCGGTAGGATGAAGCCCGGCGGCACCACGTCGGTCAGGATGATGTCGAAGGCGCTGGAGCCGCCCACGTTTTCGATCACGATGGCGAAGCGCACGAAATCGCCGGAGTCGACGCCGCTCACGTCGCTGTCGATGGGATCAGCCGCCAGGTTGGTGGAGTTGATCACGCCGGTAAACGGCGGTGAGGTCGCAGTATTGACGTTGGCCACCGGCACCGGGCTGACCGTGGCCGGGGTGAGCGTCTCTACCGGGCTGTCGGTGTCCAGCACACCCTTCTTGACCAGCAGCACCGGCTCGCGCAATACGATCTGAACCAGCGTGTCCTGCTGTTGGCTGCCGGCGTTGGTCGAGGCTTCGGTGGCATGTGCCTGGTTGGTCAGGAACAGGCCGTCGGCGAAGGGGTCGGGCAGCACCGTGACCGTGAAGATGATGTCGACAAACGAGTCCGTGTTGGCCGGATCGTCGAAGTCGCCAAAGGTGAAGGTCACCGAGTTGGAGAGGGCATTGGTGGTGAGGGCCGGGATCGGCGGGTTGCCGCCCAGCACAGCCACGATGCGATCGTAGGTGGCAATGTCGCCCGTTGCCAGGTACTTGGCCGTACCGGCGGGCGGAATCGTGGTGTTCAGCGGCAGGCTGACATCAAAAGTCGTGATCTCGGTGGCATTAAACACCGGCAGCGGCAGGTAGTCGTTGACGACAAAATCTTCGAAGTCGGTGCTGGGCATCCGGTAGCGCAGGCGGTAGGTGACCGTGTCCCCCGGCCTGACTTCGACCGGGGGGATGAACGCGGTCGAGCCGTTGACGGCGTAGATGGATTTTTGCAGGGTGCCCTGGGCAATGGTCACACCGGCGCCGGTGTCATCTGGCTCACGGCCGTAGCCCGTGGGAAGCAGCGTGGTATTGTCCACGATCTGGCCGTCGATGGTAGCGCTGTTGGTTAGAATATCGCCGTGGTCGACGCTGGGGTCGCCGGAGGGGTAGGTGTCGCTGAAGTTATCCTGGACCAGGGTGCGATAAACGATCGTGCCGGTGGCCGGGCCGGCCACGCCCTGGGTGCGCCCGCCTTGCAGGATGCCGTCAAGCTGTCCATTGGCGATCATCGCCTTGGAAACGCAGAAGACCAGTCGGGTGCTGCCGTCGGTGGCCGGGTCCGGGTTGTTGCCGATTTCCGACGTATCGACGATCAGGTTGCCGGCCGCCGCGGCGCAGTCCAGCGCAGGGTTGATGGTATTGGTGATGATAAAACCGCCGCCGGCTGTGCTGGCGAACTGGTCGCTTACGGTTATTGTGGGCGGGAAGGTCGGGTCGAAGCGCTGCCCGTCCGAAATGATGTCGGTGATAAAAATGTCGTCAAAGGTGAAATAGTCGGATATCTGGAAGTTCAACGTGTATTGCAGCGTGGTGCCGGAGCGCACCGGTACGCCGCCGACCGCGGCGACGCCTTTCTGGATGGCGATCGATTGGTCTTGCAGGCTATCGATCGCGACGCAGCCTGGGCACGTGTCGTTGATGCGGACGTTGTCGGTGCCGCCCCCGTCGCGGGGCGTGTCGATCGGCGTCCAGTCGCCGATGGCCGAAGCCCGGTTTCCGGTGCTCCTAAAATCGCCGGAATCGGGAGGGATGACGGGACCACCGCCGGCGTTCAGGTCCGTCACGTAAAAGTCGAAGGTGATCACGACGTCGTTGGCGGCGGTCGTGCCGGTCACGGTAGGAATGTTGAAGCGAAGCTGGTTGGCCGTGCCGTCATCCACGGCAGGTCCATAGGGATAGGTAAAGGCTGGCGGAGGCGTCAGCCCACCCCGGCTTGCCAGCGTACCGGCAGGCGAGATTGTCGGGGCGCCGGTGAGCACGATGTTGTCGTCGATGTAATCGTAGATGTCGAAGTCGGTGATCGTCTGGCCGTCGGCGATGTCGATGGTCAGGGTGTAGCGGCGCGGGTAATTGGGGCCGGTGGCGGTTTCGCCTTCCGGTCCATCGTTCGATTTTTCCAATGTGACCAGTGTCGGCGTGATCGCGCCGGAAGTCCAGGTTGAGGAGTCGGGGTTGGAGAATTCCACCAGGGAGGTATCGCAGCAGGGATTGTTGAGCGGGTCCAGGCCGTACTGGAAGCCGCCGCGGGCGTAAATCGACATACCCATGCCCAGGTCGGCCAGGTTGCTCATCGAGGTGTTGACGGTGACCGTCGCCGGCGGCTGGTCCGGCGTGAAGGAACCAAAGGGGAGCTGGATCACGACCAGCTTGTCGCCGGAGGGGCCGCACACCTGCAGCGGCGTGTTGGGCGGCTCCGTCGCCAGCGGGTGGTCCACACAGGTGATGCTGCCCGCCGGGCCGGGGAAGGTCAGCTCGGTGATCAAAGAGGCGTCGATAGGCGTGCCCAGGTAAGAAGCGCTGACGAAATCCAGGCCATCCGGCGGGGGATTCAGCCCTGCGTCGCCGTCCTCCCCATTGACGGGAAACACCAGGTCGATGAAGGGACCGTAACCTGTCTCTGGCGGCGGAGCGACATAGTTGTTGTCAAAGGTGGCTGTGAAAGAGAAAGGCTCTCCCAATATGCCCTGCGCCGGCACGCCCAGCGTCACCAGTGGTTGGGCCACATACAGGGGGGAAGCCTGCGTCCGCCCGGTAAGGGACAGGCCGATCCCCGTCACCAACAGGAGGGCACTGATGATCAGCCCAATGCGGAGCACCCGGTAGAATGAGGAAGATGGCTGGTCCATAAGTGTGATAACCTCAAATATCGCAACCTTACGTTGCGTTTGGTCATGTGGTAGGGTTGTGGGAATGATCGTGTGCCGCCGGCAGTTCGATGATGGATATTGGGTGCGCCTGGATTATGAGTTCCCACAAGGTTGGTTTGGAATTGTCCTTACGTTACCATATTGTATGAGTTTGCGAAAACTTTAAGGTACGTTCACGATTGGTTATGACAATATTTTCACGAATAATTCACAAGGTTGTATGAAATTTCGCCTAATTTCTGGTTAAAGTTGGAAAGATTAAGGGTTGCGCCATGCCGCAGTTTCTCGCGTTTGACCTTGGCACCTCTGCCGGGCGGGCGACGCTGGGGACCCTGACCCGTGATCGCCTGGTCTTGGAGACCATCCGGCGGTTCCCCAATCAAGCCGTGCCGGTCCGGGGCACGTTGTACTGGGACATCCTCTACCTGTGGAGCGGCATCGTCGACGGGCTGCGCGCCGGGACCCAGGCCGCAGGCGCAGCCCTGGCCGGCATCGGTCTGGATACCTGGGCGGTCGACTTCGCGTTGCTGGACGAGAGCGGCGCGCTGCTGGATAACCCCGTTCACAACCGTGATGCGCGGACGGATGGTTTGATGGACCAGGTCTTCGCCGTTATTCCCCACGAGGAGCTATATACCCGCACTGGCATCCAGATGATGCAAATCAACACGCTCTACCAGCTTTACGCGATGGCTCTGGCCGGTGCGCCGGCGCTGCGCCACGCCGCCACCTTCCTGACTATCGCTGACCTGCTCAACTACTGGCTGACCGGTTGGGCCGTGGTCGAGTTCACCAGCGCCACCTGCACCCAGTTCTACGATCCGCGCGCGGGCGATTGGGCCAGGGACCTGCTGGCGCGGCTGGACATCCCGACGGCTATGCTGCCCGAGGTCGTGCCGCCCGGCACGGTGTTGGGGCCGCTCCAGCTCCCACTGCCGGAATTAGCCGGGCTGGACTCCGCCCCGGTGATCGCCGTCGCCACCCATGATACCGGTTCAGCGGTGGCGGCCGTCCCGGCGGAAGCGGCGCGTTTCGCCTACATCAGTTCCGGCACGTGGTCGCTGATGGGCGCTGAGGTCACCGCGCCGGTCATCACGCCGGAGAGCCTGCGCTACAACTTCACCAACGAGGGCGGTGTGAACGGCACCTTCCGCCTGCTCAAGAATATCCTGGGGATGTGGCTGGTGCAGGCCTGCCAGGAGACCTGGGCGCTGGCCGGCGAGACCTGCGATTATGAGGCGATGACGGCCCTGGCCGCTGCCGCGCCGCCTTTCGGCCCGGTGATCGACCCCTACCCCAACAGCCCCGACTTCCGCACGCCGGGCGATATGCCGGGCCGCATCCGTGATTTTTGCGCCCGCACCGGGCAGCCCGTCCCGGCGGATAAAGGCGCGGTGCTGCGCTGTATCTTCGAGAGCCTGGCCCTCAAGTACCGCCAGACGCTGGCCCAGCTAGAGGAAGTGCTGGGTTACCGGGTAGCGGTGATCCACGTCGTCGGCGGCGGCGCGCGTAATGCCCTGCTCTGCCAGATGACCGCCGATGCCACCGGGCGGCCGGTGATCGCCGGCCCGGCGGAAGCCACCACCATGGGCAACGTGATCGTCCAGGCGATGACGACCGGTCATCTGGAATCCCTGACCGCCGCCCGGGACGTGATCCGGCGTTCTTCCGACCTGAAGCATTACGACCCGGCTCCCTCCGCCGCCTGGGATGCCGCCTATGCCCGTTTTGAGGCCATTGCCCAGCCCTACGATTAACGCTGCGCCCAACAAAAAACACCGGAAGCGATCCGCCGCCGGTGCTGGTGCCGTCCTTTTTTGCCGCTGTCAGGCCGTGGCGGAACTGTGGCCGTTTCTGGAGGGTTTGTTGACTGCTGCTTCCGGCCGCTTGATCGGCGGGGCGTCCGCCCGTTTCTGGCGCAGGTACGCGTCGATCTGGGCGGCGGCATCCCGCCCTTCCGCGATGGCCCACACCACCAGCGAAGCGCCGCGCGTGCTGTCCCCGGCGGCGAAGATACCCGCCACGCTGGACATGTAACGTTCGTCCACGGCGATATTGCCGCGCGGGTTGAGGTCCACGCCCAGGTCCTGGACCAGCCCGTCCTGCACGATGTGCTCGAAGCCCATCGCCAGCAGCACCAGGTCTGCATCCAACTCGAAGGCCGAACCGGGCACGTCGCTCATCTGCCAGCGGCCATCTTCGTCTTTATGCCAGGCGACCTCGACGGCATGGAGTTTTTGCACGCGGCCAGCTTCGCCGGTGAACTGCGTCGTTTTGATATTGAACAAACGCTCGCAGCCTTCCTGGTGTGAGGTCGACGTTTTGTACAGCCGCGGCCAGACCGGCCATGGCTCGTGGGCAGGGCGTTCCGCCGGAGGTGCCGGCAGCAGTTCGATCTGGGTGATGCTGGCCGCCCCGTGGCGGTTGGCCGTGCCCACGCAGTCGGAGCCGGTGTCGCCGCCGCCGATCACGATCACGTGTTTGCCCGTGGCCACGATGCGCGCCTCGTCCGGAATGTGTTCGCCCCTTACGACGCGGTTCTGCAGTTCCAGGTATTCCATCGCGAAGTGCACACCGTCCAGATCGCGGCCTGGCACCGCCAGGTCGCGCGTTTTACGCGCCCCGATGGTGATACACACCGCGTCAAAGTCGGCCGATAGCTGGTGGGCGGGCAGGTCCTCGCCGGCCCTGACGCCGGTTTTGATGATCAGCCCTTCTTCCAGCATGAGCTTGACCCGCCGGTCGATCACGGCCTTGTCCAGCTTGAAGTCCGGCACGCCGTAGCGCAGGTAGCCGCCGACCTCGTCCGCCGCCTCGAACAGCGTAACCGTGTAGCCCGCCTGGTTGAGGCTGTCCGCGCAGGCCAGGCCCGCCGGCCCGCTGCCGATCACGGCCACCGTCTGGCCGCTGCGGTACCGGGGCGGCTGTGCCTGGACGTAACCTTCCTGGAAGGCGCGCTCGACGACCGCCAGCTCGTTGGCCCGGATGGTGACGGCATCGTCGTTGATCGCCACCACGCAGGAGGATTCGCAGGGAGCCGGGCAGATGCGCCCGGTGAACTCTGGGAAGTTGTTGGTCTTTTGCAGGATTTCGTAGGCCGCCCGCCAATCGCCCTGCCGGAGCTTTTCCTGCCATTCCGGGATCAGGCTGCCCACCGGGCACTGCCAGTGACAGAAGGGCACGCCGCAGTCCATGCAGCGCTCGGCCTGCTGCCGCCGCTGGTCGTCCGGCAGTTGCAGCTCGATTTCCTGGTAATCGTGGATGCGCTCCTGCACCGGACGGTAGTTATTGTCGATGCGTTCGATGGTGATGAAGCCGCGTGGATTACCCATCAGTAGGCCACCTCCAGATGCTCTTCTTCCCGGATGAAGTTCAACTGCCGGTCGATCTCTTGCAGTTTGCGCTGCTGGAGCACGCGTTTGTATTCCAGCGGCATGACCTTCATGAACTTGGGCAGGTAGTCGTGCCAGTTCTCCAGCACGGTCGTCGCGATCGTGCTGCCGGTGTGGCTGATATGTTTTTGCAGGTAGGTGCGGATGTAATCCAGGTCCTCTTGCTCCAGGACCGGTGTGAGTTCGACCATGCCCATGTTGCAGAAGTAGGCGAACTTGCCGTCGACATTTAGCACGTAGGCGATGCCGCCGCTCATGCCTGCCGCGAAGTTGCGCCCCACTCTGCCCAGCACGATGATGCGCCCGCCGGTCATGTATTCCGCACAGTGATCGCCGGTGCCTTCCACCACGGCATGGGCGCCGCTGTTGCGCACCGCAAAACGCTCACCGGCCATGCCGCGGATATAGGCATCCCCGTTCGTCGCCCCGTAGAGCACGGTATTGCCGATGATGATATTTTCCTCGGCTTTGAAGGTCGAGCCATCCGGCGGCACGGCGATCAGGCGCCCGCCGGACAGCCCTTTGCCGAAGTAGTCGTTGGCGTCGCCCACCAGACGGAAGGTGATGCCCGGCGCCAGGAACGCGCCAAAGCTCTGCCCGGCGCTGCCCTGGAACGTGCACTGGATGGTGTTGTCCAGCAGGCCCTTGTGGCCGTAGCGCCGCGTGACCTCGCCGGAGAGCATCGTGCCCACCGCCCGGTCGGCATTGGTGATCGGCATCTTGATCGAGACTTGCTCGCCGTATTTGAGGGCGGGGTTGGCCTGTTCGATCAAATCGTGGTCGATCACGTCGTTGATCTTGTGGATTTGCGATTGCACGCAGTAGCAGGCGTTTTCGCCGGGTTCCGCCGCCCGGTAGAGGATGTTCGACAGGTCGACCGTCCTGGCCTTCCAGTGATCGACCTGGCGCTGGATCAGCAGGTCGGTCCGCCCCACCAGGTCCTCGAACTTGCGGATGCCAAGCTGGGCCATGATCTCGCGCACTTCCTGCGCCATAAAAGTGAAGTAGTTGATCAGGTGCTGGGGATCGCCGTTAAAGCGCTGGCGCAGCTCGGGGTCCTGCGTGGCGATGCCCACCGGACAGGTATTGCGGTGGCACTTGCGCATCATGACGCAGCCCAGGCTGATCAGCGTGGCCGTGCCGAAGGCGAACTCCTCCGCGCCCAGCAGCGCCGCCAGCACGATGTCGCGCCCGGTCTTGAGCTGGCCGTCCGTTTGCAGGCGCACCCGCCCGCGCAGGTTGTTGAGCACCAGCGTCTGGTGAGTCTCGGCGATGCCCAGTTCGAAGGGCAGGCCGGCGTGTCTGATCGAGCTTTGCGGGCTGGCCCCGGTGCCGCCGTCGTACCCGCTGATCACGATGTTGTCGGCGTGGGCTTTGGCGACGCCCGCCGCCACCGTCCCCACCCCGACTTCCGAGACCAGCTTGACGCTGATGCGCGCCTGCGGGTTGGCGTTTTTCAGGTCGAAAATGAGCTGCGCCAGGTCTTCGATGGAGTAGATGTCGTGATGCGGCGGCGGCGAGATCAGCGTCACGCCGGGAGTGCTGTGCCGCGTCTCCGCGATCTTGTCCGCGACTTTGTGGCCGGGGAGCTGGCCGCCTTCGCCGGGCTTGGCCCCCTGCGCGATCTTGATCTGGAGCTCGTCGGCGTTGACCAGGTAGTTGATCGTCACGCCGAACCGGCCCGAAGCCACCTGTTTGATGGCGCTGCGGGTCCAGGTGCCGTCCGCGCGCGGCTGGTAGCGGGCCAGGTCTTCGCCGCCCTCGCCGGAGTTGGAGCGGCCCCCGATGCTATTCATGGCGATGGCGATCGTTTCATGTGCTTCCTTGCCCAGCGAACCGAAGGACATCGCCCCGGTGGTCATCCGCCGGAAGATCGCTTCCACCGGCTCCACTTCGTCCAGGGAGATCGGCTGCTGCGCTTTGAAATCAAAAAGACCACGGATCACGTGTGGTCTCTGGTTCTGATGGTTGACAAGCTGCGCAAACTGCTGGTAACGCTGGTAGTCATTGTCACGCACGGCCCATTGGAGCAGGTGGATCACTTCCGGATTCCAGGCGTGTTTTTCGCCGTCTTTGCGGTACTGGTAAATGCCCTGTGATTCGAGCAGGGCGGGCCGCTCCACGTAGGCGACCTGGTGCTGCATGAGCGCTTCCTGGGCGATCTCCTCCAGGCCGATGCCGCCGATGCGCGAGGCCGTCCCGGTGAAGTAGCGGTCGATCACGTCCTGCCCCAGGCCGATGGCCTCGAAGGTCTGCGCGCCGTGGTAGCTGCGCAGGGTGGATATCCCCAGCTTGGAGAGGACTTTGAGCAGGCCCTGGTCCACCGCCTTGATGTAGTTATTTTCGGCTTCGATGTAGTTGGCGATGCCCGGCAGCCGGCCCTCTTTGAGCAGGTCATGGAGGGTGGCAAAGGCGCCGTAGGGATTGATGGCGCTGGCCCCATAGGCGAACAGCAGCGCGAAGTGCATGACTTCGCGCGCTTCGGCCGTTTTGATGATCAGGGCGACCTGCGTGCGCTTTTGCACCCGGATCAGGTGGTGGTGCACGCCGGCGCAGGCCAGTAGCGAGGGGATCGGCGCATTGTCGGCGTCGGCGCCCATGTCGGAAAGGATGATGAAGTCGTAGCCTTCGTCGACCTTCTCTTCCGCGTCGTGGCACAGCTGATCCATGGCCCGTTCCAGGCCGGACGCGCCTTCACCGACCGGGAAGGTCAAACGCAGCGTGGCGGTCTTGTAGTTCGGGTTGTCCCACGTGCGGATTTTTTCCAGATCGGAGTTGGAGAAGATCGGGCGCTTGAACTGCACCATCGCGCACATCTCCGGCGTCTCCTGAAGCAGGTTGCCTTCTTTACCGATGTAGCTGGTCAGCGTCATGACCAGTTCTTCCCGGATGGGGTCGATGGCCGGGTTGGTCACCTGGGCGAACACCTGCTTGAAGTAGTTGAAGAGCCGCTGCGGCTTATCCGAAAAGACGGCCAGCGGCGTATCGGTGCCCATCGAGCCAACCGGCTCTTTGCGGCTGGCGATCATTGGAATGATGATGTTTTCGATATCTTCTTTGCTATAGCCGTGCAGCAGTTGCAGGGTGAGCAGTTCGCCGTTGGGAATGCTGACGCTCACCGGGCGTTGCAAGGGGATGCTGGACAGCGTGATGCGGTTGTTCTCCACCCATTGGCGGTACGGCTGCTGGTGGCTGATCTGGTTTTTGATCTCGCTGTCCGGGATGATGCGCCCTTCTTCGGTATCGACCAGCAGCAGCTTGCCGGGCATCAGGCGGCCTTTGTAGGCGATCTGCTCCGGCTCAAAGGTCTGCACGCCGACCTCCGACCCCATGACGATCAGGTCGTCCGTGGTGACGACGTAGCGCGACGGGCGCAGGCCGTTGCGGTCCAGCGTACCGCCCACATACCGCCCATCACAGAAGACCATCGAGGCCGGGCCGTCCCACGGTTCCATGAAGGCCGAATGGTACTCGTAGAAGTACTTCAGGTCTTCCGGGATCGGGTTGAGTTTGTTGAAGGATTCCGGGATCAGCATCATCAAGGCGTGGGGCAGCGAGCGCCCGGTCAGCACCAGCATTTCCAGCACGTTGTCGAAGGATGCCGAGTCGCTTTTGTTCGGTTCGATGATCGGCAGAATCTTTGTGATGTCATCGCCAAAGAGCGGCGACTCGAAGCTGCTTTCCCGCGCCTGCATCCAGGAGCGGTTGCCCTTGATGGTGTTGATCTCACCGTTGTGGGCGAGGTAGCGGTAGGGGTGCGCCAGGTCCCAGGTGGGGAAGGTGTTGGTGCTGAAGCGCGAGTGCACCAGGGCGATGGCGCTGCGCAGCCGCTCATCCTGAAAATCCTGGAAGTAGTTGATGAAGTCGTCCGGCATCAACATGCCTTTGTAGACCACCGTCCTGGTGGAAAGCGACGGGATGTGAAAGGCGGCTTTGTGCGCCAGCGCCGACTGCCGGATCACCAGCTCGATCTGCTTGCGCACGATGTAGAGCTTGCGTTCCAGGTCGTGCTGGTCGCGCTCCACGCGGGAAGCCAAAAACACCTGTTTGATCACCGGTTCGGAGGCGCGGGCGATGTCGCCCAGCACGCTGGCGTCGACCGGTACGTCGCGCCAGGCCAGCACTTCCAGCCCCTCGTCCCGGATGATCTTTTCGTAGGCCTTCAGGCAGAACTCGGCTTCCCGCTTATCGCGCGGGAGGAAGACCAGCCCGGTGCCGTACTGCCCCAATCCCGGCAGCGTGGGTACGATGTGGCGGTAAAAGTAGTGGGGAATTTGCAGCATCACGCCGGCGCCGTCGCCGGTGCGGTTGTCGGCGCTCTCCGCGCCGCGATGCGTCATGCGCTGCAAGACTTCCATGCCGCGCCGGATGATGTCGTGCGACTTCTTTCCCTTGATGTGGGCCACGAAGCCAATACCACAGGCATCATGCTCGTATGCGCTGTCGTAAAGACCCTGTTTTGGAGGCAAATACATAGACATAGGATCTTTCCTCGCTGCTGATGGTCAGGCGTAAGGGCTGTAGCACAAACTGCCGATTTCCTATCGAAATCGGCCCCCCGATGGCAGTTACACATCTTCAGATTCTGGCGGAATGCGAGATTACGACTTATATCCTGTATGCTAACCGATCCTGCCGCCGGGTAGCCACGTTAAAATAAACGAATTAATGGGATGATAAATCGTCAAAACGATCTAAATGTGTATCATTCCAAAAAAAAAACAGGCCCAATAGCACTGAATGGGCCTGCTGTCTCGTGTTTTTCCGGGGAAGCGCCCGCTTGGCAAACTATCGACTCGATATAATCTTGTGAGTGGATATGTCGACCGCCTCGAGCGTGGGTTGGGCCTCGATCACTGTGAAATACGCCTCTCCCGAGGCGCACGGCTTGCACAGGGCGGCGCCGTCTACCATGATTTCGTGGTGTTCATGGACCGGCTCGCCGCAAACGGCGCAGGTTACCCGACTGGGTCCACCCGGCGCTTTGATCGGGTGGTGGATGGTGACCGTCTGTAGGTGGAACAACTGCTCGTCCGGCAAGGTCTGGTAGGCCTCGACCTGGGCCTGCCAGGGATCGAGTGCCGGGTGACGCTGGCCAGCGGCGGCCCGGCTGTCCGGGTGTTCGCTGAGGCGGATGGCCTGCCCCGTCCGCAGGTCGACGAACGTCGCCGCCACTTTGCCGTAATCGACCAGGGTCATCAGGCCGTTAGTCGGGCGGGAGCGGGTGACGGCGATCACCCCGTCGGCCACACGGTGCCCGACTTCCATGAAGATGTAGAGCTGGCGCCGGTTTTCCGGCAGGGCGGGGTCCAGTTTCAGCAAGCGGCAGGCCAGGCGGGCCAGGCGGACGCCCACGAAGGCATGATTTATCCGTTGTCCGACCCGCAGGGATCGTGCCAGGCCTGCCATCCGGCGGACTACCTGGAACAGGCCGGCATTTACGCCGTGGCCCTGGGCGTCGACCTCGGCGTGACCGATGGCGGCGGCAGCGCTGGCGGTGGGTCCGGCGGCGACTCGGTAACTCCCGCCGATGCGCCCGCCGAACCGATTTCCGCGCCGGGCGAGCGTCATGATGACCGGCATGCTGGTGGGCATGGTCGGCATTTACACCCTCAGGTTTTTGGGCGTCGTTGACCTCACCGCCGTTTCCGCGACGGTCCTGGCCGGGAACCTGTTAGGCGGCGCCGTCTTCGGAGTCGACATGGCCCTGGCCGGGTTCTGACCGGGCACTTGCATCGCGGGCGGTGCGCTGTGCCCCACCTGGGCTGCCTGGTGCAGCCGGTCGAAGGCGGCTTCGCCTGCCCCTGTCATGACAGCCATTTTGGGCAAGACGGCCGCCGGCAGCGGGGACCGGCGCGGCCAAACCTGCGTTTTTTTGAGGTGGACCTCGACCAGGCGGGTCATCTCATTATTCGGCGGGAGAAAACCGTGCCACCCGGTAACCGGTTTATGGCCTGAGAAGCGCTTAATGACCTTGCAGCCGGGCGGTGACTCTTGACGGCGGATATCGCAAATCGTTTGGGATATCCGCCGGAAAATTTTGGAAAATTTGGGTTAGCACCGCCCGTTCGGCCCTGCCCTGGCGGATAAACCGGCGAGTCCATCGCCCAACAGCCGGTTAAGCGGTAGGATAAGGTTGTTGATTGGGTACGAACGAGTAATCAAGAAGGACGGCGGCATGAATTTCGGGTTTGGCGATTCACTTGGGTTGATGGAGTCGTTTGAGAAGCCGGCCAGTTTTGTACTTGCCAACTTGCTCTGGTTGATGCTGGCCGTGCCGGTGATCGCGATCGGCGCGGCCACGGCCGGACTGTTTGTTGTGTTTACCAGCTGGGTGCGCGGCAAACACGCCGAGTTGTTCAGCAGCATGCTGGGCGGTATGCGCGATTACTGGCGCAAGGCCACCGTGCTTTTTGCGCTGGATGTCGCGGTTGGCGCGCTGGTGATCTTTAACCTGTCCATCCTGGTCTGGATGGAATTTTCAATCCTGTCGCTGCTGTCCAGCAGCGTGACGCTGGGTCTGGCCCTGATAACCATGCTGGTCAACCTGTACGTGTGGCCGCTGCTGGTCATTTTTGATCTGCCGCTGCGCCGGTTGCTGTCGACGGCCCTGCGGCTGGCGATCGGGCACCTTTTCCGTTCGTTCGGCCTGCTGGTGCTGGCCCTGCTGCCGCTGATGGTGGGCGCCTTCCTGCCGATTGTTTTACTCATTGCCTCGATTTCTGCTTCCGCCCTGGTGATAAGCTGGGGCTCGTGGAAGATCATCCGCCGGTACATTCCGGAAGAAGACCTGGCGACCCTCGAATCGGCCCAGGCCGGTCGGTCCTGAGCGCGGCTCCCGCCAGCGCGCGCGCCCTTCCCCGACAGGGTGAGATCTGACTCCGGGGCCTGCGCTCGATATCTGCTTCATTAGTGACATTCTTCACAAGTAAACCGCCAGCAGTGGGAGTACAGTAAAAGTAGCCCGTATGCCTGAAAACTCAGGTGCCGGTTCTGAAGCGCGTATCCCGCGTGTTTCTGGACGGGCGGTTCACCATGATAAATACCGGAGAAAACAAAACCATCATGGACGAAAGCCACGCGTATACCACCGTCGAGACCGTTCGTTTGCTGGTAGGGGAGTGGGCCAGCGCTTTTGAAGCGCCGGCGCCCAACCGCCTGGACGTGTACCTCAAGCGCGCCGACGACCTGGTCGCAGCAGTAGCCGGCCTGCGGGTCAAGCGCCTGGGTTACCTGTCGGCCATCACTGGCCTTGACCTGGGCGTGGAAACAGGCGAGCTGGAAGTGCTGTATCACTTCTGCACGCGCGCCCTGATCGTGACGCTGCGGGTTCGCCTGCCGCGTGACGGGGCTACCGTGCCCACCCTATCCGAGATCATCCCGGTTGCCGAACCCTTCGAGCGGGAATTGCAGGAGATGCTGGGGGTGACCGTGGTCGGCCTGCGGAATAACGCGCGCCTTTACCTGCCCGATGACTGGCCCGAAGGCGTTTATCCCCTGCGTAAAGACTTCGACTCGCAGGTACTCACGAACGGAGAACGATAAGGAGCGCATTTATGTCACCCACGCAGCGCACCGAGCGCTTTACCGTGCCTATTGGCCCTCAGCATCCGGCGCTCAAGGAGCCGGAACACTTCCTGATCACAGTCGACGGCGAGATCGTCACCGATGCGGTGGTGCGGCTGGGTTATGCCCATCGCGGCATCGAAAAAGCCACCGAGGAACGCAGTTGGGTGCAGAACCTCTACCTGCTGGAGCGCATCTGCGGGATTTGCTCGCACATCCATGCGACCGCCTACTGCCTGTCGGTGGAGCAACTGGCCGGGGTGGAAGCCCCGCCGCGTGCCCAGGCGATCCGCGTGCTAGTGGCGGAGATGGAGCGCATTCACAGCCACCTGCTGTGGATCGGCGTGGCCGCTCACGAAGCGGGCTTCGATACCCTGTTTATGTACAGCTGGCGCGACCGTGAGACCATCATGGACCTGCTGGAGGCGCTAACTGGCAACCGCGTGACCTATTCGGCCAACGTCCTGGGCGGCGTCAAGATTGACGTCGAAGCGGAGCATGCCGACGCCATCCGCCGGGGCCTGGACTTTCTGGAAGGGCGCACGCGCCATTACCTGGACGTGGTCACCGGCGACGCCATGTTTTTGCAGCGTACGCGCGGCGTCGGCGTCATGACCCGTCACCAGGCGGAAGTGCTGGGCTGCGTCGGGCCGACGGCGCGGGCCTCCAACGTGACCCGCGACGTGCGCCGCGAAGCGCCTTATGCCGCGTACCCGACTTTTCCGGTCGAGGTGATCACCGCCACCGCCGGCGACCTGGAAGCGCGCTTCATGGTGCGCGTCCGGGAGCTGTCTGAGAGCTACCGGGTGATCCGCGCGCTGCTGGAAAACCTGCCGCCGGGCGACCTGACCGCGCGCGTGCCCCGGCGCATCAAGGAAAATGAGGCCGTCTCCTGGGTGGAAGCGCCGCGCGGCGAGCTGTTTTATTTCGTCAAGAGCAACGGCACGGACACCCCGGAGCGCATCAAGGTGCGCACGCCCACCATTTGTAACATGGCCTCGGTGATCAAACTGGTCGTCGGGCATCACCTGGCCGACGTGCCCATGATCCTGACCGGCATCGACCCGTGTTTCTCCTGCAACGATCGGATGGTGGTACTGGAGCGTGGGGGCGAGCGGGTTGGCTGGACCTGGCAGGACCTGCGTCAATATGGCATCGACCACTACCGCCGGTGATGCCGCCAGCCGCGCCGGGGCATTGATTGTCCGTTTGTAACCCACACAGCGTATCTAAGGATGGAACGTTATGGCAAAAATCCTGATTATCGATGACGACCCCGATATTCAACTGGCGGCCCGGATGTGCCTGGAAAAAGCCGGCTATACCGTGCTGGAAGCCAGAAACGGCGAGGAGGGCCTGGGCAAGATCAAGGCCGACCGGCCCGACCTGATCATCCTCGACGTGATGATGGACTCGACGACCGAAGGTTTTCAGCTGGCGATGAAGCTGCGCAACCCCGATCCCACCTCGCCCTACGCCACCTACAGCACGATCCCGATCCTGATGCTGACCTCTATCCACAGCACGTCCCCGCTGCGTTTTGACAGCGATGAGGATTATCTGCCGGTTGACGCCTTCGTCGACAAGCCCATCCAGCCGGACGCCTTGTTGGAGAAGGTCGCGGCCATGCTGTCCTAGCCGCGGGCATTCGTTCGTGTTTTGCTGAGAACCGGGCCGCGATGACCGACCATTCCCTCGAACCTGACCTGCTGGCGACCTCCACCCGCCGCGATCTGACCGCAGGCAGCACCAACCTGATCCGCACCCGCTGGGCGGGAGGGGTGATCCTGCTGCTGGCGACGCTGGTGTGCGGGCGCCTGTGCGCCATCCCGCTGCCGGCAGCGCCGCTGTATGGCCTGGGGATCGCGGTGCTGGGTTACAACGGCGTGGTGGACTGGCTGATGCGGCGGCTAAAAAGCGGCGAGACGCCGGTGTCCATTGTTCGCGTCCGGCAGTTGGTCGTGGCTCAGATCGGCCTGGATTGGGGGGTGCTGGCCGCGCTGCTGCACCTCACCGGCGGCATTTGCAGCCCGCTGGTGCCCGTGGTGCTGGTGCACATGCTGATGGTTGCGGTCCTGCTGGGCGGCGCCCTGCCATACCTGTACGCAGCGCTGCATGTGGTAACCCTGGCCCTGATCGCCCTGCTGGAGGCGTCCGGTGTGCTGCCCCACCACGCCATCACCGCCGCCATTCAGCCGGGCTTGCATAACGACCCGGTCTTTGTCGTGTCGCGGCTGGTGCCGGTGACGGTGGGCGCGCTGGCTATTGTCGGCCTGACCTTAAACATCATGGGACGCCTGCGCGAGCGCGAGCGCCGGATTGCCACCTTGCTGCAAACCGCCCGCGTGACCTCCGCCACCCTCAGCCCCTCGGAACTGCTGGATCGCCTGGCCCGCAGCGCCGCCCAGGCCTTAGGCGTGTGCGGGGCTTCAATCCGCATCCTGGAGGAGGGTGAAGACCTGGTGATAGCGGCTTCCTACGGCCTCAGCCAGGCTTACCTGGACAAAGGCCCGGTGGACCTCTCGCACAGCGACCTGGACAGCGAAGTGCTGTCTGGCCGGCCGGTTTTCGTGCAGGATACAGCCGCCGACCGCCGCGTGCAGTATCCTGCGGCGATGGCCCGCGAGGGCATCGGCAGTATCCTGGCCGTGCCTATCATCGGGCGGGGCAAACCGCTGGGCGTGCTGTGTGTGCACGCCACCCAGCCGCATCACTTCAGTCCGCCTGATGCCGAGTTTGTGATGGCCATCGCCCAGCAGGGGGCCACCGCTCTGGAGAACGCGCTGGCCTACGAAAGCCTGCAAAAAGCCGAGCAGGCCCGCAGCCAGTTCGTGCGGATGGTTACTCACGAGCTGCGCGCGCCGGTCGGTGGGGCGCAGAGCCTGGTGCGGTCGCTGGTGCATACCCTGGCCGACGAACTGACCGAGGGGCAGCGCACCCTGCTGGCCCGCGTTGAAAACCGCCTGGATACCCTGCTCGACCTGATCAACGACCTGTTGGTGCTGGCCGCCAGCAAGACGGTCGACCTGGAACAACCGCCCAAGCGCCTGCCGCTGCAGCCGGTGCTGCGCCAGGTCATCGACCAGCTCACCGTCGAGGCGGAGAGTAAATCCATCCGGCTGGTCGCCGACCTGCCGTTCGAAGTGCTGGCCGTGCGGGCGACCGAGCAGGGATTGGCCCGGATGTTCGGCAACCTGATCGGCAACGCGATCAAGTATACGCCGCCGGAAGGGCAGGTTTCCGTGCGGTTGGTGGAACGGCCTTCCGGGGCTGTCGTCACCATCACCGATACCGGCATCGGCATCCCGCAGGAGGAGCAATCGCACCTGTGGCAGAACTTCTTCCGGGCCAAAAACGCCCGTAAGTCCGGCATCGTCGGCACGGGCCTGGGCTTGAGCATCGTCAAACAGTTGGTCGATCATTTTGGCGGCCTGATCAGCGTGCGCAGCGAGGAAGGGCAGGGCACGACCTTTAAGGTGACGCTTCCCCTGGCCGGGCCGGCGGATGAAGCGTGGTGATCATATCTTGTCTGGCGTCCTCGGGGGGCGCTTTGTCGGGCGATGACTGTGCTGAGTGATCCGGCCAGCCAGCATCCTATCGTTCGCTTCATCAAACGGCGCTATTGGTTAAGAGAGACGAGAGATCAAACATGGCCTCGTTATCGTTGATAGATATCGATAAGCAAAAGGCGGCCCGTGATATCGACGGCCTGGTGTCCGCTTTGAGCGATGCGGAGAAGGCAAATATCCGTTGGGCGGCGGTCCGGGCGCTTGGTGAGCTGGCCGCTGCGGCGGCCGTTAAGCCGCTGGCCGCTGCTTTGTTGGATGACGATCAGTTCGTGCGGCGCGCCGTCGTGGAAGCGCTGGGCCAGATCGATGATCCGGCGGTCGTGGATTCGCTGGTTGTTGCGCTCCAGGATGCCGACGCTTACGTGCGCCGGGCAGCCCTGGAAGCCCTGGGCAAGATCGGCGGGGACCACGTCCTGCCGTCGATCCTCGCCGCGCTTAAGGACAAAGAGGCGGTCGTGCGCCAGTCGGCGGCCGACCTGCTGGGCAGCCAGGGCGGTGCGGCAACCGTCGAGCCGCTGATCGCCGCCCTGGCCGATACCGACCAGTCCGTGCGGAAGTCCGCTGTCAGGGCGCTGGGCCAGATCGGCCAGCCGGCGGTCGAACCGGCGATCAAAGCTTTGCAGGAAGGACACTGGGTGGTCCGTTGGGGGGCGGCCCTGGTGCTGGGCCTGGTGCCCGATGCCCGCGCGGTTGAACCGCTCATCGCCGCGCTCAAAGACCGTGAGGCGGTGGTCCGTGAGTTGGCGGCGCGCGCCCTTGGCCAGATCGGCGATGCACGCGCTCTGGAACCGCTCATTGCCGCCGCCAGGGACGACGCCGACCGCGCGGTGCGAGTCACGGCTACCGAAGCGAAGAATCGGCTGTAGCGCCCGGTAGATTCAGAAGACCAGGTTCAATCCGAGCACGATCAGCGCGATCAGCACGGCCCGGCGAAACAGGGTCGTGCTGATGCGTCTTTCCAGCAGGAAGCCCAGCAGCAGGCCCACCAGGATGGCCGGGAGGGCAAACCACTGCTCGCCGGCGGCCTTGGTGCCCAGGTCCAGCAGGTGAAAGTTGGCGTGATGCACCCGGGCGTTCTGCCAGCCTTCCTCCAGGTGAGGAGCGCGCCCCTCGATAATGTGCAGACTTATGTAAAAAATTTTGCAAAAGACTTGTAAATACTGCACGGGATGTTGCCCCGGTATGTCAAGAACCTGGCCCTTAAAAACCATTGACGTGTGCCGCTGACTTCGCGGGAATCTCCATGATGCCTATCAGGTGGCGGGCGTGCTGAACGGTTGAGCCGACACCCCTCATGCTGAGGATGGTGGCAGCCGATGGGGTATCGACCGGACCACGCGGCACACGTCTTGCCGAACCGGGCAAAGTAAGTACACTCCATAGCATAGTTATGATCGCGGTGCTTCATCTTCTTGCGCTGCCATGCCCGGGTCACCCCGTCTGTCTGGTCCGTCCGGCTTGTTTTGTGTTAAGGTCAGGAATTCCGGTCCGAATGTCTGGCTCACGCTACCCTCTGTGTGATCTCTCATCTGCGCCGCCAGCCGGCCTGACGCGCCGCCGGTTCCTGGGCATGTTGTGTGCCGGGGCGGTGGCCCTGGCGGCACCGGATTGGTCCCGAGGGCGGCTGCCGTCGCGCCGGCAGGGACCGTCGCCAGCGCCGGGGGTGTTGCTTCGCCAGTCGGAGCCGAGGGCTTTTCATGTGCTGACCCTGAACGTCTGGGGCGTGCCGACGGCAGCGGCACGCGCGGCGCGTATGGCGGCCATTGGCCGGCGTATCTCGCAGATGGACCTGGACGTGGTGGCCCTGCAAGAGCTGTTTGACCCGGCAGACCGGGACACGCTGCTGGCCCACGTCGACCAGGACGCCCTGCCCTATGCCTATTACTTCTCGTCCGGACTGACGGGCAGCGGCCTGATGACCCTGGCCCGCCATCCCATCGTGGATGCGGCCTTTTACCGCTACCGGCTGAGCAGCCGCCCGGAGCGTATCCTGGAAGGCGACTTCTATGCCGGCAAGGGGATCGGCCTGGCCCGCCTCCAGACTCCGTCGGGCCTGGTTGACGTGTACAATACCCATGTCCTGGCCCAGTATAAGCCGGATGCCCAGGACGAATACCCGGCCCACCGCGCCAGCAATCTTTATGAGGCGGCGCGGTTTATCCATGCCGGGTCGGCGCGAAACCCGGCCGTTCTCTGTGGTGACCTGAACGTGCGGCCCGACCAGCTTGGCTACCGGCTGGTCACCGCCCTTGCTGCGCTTACCGACAGCTTCAGGCAGGCCAACCCCGCCGATCCCGGCAGCACGTACGCGCCGGATAATCCATACGCCGGGGACACGTCGGCCAAACGCATCGACTATGTGCTGGTGCGCAGCGGCGCTGATGCCGGTTTTGAGGTGCAGTCGGCGGCGATGGCCATGAACGAGTCCCCGCCGGGTGAGGCTGGCCCGCCGGCCTATTCCGATCATTACGGCGTGCGAGCGGCGCTGCGATTCACGCCCGCGCCGGCTGTCCCGACAGGCGCGGCGGCCACGGCCGTTGCGCCACAGGCCGTGTCTCAGTCCCTGGCCGAACTGGCAGCTCTGCTGGAGGGGGCGATCGCCGAGGCCGAGGCGCGTAATCAAAGTCACCTGGCCCAGGCCGGCATTGGGCTGGCGGCAGTTCCCGCCGTAAACTTGGCAGGTCGTGGCTTACAACCGCGTGAGAAAAGGATTGGCAGCGTACTACGGTACCTGGGCACGCCGCTGGCCACGATATATACTGCTTTTCATGGGGCGCTGGCCTTGTGGGCGCTGCCTGACGAACGGCAGGCGTTGGCCGCGCTCTCCCGCGAGGTCGGGACGCAGTTCCGGGCTGGGCGCGCGTTTAATGGCATTGAATGGTGAACCAACACGGATCGTGGGCTGCTTCTGGCGCTCCCCTCCGTGACAACGCGGCCTCGGCTACGATAACACAACCGATCGGCGTGATCGATCTGACGGTTTGCCAGTTGCCGCTGGTCAGCCGCCATCGCTCACAACTTTGGGGCGGTGCCGGCGATTGACCTTCTGGAGAAAGCGAAGCTCATGTCTCAAAATACCATTAAGGTATGCCCAACTTGTGGTCAGAGCAATAAAACCGACAAGTTGACCTGTGCGTTTTGCGGCGCTTCGCTGGAGACGGCCACGGTGATCCCTGCCTTCGGCCAGCTGCCGCAGGTCGGCGACATTGTGCCGGTGACGCCCCCAACCGGGGCTCCGACCGGGGCCTCATCGGGAGCCTCCACTGAGGCGCCAACAGAAGCCCAGGCCGAGTCCCCATCTGGGACCTCTGCAGAGGCCTCTGCAGAGGCCTCTGCCGAGATGCCGGCTGACTCCGGCAAAGTATGTCTCGCCTTGTTTGTGCCGGGCTCCAGGGAACCGATCAAAATCAGGCTGAACGATGACGAGTCGATTATCCTGGGACGGATGGTTGAAGGCGAGACTGAAAACCTGGCCGACCTGGGTCCCTATAATGCCCAATGGCTCGGTGTGTCGCGTCACCATTCCATGATCAGCCGGGCCAAAGATCAGTATTTGCTCAAAGATATCGGCAGCACTAACGGCACCTGGATCAACGATCAGCGCCTGAACCAACTCGTGCCGCACGCGATCAACAATGGGGACCAGCTTCGGCTGTCGCAGTTGATCTTGTTTGCCTATTTCCTCACGGATGAAAAACTGCCGGAGGAGTCGTCTACCGCCGCCGCCAGCCAAACGGCCGGTCTGCCCGAGGCAGCGCCGACCGTCGAGGTTCCTCTGGGGACTGATACCGCGCGCGGTCTCATTTTGCTGGTGGAGAAGGACCCGTCTGCTGACGCGACGCCCAAACTTCCTGCCCTGACACCGGAATACCTGAGCACGGTTATCGGCGCTTACCTGAGCGCCATCGCCGATGCCCAGGTCGTGGTCGACCAGGCGCTTGGGCGCACCGAATCGGATATCGGCCTGGTGAAGTTCAGCATGCGTGCTCGCCAGCACACCATCCGGGTGGGCCTGACCGGCGTCGATGAATTGCTACTGTTTCTGCGCGACCAGGTGCGTTCCTGGCGGCGCACTCACGCCGAAACGATCGAGAAACTTCGTTCAGAGCAAGAAATGGCTTCCGGTGAGGCCGGTGTGGATGAAGCCATCCGCCAGCAGATGCAGGAAGCGAAAACCGCGCTGGCCGCTGATTTTATCCGCCAGACGGCCCCCACCCTATCCACGGACGACCGGAGCGTTTATCAGGAAAAACTGTTGCCGTACCTGGATCATCTGGCTGCCGGGGCGCTGGAGATGTCGCTGGATCGGCGTGAGTAAAACAAAGGACAGGCGCTCCGTGAGTGTCGACGGTCGGGTGTGTTTCTGGTCTCGTTTGGTGGCGCAGGTAGGTTCTCCGGTCCACCGGTGATCGACGTGTAGGGGAAGACCTGGACGGGGATGTGGTGGGGAGACAGGTGATGGATGATCTCAGCGGCCAGGTGATCAAGAGTTACGAACTGGTCGAGCGTATTGGTATCGGCAGTTTTGGCATGGTTTACCGCGCCCACCAGCGGCAGGTCAAGCGCGAAGTCGCCATTAAGATCATCAGCCCGCGCTTCGCCAACCACCCGGATTTCATTCGCGCCTTTGAAGCGGAAGCCCAGTTAATCGCCCGCCTGGAACACCTGCACATCGTGCCGCTCTATGACTACTGGCGTGAGCCGGACAGCGCTTACCTGGTGATGCGCTGGCTGCGCGGCGGCAGCATGCGCGAGTCGATCAGCCAGGGACCCTGGGCGATCGCCGCTGTGCGGCAGGTGCTGGATCAGATCGCGGCGGCCCTGACCACCGCCCACCGGATGGGGGTCGTGCACCGGGACATCAAGCCGGCCAACATCCTGCTGGACCTGGAGGGCAACGCCTTCCTCACCGATTTTGGCATCGCCACCCAAGTTCGGGACGCCGGCGCGGCCGGGGGGCAGCAGGCCTCGATCGGCTCGCCAGCCTACGTCTCACCGGAAGCGATCACCCACGAGCCGGTCACACCGCGTTCGGATATTTACAGCCTGGGGATCGTGCTCTACGAGCTGCTCACAGGCCGGCTGCCGTTCTCCGCCGAGACAGAGACCGAACTGCTGCACAGGCACCTGTACGAGCCCATGCCTTCCCTGCTGGACGCGAAGGCCGATCTGCCCCCGGCGCTGGATGCCGTGATCTGGCGGGCGACATCCAAAGCGGTGGATGCCCGTTACCCC
>DAOUEM010000108.1:0-29243 GCA_034430555.1 Anaerolineae bacterium | reverse complement strand
GCACATGGATCGCCGGCTGCGGGCCTTGGCCCCCCTGGGTTTTGATGTCGTGGCTGATGCAACCGGTATTCCTGAGGTATTGGGCCAGACGTTTGACTATGTCAGGGCACGGGGCAAGGTATGGGTTTTTGGCGTTTGCCCCCCGGACTCGCGTACGACTTTTGTGCCCTACGATGTGTTTCGTAAGGACCTGAGCATCATCGGTAGTTTCGCCGTCAACCGCACCTTCCAGGAAAGCATCGCCATGATCCAGGGTGGGGCGGTGCAGGTGGAGCCATTGATTTCTCACCGCTTGCCTCTCGACGATTTTGAACGGGGCCTGGATATTGCCGAACATGATCCACAGCGTATGAAGGTCCAGTTTGAGTTATCCTGAAACGGTCGATCACCTGGGGCGGGTTGGCCCGGCCATGTGTGAGCTTCTGGTATCATAGGCTTGTTTATCTACACGTTACCACATAAAGGAGCAGAGATGTCTACCTATCATGTACCCGAGGTGTCCGTGCCCGAACCGGTGGCCACAGACGAGGCGATCCTGATCGCCAGCGGCGACCTGCGGCTGTCGGCCAATCAGGTGTGTTGGGCTGCCCAGCAGGACATGGAAAACCGGATCGTGGCCGCTTTCGCCCGGGAAGGGATCACGGTCCGGCGGGGGCATCCCTACGACGAGACGGAGCGACACGGCTTCATCAGCAGTCAGCGGATGGGCATGGACGTGTTCCAGGGCATCCACCCGGAGGCGCGTCTGATCGTGGCGGAGGCAGTGTGGCAGTACAGCCACCACGTGCTGGCCGGGCTGCGCTCGCACCGAGGGCCGATCCTGACGGTCGCCAACTGGAGCGGCCAGTGGCCGGGGCTGGTGGGCATGCTCAACCTGAACGGTAGCCTGACCAAAGCCGGCATCGCCTACAGCACGATCTGGAGCGTGGACTTCACCGACGACTTTTTCCTGAATGGCATCCGGCAGTGGATCAAGGAGGGCACGATCACACACGATACCGGCCATGTTCGTGACCTGGATCTGGCGGCGCTGCCTGGTGCGGAGGTCGCGCTGGGAAAGGGGTTGGCCGCGCAGTTGGCGGTCGAGAAAGCCATCATGGGTGTGTTTGATGAGGGCTGTATGGGCATGTACAACGCCATTATCGACGACGAACTGCTCAATGCGACGGGGCTCTACAAAGAGCGGCTGAGCCAGTCGGCGCTGGTGGCGGGAATGCGCCTGGTTCGTGATGAGGAGGCGCAGGCGGTCCGCGTTTGGTTGGATGGGCGTGGGGTGACTTTTGTCACCGGGACGGATGACGCCACCGAACTGACCGACGCCCAGGTGCTCGAGCAGTGCAAGATGTACATCGCGGCGGTGCGCATAGCGCACGAGTTCGGCTGCGATACGGTCGGCATCCAGTATCAGCAGGGGCTGAAGGACATGACGCCGGCCTCAGACCTGATGGAAGGACTGCTCAACAACGTGGAGCGGCCGCCGGTGTTCCATGCTGAGACAGCCGAGGAGTTATACCCCGGACAGGCCCTGCCGCACTTCAACGAAGTCGATGAGTGCGCCGGGCTGGATGCGCTGGTGACCAATCGGGTGTGGACGGCCATGGGCTTTGACCCGGCGACGACGCTGCACGATCTGCGCTGGGGCGAGCATTTTACGGGTGATCATGTCGATGATTACGTGTGGGTGTTATTGATTTCTGGCGCGGCGCCCGCCTCGCATTTTATCGACGGTTACGCGGGAGCCAGCAGTGAGCGGCAGCCGCCCATGTACTTCCGGTTGGGTGGGGGGACGCTGAAGGGCATCAGCAAGCCGGGGGAGATTGTGTGGAGCCGCGTATTCGTGATGGGCGGTAAGCTGCACGCCGACCTGGGGCGGGCGACGGTGGTCGAACTGCCGCGTGAGGAGACCGAGCGCCGTTGGCAGGCGACGACGCCGCAGTGGCCGATCATGCATGCGGTGACGCATGGCGTGACGCGGGACCAGATGATGGCGCGGCATAAGGCGAATCACCTCAATGTGGCTTACGCGCCGACGGCGGAGGCGGCTGACCGCGCTCTGGCGGCCAAGGCGGCCATGTTCCAGGTGATGGGCCTCGAAGTTCACCTGTGCGGCGTATAGCGCTGTCACGATCGCCTGTCAGCGCGACCTATCGACCGGCATGTGACCATACTCCAGCTTGCGGCAGGAAGCAGGCTGGAGTTTTTGTGCGGACGATACGTGCGTGGAACAACGTCCCCGGCGAGTGTGATATTGACAGGGGATACCTCCCCTTTGACAGTCATGAGTAGTTACAAATATCTTGGACTTTTGTTTTCCTTGGCGTATAATCGAGACAGAGAATGTGAATTACTTCACAAACTTGACCGTTTATATCAGTCCGGCCGTTGGCATGGTTTGCGGGTATTCCAGCGGCTGTCATGGATTACAGCTTGTGAACCGGGATTCGGAGGCAGACCAGCCATGAGTTTCAAGATTATGCCTAAGGCTGCCCTCGCGGAATGGGTGGATTGGCTGCGCACTCAGTACCGTGTGGTCGGCCCGAAAGCATTGCATGGTCAGTACGTCTTCGGCGAGATCACCGATGCCGAAGCGCTCGTGCTCGACTATCCAACATCCGTCTTACCGCCCAAAAAATACCTGCTGCCCCCGCGTGAGGAACTGTTCCAGTTCTCCGGGAGTGGCATGCAGGTTAAGGCCCACATTGAGGGGGAGCCGACCGTGATTCTAGGCGTGCATACCTGCGATATGCACGCCATCGCCCTGCTGGACCGGGTGCATCAAACCGGCTACGCCGACCAGCATTACCAGGCGCACCGGGATAATACCTTCCTGGTGAGTATTGAGTGCCTGAAGCCCTGCATGGTGCATTCATTTTGTAAGAGCATGGGCACGCTGACGATTAGCGAGGATTTTGATCTTCACCTCACCGATCTGGGTGACGATTACGCCGTGGACGTCGGCTCCGAGAAAGGGCAGGCGCTGCTGGAAGATTTTGCCTCCGTGTGGGACCCCAGCGACGAGGATTACAAACGCGTCAACCAGGTCATGGCCGAAAAATGGCCGCGCTTCGAATATCGCCTGAACTTCGACGTCACCGAACTGCCCGACTTGCTGGCGCTAAGCAACAACAGCTCCCTCTGGGATGAGCTGGGGGATCGCTGCCTGGCCTGCGGCATGTGCACCAAAGTATGCCCCACCTGCTACTGCTTTGACGTGGTCGATGAAGTGGACCTGCTGCAAAAGGAAGGCGCGCGGAGCCGTGTCTGGGATTCTTGTCAGATCGACACCTTCGCCATGGTGGCCGGCGGGCACAACTTCCGCTCCTCGCGGGCGCTGCGCCAGCGCCACCGGTTTTACCGCAAAGGCAAGTACCAGATCGAGGCCTATGGCTTGATCGGGTGTGTGGGCTGCGGGCGTTGTGCGGCTGCCTGCCTGGTCCACATCACGCCGGTTGATACCTTTAACGAGCTGAATCGCCGGCGCCAGAAGGGCGATAAAGTGGAGGCGCGTTCATGACGACCTTACTCAACGAGACCTTGCAGCAGTCGTCGATCTACATGCCAACGGCGGCCCGCATTGTTGATGTCAGGGTGCTCACCGAACTGGAAAAACTGTTCCGCATCGAGTTGCCCAGCGGCTTTTCGCTCAACCATAAACCGGGCCAGTTTGTGGAGCTTTCCGTGCTGGGAATCGGCGAAGCGCCGATCAGCATCTCGTCTTCACCCAGCCGGAGCAACGGCGCTTTTGAATTGTGTGTGCGCCGCGTGGGCAATGTGACCGAAGCCGTGCATGCCATGGAACCGGGCGGGATTGTGGGGATTCGCGGGCCGTTTGGGCGCGGTTTTCCGGTCGAGCGCTTCCGGGGCAAAGATATCCTCTTCGTACCGGGTGGACTGGGTCTGGCGCCGCTGCGGTCCTTGATTAATGAAGTGCTGGATGAGCGCGGCAAGTACGGGCGCGTGATTGTCCTGTACGGCGCGCGCACGCCGGCTGACCTGTTGTTTAAGGATGAACTGGATGAGTAAACAACCCGCGACGATATCGAGCTGCATGTGACCGTTGACCATCCGGATGAAGCATGGGACGGTAACGTAGGGGTTATTACCACCCTCTTCCCCAAAGTCCAGCTTTACCCGCGTAACATGGTGTCCGTTGTGGTTGGACCCCCCGTGATGTATCGTTACGTGCTGATGGAGTTGCTGGGTAAGGGCATTGCGGAAGGCAACATCTGGTTCAGCTTTGAGCGGCGCATGAAGTGCGGTGTAGGCAAGTGTGGGCACTGTCAGATGCATCACATCTACACCTGCCAGTCGGGGCCGTCATTCTCCTACGCTGAGATCAAACACCTTGAGGAGGCACTCTAATGGCGGCGAAGCCCAGGGTTGCATTTTTTGAGTTTACCAGCTGCGAAGGCTGCCAACTCACTGTTGTTGACTCGCTGCAGGACCACCCGGAACTGTTGGAAGCGGTGGAGATCGTCAACTTCCGCGAGGCCAGCAGCGACCGTGGTCAGGACTACCAGATCGCCTTCATCGAAGGATCGTGCACTCGGCCCGGCGATGAAGCGGCGATCAAGGCCATCCGCGAGCAGGCCGATATCGTGGTCGCCCTTGGGGCGTGCGCCCACCTGGGCGGCATCAACAGTATCCGCAACCGCCAACCGCTCCCGGATGTGCGCGCCTATGTCTACGGTGATAAAGCCGAGTGGTACGACACATACCCGGCCCGGCCCATCGAGGCCGTCATCAAGGTGGACGCGGTGATACCTGGCTGCCCCATCGACCGCGATGAATTTGTGATGGCCGTGACGCACCTGCTGCAAGGCCGGATGCCGCAGATCCCCAGCTACCCGCTGTGTATCGAGTGTAAGCTCAAGGAGAACGTCTGCGTGTACCAGCGCGGGCTGGTCTGCCTGGGGCCGATCACGCGGGCCGGCTGCGATGCGATTTGTCCCACTTTTGGCGATGGCTGCGAAGGCTGCCGTGGTCTGGTTGAGAATCCTAACATGGATGCCTTTCGTGATGTCTTGGCCGAGTACGGCATGGACGAAGAAGCCGTCCGGGCGAAGTTGACAATGTTCCTGAACTACCAGATGATGGCAATGGAAGAGGCTGACAATGGCACCAATGGAAACGCTTAAAGTCGATGTCCATCACATCACGCGCGTGGAGGGTCATGGCAATATCGTCGTGGATGTGCAAAACGGCGCACTGAAACAGTGTGAGCTTCAGATCGTGGAGACGCCGCGTTTCTTCGAGGCGATGCTGCGGGGGCGGCCCTATACCGAGTCGTCGCATATCACCTCCCGCATCTGCGGTATTTGCGCGGTTGGACATGCCACGACCTCCCTGCGCGCCACGGAAAAGGCGCTGGGCGTCGAGCCGAGCGAGCAGACCGTGCTGCTGCGTAAGCTGAACTTCCACGGCGAAATACTGGACAGCCACATCCTGCACGCCTATATGCTGGTGGCGCCGGATTTCCTCGGGGTGGGCAGTGTGATCCCCCTGGCCAGGACCGCGCCGGACATCGTGATGCGGGCGCTGCGGATGAAGAAACTGTCGGGCGATCTCTGTAAAGTCATCTGCGGACGTCACACCCATCCTATCGCCATGACCGTCGGCGGGTTCACCCACGTTCCCAGTATGGACGACATCTACCAGTTACGCGAGCGGCTGGAAGCGGTCCGCGCCGATGTGGATGCCACCGTCGAGTTATTCCAGACGCTGGCCATGCCCGCTTTTGAACGCGATACGGAATACATCGCGCTGCGTAAAGCGGACGAATACTGCTTCATCGATGGGGAGATCGCCAGCACGGACGGCGGTTCCTGGCCGGTCGAGCAGTATCGCGCGGTGACGAACGAGTACTTGGTGGAGCATTCCACCGCCAAACACGCCCGCCACAACCGCGAATCGTACATGGTTGGTGCCCTGGCCCGCTTCAACGTCAATTATGACCTGCTGCATCCCAAGGCCAAGGCAGCCGCCATGGCCCTCGGCATGAAGCCCAAATGCACCAACCCGTACCTGAACACGGCAGCCCAGGTCATCGAAATCGCGCACTGCGTCGAAGACTCGATTACCATCGCCGACCGGCTGCTGGAGCGTGGTATCGAGCCGCAAGCGCCAGTGGCGCCGGCCCGGCTGTCCGGGGAGGGTGTTGGCTCTTGCGAAGTGCCGCGCGGCATTCTGTTTCATAACTACGTGATCGAGGACGGTCACGTCGTCGGCGCTAACTGCATCATCCCGACCGCCCAGAACCTGGCCAATGTCGAGGCTGACATGCGTACCCTCGTGCCGTCCATCCTGGACCAGACCCAGGAGCAGATCACCCTGGCGCTGGAGATGCTGGTGCGCGCCTATGATCCATGTATCTCGTGCTCGGCGCACTTGTTGAATGTCCAGTTTGTCTGATCACGCCCCGGCGGCCGTCTCGGCCGTGACGCTGGCGGCTCAGCCCACGATCGTGCTGGCCCTGGGTAATCCGCTGCGCGGTGACGATGGCGTCGGCGGGGCGGTGCTGGCGGCGCTCGCTCAGGTGGAGTCGCTGCCGGGCGGGGTTACCCTGTTGGACGGCGGGACTCCTGGCCTGGAGACGGTGCTGCTGCTTGACGGCTATCGCCGCGCGATCATCGTCGATGCGGCAGCGATGGGATTGCAGCCCGGTCAATGGCGGCGCTTCGACCGGCAGCAAGCCCGGCTGCACTACCGTGATGCGGCTTTTACCGGTACGCTGCATCACGCCGGATTGGCGGAAGCGCTTGTCCTGGGAGATGCCTTGCAAGTCCTGCCTGCCGAGATCGTCATCTACGGCGTCCAGCCGGCAGCGCTAGGTTGGATGCCGGGGTTAAGCGAGCCGGTTCAGCGTGCCGTACCGGCGGTTTGTACCGCGATCCTGAACGAACTCTAGAGACCTGACCTCACGAGGAAGAGAATCCGATGGCGAAGGGTAAAATCCTGATTATTGACGATGATCCGGATATCACGTTGGCGACCCGCCTGTGCCTGGAAGGCGCTGGCTACGAAGTCCTGGAAGCGCGCAGCAGCACCAGGGGTTTGGAGATGGTCAAAGCCGAAAATCCCGACCTGATCGTGCTTGACGTGATGATGGAGTCGACCACCGAAGGCTTTCAGACCGCGCTTAAGCTGCGCAGTCCGGACCCCCAGTCTGAATATACCGCTTACCAATCGATCCCGATCATCATGTTGACCTCGATCCATTCCACCACACCCGTCCGCTTTGGCCCGGAAGAAGACTACTTGCCGGTCGATGAGTTTATCGACAAGCCGCTGGACCCCGATCTACTGGTGCAAAAGGTCGGGGAACTGCTGTCCAAACGCGGTTGATCCGTCATGATTGTCGCCGCTACCCCTAAGGCCGGAGAGTTGTGGACGATCAACTGAGAAATCGGGCAAGCCCGCTGCATACGCTGGTGCCGCAGGATATCGCCGTGCACAGTACCCGCCTGATCCTGACGCGGTGGGCGGCAGGGGTGCTGGTGCTGGCGGCCACGGCCTTCTGCGTTGGAGTCTTCGGCCTGCCGCTGCCGGTGAGTCTGTACCTGCTGGGAGCGGCTATTCTCGGCTATAACAGCCTGCTGGCGTGGCTGGCTCAGCGTCTGCGTACGGACGACTACGAGCTTTTTGCCCGGCGGATGCGCCGTTTTGTCCTCCTCCAGGTGGCGTTGGACTGGCTGAGCATGGCCGTCTTTTTGCACCTCACCGGGGGGGTGACCAGCCCTGGCATCGCCTTTTTTTTCCTGCACGTCCTGATGGTGACCATTCTTTTGCCCGGCCAGTCGCCGTACATTTATGCAGTGCTGGCTGTGGGAGTGGTTTCGCTGATTGCCATGCTGGAAGCCATCGCCATCCTGCCCCATTACACCGTGATTCCCGGGCTTTCACCCGCCCTGTATACCAACAGCTTTTTTGCCCTGGCGCAGATTATCTTTTTTGCCGTGACGCTGCTGGCGACCGTGTACCTGACGTCTTCGATCATGGCCCGGCTGCGGGAGCGCGACCGCCAGGTCGCGGCCCTGTTCCAGACGACCGATGATGTTTCCTCCACCCTGGAGCTTTCCGAGGTGCTGAAGCGGTTAGCCTACAGTGCGGCGGAGACCCTCTCCGTGCCCGGCGCCTCGATCCGTTTGCTCGATCCAGGCGGCGAACGGCTGTCCATGGTGGCCTCTCATGGTTTGAGCCGGATGTACCTGGACAAAGGACCGGTCCAACTGTCGCAGAGTTTGCTGGACCGGGAAGCATTGGCCGGGCAGGCCGTGATCATCCACGAAGCCGCTACCGATCCCCGCGTGCAGTATCCGAAGGAAGTCGCCGAAGAAGGCATCCACAGTATGCTGGTTGTGCCGATCATTGGTCGCCGGCCGTTGGGCGTGCTGCGCGTATATTCGTGGATACCTGGCCGCTTTTCCAGTGATGATGCCGAGTTTGTCCTGGCCATTGCCCGGCAGGGTGCGACCGCCATCGCCAACGCCCTTGCCCATGAGGAGCTGCAAAAAGCCGACCAGGATCGCGAGATGTTTATTCGTATGGTGACGCACGAGCTGCGCGCCCCGGTCACCGGCTCGCAGAGCCTGATCCGTGTTTTGCTCCGTAATCTGGCGGGCGATCTCTCCGAGCAGCAGCGCGACATTGTCGCCCGGATTGAGGCGCGCCTGGACTCCCTGCTGGCGCTGATCAATGACCTGCTGACCTTCGCCGCCGGTAAAGCCATTGGCTTGAACCTGTCGCTGACGCCGCAGCCGGTCAATCAGGTGCTGGCCCACGTTGTGGAGCGATTTGCTTCCCAGGCCGAGGAAAAAGGAATCCACCTCAACACGCAGATCGAACCGGGCGAGGTGGTCGCCTGTGCCACCGAAGAAGGGCTGGCGCGGCTGTTCGATAACCTGGTGGGTAATGCCGTGAAATACACGCCGTCAGGGGGGGCGGTGAACGTACGCTTGCAGACCGAAGCCAACTGCGTGGTGATCGTCGTCGCCGACACCGGCATCGGCATCTCCGCATCGGTGATCGACCGGCTGGGTGACGAGTTCTTCCGGGCGGAGAATGCCCGCGAGGCCGGTATCATGGGGACCGGCTTAGGGCTGGCGATTGTGCGCCAGTTGATCGACGCTTTCGGCGGTATCATGAGCATCAAGAGTGCCGAAGGCCAGGGTTCGACTTTCACCGTGAGCTTGCCGCTGGCCGATCCAGAGGCGCTGGCCCAGCATGACTCTTGCCAGCCCAGCCCGGAATGATCGGGCAGGCGTCGGTTTAACGCCAATCCAGCCGGTAGCGCCCGCGCGTGGAGGCCGATGTCGTGGTGAAAAGGTACCACGTCCCGTCGAGGTTAATCAGGTCGGCGTGCCCCAGCCCTACGTTGCCCGGCAAATCCTGGAGGATGGGGTTGCCGGCATATTTCTCCCAGGGCATGTCGATGATCGTCCCACTGCTGCGGGCAAATCCCAACCCGAACTGGGTGTCGCCGGGATCGCCGGGTCCTGGGCCGCGCACACCCTCATAAACCATGTAATAGTGTCCGTCTTCGCGCACTACGTCAGCCGAGCTCAGGTAACGGTGGTCAAAATACGGGTTGGCATTGGCGCCGACGGCGTCGAGTGGGCCGTAGCTGGACGCCCCGCTGAACAGCGGCGTCGCATCGCAGCGACGCAGGCCGTCAGCCCCCAAAAAACGACTGCCGCGCAAGCAGCCCATGTGCGCCGGGTTGCTGCCCAGATCGACAAACACGTACAGTTCGTCGCCATCCACAAAAACACCCGGCGGCGCGCCGATCAGGCAGTCCCAGATGAGTGCCGGCACATTGGGGTGAGGGTCGATACGTTCCAGGGCGGAGCAGGTTCGTTCGCGGAGCGGCCAGGTGCCCGTCGCCGTGATGTGTTCGGCTGGCGTCCAGATGATGCCATCGGTTGACGTGCGCAGCATGGTCCGGGCGCCCCATTCGTAAACCATGTACAACGTGCCATCTTCGGCCCTGGCGACGCGCGGGTACTGCTGCTGCTGCACGTGGTCGCGGTCGCTGTCGCAGGGGCACGTCTCGCAGGGAATAACGCAGATGGGCGCTGCCAGGGTGAATGACTGGCCGTGATCCTGGCTGGTCCACAGCGTCACGCAGCCGGGAAAAGGCGCAGGCTGACCGCACTGGTCGATGATGCCGGACGATCGCCCGCTGGCGTGGAGAAAGCTCCATACAACGCCGCCGCCCTGGTCCACCGTGTCCGATTCGCCCAGCGGCAGCCCCACATTTAAGACATCCATCGCCCACTGCGCCCGCCCTTCCCAGAAGTCCGCCAGCCGGGGTGGGGGCGGTGTCGGCGTGATGGTGGGAGTCAAGGTCGGCGTAGCAGTCGCGGTTGGCGTAAAGGTTGGCGTGGCTGTGCTGGTTGGGGCCGGTGTAGGAGTGGTCGTGGCAGTAGCCGATGGCGTATGGCTGGGCAGGAGGGCTGCGGTAGGGATGCGTTGAGGCGCGCCGGGAGCCTGGTGAAGCAGGTCAATGGCTATCAGGCTGACCAGTGCGACCAGACCGACGGAAATCACCAGGCCGCCGATCAGGATCAGGCAGGTGCTCCATGAGTGGCGTGTCATGGCTGGTAATGATACCTGATATCAGCACGACGGCCTATGTTTTCTCAATCTGGGGGTGTGGCAGGCGACGTTGGGCTTAACAGCCGATCGAGCAGTTGCTGCCGCCAGACGAAGCGCAGGATTACCGCCCACAACCCAACAATGAGACCGATCAGCAGGTAATCTGAGGCCGGCAGCAGGGTCAGCTCGAAAAAGGTGCGCAGCGGTTCCACCAGCATGATCGCGCCAAAGGCCAGCAGCATCAGCAGGGCCAGCAGGGCCGGTCGCCGGTCGCCGCTCAGCACGTCGCCGCCGACCCAGGCGGCTGTTGGCGGCTCCACAAAGATGATCAGCAGAATGCCGCACAATGTCATGGTAGTGGTGAGCGCGGTCTGGGCAGTCGCGAGATCCGCCGTCTGGGTATAGTAGAGGTAAATGCCGAGCGAAACAATCCCGACGCTGAACGACGCCGGGAAAACGAAGTGGCTGACGGCTCGCAGCAGGCCGCGCACGGGCTGTCCGGCGCGCGCCCAGGCGGCCAGGGCAATCGTGGGAATTCCCACCGTCAACAGCGCCAGGATTGAATTGTGCTTCGGCGTGACCGGGAAGGCCAGCCCGACGATGGCTGTTGCCAGCACCAGAAACGTCACGTAAAAGGTGCGGGCCAGGAATAAGCGCACGATGTCCTGCATGCCGTTAAGAATACGCTGCCCCTCCTGGAACGTTTTCGGCAGCACGCCGAAGGAGTCGTTTAGTAAAATGATGTCGGCCACGCTGCGTGTCGCCTGGCTGCCGCTGTTCATCGCGATGCCGATCTGTGCCTTTTTCAGCGACAGCACATCGTTGACACCGTCGCCGATCATGGCCACGTAATAACCGCTGCTGCGTAGCAACCCAACCAGGTGCTCTTTTTGTTCGGGCGTGATCCGCCCGAAGATGGTCGTTTCCCGGGCGGCCTGTGCGAACTGATCGGCGTCCATCTCCGCCAGTTGCAGTCCGGAGATAGCCCTGGCTTCCGACCCCAGACCGGCCTGCCGCGCCAGTGCGCTGACCGTCTCCGGGTTGTCGCCGGAGATCACTTTCAGCCGGATGCCTGCCTCCCGGAAGCCCTGGATGGTCTGTTGGACCTCAGGGCGCAGCTCATCACTGAAGCTCAATATTCCGAGGGGTGTCAGCGCTTCCGGCAGGGTAGGCCGCTCCTGTTTTTCGTGCAGGGTGTTGGCGTTTGTGCCCCGGGCGAACAGCAGCACGCGCTTCCCTAACGAGGTCTGGCTGGCGACGCGCTGCTCGAGATCCTCCGTATGCGTCAGGTACGGCCACAGGATTTCCGGCGCACCCAGCACGTAGGTGCCCTCGGCGGCGGGATCGTCAAAGACCAGGCCGCTCCACTTCCGCGCCGATGAAAACGGCACTTCATCGGTGATAGACCGTTTTTGACCCTCACAAACCTGGCGGATCGCCTCGCTGGTTTTATTGCCGCTGGTTGAGCTGGCGACGAAGTCCCCCAGCAGGTGCTCCAGGTTTTGTTGTTCCAGGTTTACGGGATAGGCCGCCTCAAAGCGGATGCGGTTGGTGGTCAGGGTGCCGGTTTTATCCATGCACAGCATGTTGACGTTGCTCATGGATTCAATCGCATTGGCCTGCTGTACCAGCACGCCGCTGGTGGCCATGCGCACCGCGCCCATGGCGTAGGTCACCGTGGTCATAAAAAACAATCCCTGCGGCACCAGGGCGGCGATCACGGCAGCTACCTGCACCTGCTCGACCAGGGGAACCTCCTGCAGAGCAAATGAGAGGGCTAACAGCACGCCAAGCTGCGCCGCCAGCACCACCAGCACGCGGATCACGTAATCGACATCCCGCTGGAGCGGCGTCTTAACGACTCTGAACAGCCGCGCCCCGGCCGTGATCTTGTGGGCGAAGCTGTCTGCGCCGACTTTCTGGGCTTCGTATACGGCCGCGCCTGTTACGCAAAAGCTGCCGGAATAAACCGTGTCCCCCTGTTGTTTGGGGATCAGGTCTGATTCTCCGGTGAGCTGAGATTCATCCACGTCGATGCGCCCATCCCCGGCGATCGCACCATCGACGACGATCTGGTCGCCCGGCCGGGCGACCAGCAGATCGCCCACCACGATGTCAGCCGGATCAACGGTCTGTTCCTGCCCGTCGCGGATCACCGTCGCCCGGGGGCGCGTGAGCAGCGCGATCCGATCCAGGGTGCGTTTGGCGCGGCCTTCCTGGACCACCCCCACCAGGACGTTCATCAGCACCAGGCCGGCGGTCACGACCGCGTCGCCGGTGCGCCCCAGGAGGATCAGGACGGCGCCGATGGCGAACAGGGTGCTGTTGATGAAGGTGAACGCATTATGGCGCAGAATCTCAAGGTAGGTGCGGCTCGTATTAATTCGCGCATCATTGCCCTGTCCGCTGGCACGGCGCGCCTGTACTTCAGCGGTCGAGAGTCCTTGCATATCGGTCATTGTGATTTTCCTGGACGCTGGATCAGGCTCAACATTCACCCGCACGCTTTCGACGGTATTCTACAGGTTTTTCAGCCGGTTGGGGATGCCCGGCAGGTTGTGGCCGCCGTTTTCGATGGCGTAAAACACCACGTCCAGCCCTTCTGGGCAATCCTGGAACGTAGAGCGGTGGACGAAGGTTGTGGCCGCCGGTGAGGCGGGCGGAACGACGGCATGGTCGTCACATGCCGGCACGCAGCAGTAGCAGCAACAGTCCCACCAGGCCGGGTTTATGCAGCATGATGGTTTTTCCCTTGATGAGGGACGTGCGCCCGATTCGGTTAGGCGGCAATTATGACCCACAACAGGATATTATGTCCAGCAGGCAGGCCTGGCTGTCTGGGATGTGCTTCCTGCGGCAGGCATCAGGCGTGATGATCAACGCGGCTACCACTTTGCTTCGGCTATGCTTTTGCCGCGGCTTCGGCCAGGTACTGTTCGTATAACCGGGGCATGTGGGTATCCGGGTCGGTATAGTACTCGTCGGCTGTAATGTCCAGCTTGAGCCTGTACTTGGGCCGTTTGCGCAGCTTGGGTTTTGTGGCGGCGAAATCACGCAGTACTTGGGCGTGTGGTTTGAGCGTGCCGTCCGGCCTCACCAGCCCGAAGAACCGCTCATACTTGTAGGTGGAACATGGCGGTTTGTGCCACAACTCTGGCGAATAGTCCGCAAAACACCAGATCATGGCCCCGGTTACGCCCACGTCGACCAGCCTGGGTAACACCGCGGACAGGAACTCGGCCAGCTCGTCTTCGCCGATCATGAATTGGCGGCGCGTCCGGTCGAAGAACTGCCATTGCCATTCGAAGGACGGCTGGCCGGGCGGGGCCGTGCAGCCGCCAAATTCCTCCATCAAGACCGGTTTGCCACACAAGGCGGACGTAAGCGAACAGGCAAATGGCACGAAGTCCGGGTCCAGCGGGTAGCGGGCCAGTGGCGCGTAGATCGAGTAGGTGTGCATGACGGCAAGGTCAGTTTCCGCGAAAACCTGGTCGACGCGCAGACCGTTGTTGCGGTACAGGTTGTGCATGTGCAGGCCGCAGGTTACTGCGTGATCCGGGTCGATGCCGCGGATTACGCCGGCCAGGTCGCCGACCCAGTTTTTGCCGACAGTTTCGTCGGGTGGTTCGGCGAAGATGTCCGGCTCGTTGCCCAGGTTCCACAGCCAGATGCCGGGGTGATCTTTCAGTGCCGTGACCACTGTCTCGACCAGCAGGCGCTCCGCCGCCAGGGCTACGGCGTCGGTGTAAGGATTCCGGTAGCCGGTGTCGACCAACTCCCCTCTGCTGACGATCTGGCGCTCGTGAGGGGCGATGCTGCCGCCCAGCAGCCAGCGTGGCGACCAGTTGGGGCCGCTCATGTGCCCGGTGAAGAAGGTCACGTCCAGCGTCAGGTCGTTTTCGACGGCGATGTCGGCGACGGTTACCAGGTTTTCCAGGCAGGCGGTTGATACGCTTTCCGGTTGTGGCTGGAAATCATCCCACAGTAAAAAGATACGCACCGTCGTCAGGCCGAGTTCACGGATCAGCGCAAAGTCTTCGCGGACCTCCCCGGCGTCGAAGTCCGACCACCAGTACATGGCCTTACGTCTTGGCCAGTAATTCACGCCCAGCATGAAGGGTTCCCGAGCCGCCACTGTTCATTCTCCTTGATCGTTGGATAAAGGCGCCCTTAGCTTACCAGGGTGGCTGTCATGAGGAAAGTTTCTGGTGGGGACTATTTGTCATAAGCCAGCGAGTTTACCGGCAGGGCAAAGAAAAAAGCCCGCGCCTGGGGCGGGCTTCCGCGGTGCTGGGCCAGTCGATGGATTATTCCTCAAACCTGAACATGGTTTGCATCTTGAGGGCGAGGGACATATCGCCGGCGACTTTGATCTTGCCCTGCATAAAGGCCGCCATGGCATTGGTCTCGCCCATGAAGACGCCGTACAGGTCGTCGGCGGTGGCCTTCAATGTCATGGCCGGGTTGTCGGCTGCTCCTTCGGTCATCTGGCATTCGCCATCGGCGATGTTGAAATACCATTGGCCGCCATTATCGCCGGAGAGGTCCAACTGGATCACGGCCTCGATATCGGCGGCTTTTTCCGGGATAAAGAGTTCTGGCATCTTGGCCATGTACTCGCGAATCTCGTCAACTGTAGGCATGTGTTGTATCTCCTGATTTTGGCCAGCGGGGAGAACGGGTTGAATCACCGTTTGATTATCCTTAGTATACAAAAAAGTTCATTTTTTCACAGTAGCAAAACTCAGGCCCTGGCACGGGCTGGCAGGAGCGCCCTCGGCGGGCTAGAATTCTGCTGTATTCTGGCCGCCGTTTTGAGGAGGATGATGTGTCCAGCTCCAGCCGCGTCGAACAGCCATTGCTGACCAGCCGGGTATTGGCCGGGAATCCGTTGGGTGATCCCCACCAGCGGCGGGTGCCGGTGTACCTGCCGCCCGGCTATGACGACGACCCGGCCCGTCGTTACCCGGTCGTGGTCATGCTGACCGGTTACGGCGGCTCCGGCCCCATGCTCATGAACCTGCGGGCCTGGGATGAAAGCCTGCCCCAGCAGTTGGACCGGCTGATTGGCTCCGGGCAGGTGCCGCCCGTGATCGTCGTCATGCCCGACTGCTGGACGCGATACGGTGGCTCTCAGTACCTGAACTCGTCGGCGTTGGGACGCTACGAAGATTATTTGATCGCCGAGGTTATCCCTTTCGTTGATGCCCGGTACCGGACACTGCCGGATGCCGCTCACCGCGGCGTGATGGGTAAGAGCAGCGGCGGTTATGGGGCGCTGGTGCAGGGGATGCATCACCCGGAGGTGTTTGGTGCGGTGGCCTGCCACAGCGGCGACATGTACTTTGAATTCTGCTACCTGGGGGATATCGCTTCTCTGCACGCCAACCTGGCCAGCTACGGTGGTTGGAACAAGATGCGAGATACCTTAGACGAGATCCGGCCCAAAAACACCCGGTTTTATGCCACCCTGGGCACCTTGACCTATGGCATGGCCTACGCGCCCAATCCGGATGCGCCCGATGGTTTTGATATGCCGGTCGACGCAGTGACCGGCGCGCTGAAGGAAGAGGTTTGGGCCTGCTGGCTGGCTCATGACCCGGTCCGTAAGCTGGATAATGCCGCTTATGCCGATGCCCTGCGCCAGCTCAAGTGTTTGTACCTGGACTGCGGCGAACGTGACGAGTTTAATTTACAGGTCGGGGCGCGGGTCTTCACGCAAAAGCTCGAGGCGTTAGGCATCAGCCATCATTATGAGGAATTTCCCGACGGTCACTTCGGCATTCATTACCGGTATGATTCTTCCCTGCCACGGATTAGCGAGGTACTCCAACCCTGACCTATGCGTCGATTAATCTTCCCGTGTGCAGCCGGGATGGTTTTGCTCCTGGCGGGATTGGCCTGCGTGCAGCAGCCGTCCGGCCCGGTCATCATAGTGACGGCGACGCCGTCTGACCCGCTGGGGGTCAGCACGTTGTCTTCCCAGGAGCAGCCGACTGAGTTTCAACCGCCAGACGCGCCGATCCAGCCCGGCGCGCCGATCCAGCCCGGCGCGCTGATCGTGCCGACGCCTGACCCGCCGCGCGTCAGCACCCCGGCCCCCTTGCCGGATAGTTATACCGTGCAGGCGGGCGATAACCTGTCGGCCATCGCCTCTCGCTTCGGCACGACGGTGGAGCAGGTCATCGCGCTCAACAATATTGAAGACCCATCAGTGTTATCGGTGGGTCAGGTGCTCCGCCTGCCGACGACCACCGGACTCTACGGTCCGCTGCAAAAGATCATCCCGGATAGCGCCCTGGTGCGTGGTCCGGGGACGACCAGCTTCGACCTGGCCGCCTACGTCGCTGCTCTGCCGGGGGTGCTCAGTCAGTATCGGGAGGTCATCGACGGAATCGAGCGAGGTGGGGCGGGGGTTGTGCAGCGTGTGGCGAACGATTACAGCGTCAATCCCCGGCTGCTGCTGGCCCTGCTGGAATACCGCTCCGGCTGGTTGTTTAATGCGGAACCGAACGAGGCTACGTCGGTGTATCCGATGGGGTATGGTCAGTTGGGGTACGAGGGCCTGTACAAGCAGCTTTCCTGGACGGCCAACCGGCTCAACGAAGCTTATTATGGCTGGCGCGCCCGTCAGGAGTTATCGTTTACGTTTGAGGGTGAGGGTATCCAACTGCTGTACGCGCCGGGAATCAATGCCGGTACGGCCGGCGTACAGTTCTTTTTGAGCCGGAACCAGTCTTACGCCAACTGGCAGGTCGAGGTTAGCCAGGCAGGGTTTTACAGCCTGTACGTGTCGTTGTTTGGCGATCCTTTTGCCGGGGCTGTGGAGCCGCTCCTGCCGCCTGACCTGGTGCAGCCGCCGCTGCTGCTGCCCTGGGCGGCCGGCGAGACGTGGTATTACACCGGTGGACCGCACGGCGGATTTGGGACCGGCAGCGGCTGGGCGGCGGTTGACTTCGCGCCGCCGGGTGATGAAGATACGCGCGGCTGTTTTGTCGCACCGCAGTGGGTCACCGCGGTGGCCGATGGCGTGGTCGCCCGCAGTGAGAATGGATTTATCATCCTGGACCTGGATATGGATGGCGACGAGACGACCGGCTGGACCATCGTTTACCTGCATCTGGCAGCAGACGGGCGCGCGCCTGCCGGGACGATCGTACGGGCTGGCGACCAGATCGGGCGGCCCTCGTGCGAGGGCGGTGTTTCCAATGCGACCCATCTGCATATTGCCCGTCGGTACAATGGTGAGTGGATTCCGGCGCAGTGCCATCATTGCGCGCCGGGCGTGCCCGATGTGCCGTTGGTGCTCGGCGGCTGGACGATTCGTGGCTGGGAAGGCCAGGAATACCAGGGCTACATGGTGAACGGGGAGGAGTATCGTCAGGCCGAGCAGGGGCGCGACAACGACCTCAATGAAATCGTCTGGTAAAGCCCCTAAGATGGAGTAAACGTATGGCTGAGTGGAAATCAATGCCCCTGCGGTTGGGGCTGGTCCTCGTGTTGTTCGGCCTGGGGTGGGGACTGGTCCAGGTAGCGCCGGTGATCCAAGCTGCTCCGGAGTTGCAGATCAGCCCGACGCCTATTCCGGTGGTGCTGCCGACCATGACGGCCACCCTCGCTCCCATCGAGACGGCCACGCCCACGCGCACCCCCACGCCAATCGGACCGGCCCTGGCCGAAGCCCTGGAAGGACCGACCAACATCCGCGCCGCGCCCGATATCGAGGCGGAGCGGCTGGGCCAGATATTTCCGGGGGAGTTGTTCCCGGTGTTGGGCCGGGCGACCGGGACGCTGTGGCTGAAGATTCAATATCCGGGTTCGCCCAATGGTACCGCCTGGGTATTCGAGCAGGTAGTCCGGCTGACGGGAGAGGTGGACGAAATCCCCGATATAAACGTGTTTACGGAGCCAACGATTGACGTCAATGCGGTGGTCGCTGCCCAGACGTTGGAGGTGCTGGCCCAGACTCCCGGCGCGCTGGCGACCCTCACCGCCGAGGCTTTCGCCGCCGGTGTGGCCGGTAGTGGCGAATCGCTCCCGCCGGGCCCGACGACCGGCCCTCTGCCCACGTTTACCTTTCCGCCTGATGCTGGCAGGCAGCCGACGCCGGCCGCCACCGGCAGCGTGCCGTCGAGCCCGGAAGGCGGCGTGCCGCCCATTATTCCGATTATCGCGTTGGGTGCGCTGGGGAGCCTGGGCCTGGTGGTGGGGATGCTGCGTCGAATGGGTTAGTCTTATGTGCGCGAGCGCAGCAGCAATTCCAATGCGGTAATGGCCATAACCAGACCGCCATAGAGCCACAGCAGCGGCTGCCGCAGCAGGTGAATCCGGCGCTTTTGCTGCCGGGATTCAGCCGGATGTGAACCCAGGGACCGGTTCACTTGCAGCACAAAAAAGATGCCGAAACAGCTCAGCAGCGTGGCCCCGACCCAATTGAAGCTCAAGGCATTCAACCCCAGCAAATCCAATAGGTAAGGTGGCAGGAGCAGGCTAGCCAGGCCGTGGCTGATGGTGGTCATCATCCCGATCCAGGCGCTGCTACGCTGGTAAACCAGGGATGCCGTCCCCAGTGCCAGCGGCAGTATCCCGATCACTGCGCTGATACCGGTGCTGCTGGTGAACAAGATACCCCCGGCGAAGAGCAGGGCCGTCGTCAGCGCCGCCCGTCGACGGCCCAGGCCGTTCGCGCTGCCCTGCAGGTACACCCAGAACAGCGCGCTTTGCCCGGCAGGCAGCAGTATCCCCAGGATCAGCAGCAGGGTGAAGTTGTCGGCGCTCGTGGCTGCCGTGACCGACAGCGGCCCCAGCCATTGGGAGAGCAGATTGCTGCTGACCGTGGTGAGCCAGGCGCCGGCGACAGAGGCTAGAAGGCCGATGGCCATGGCCGTGCCGATCGTCCTGCCGGACGGACGGGCCAATACGGGCTGTAATCCGGTCAGGTAAGCGGCCGTCACAGCGGTGAGCAGCAGGGCGCCACCACTGCTGGCCTGGATCAGCACCGGATCGATCGGCCCGCTCAATACCAGCCGGATCCCCAGCACCACCAGCAGGGCAGCGAGCGTCACCGCCAACGCGACCTGAAAGCGGCGGAAATGATCCGGGGTGGAGACGCTAATTTGTGTGTCCATCAGGCAGCACTCCTGTGTGACCGGGTTCCCGCTCAGTATAACAGATTCTGCACGGCGGCTTCGTGTAGTCAGTTGGGAAGACGATTCCCCAGGCTTTCCGGGCAAAGACTCTGCCAGATTGCGGCCTTTGTCGGTCAGTGTGAACGTAGCGGCGGGGAACTTTTGATTGCTGGTCACCAGGCCATTATCGACCAGCCAGCTCACCGTGTGCTCTCTGGCTTATGGTGACATCTGTCGTGGTGATCAAAAAGAACCAGCCTGGCCGCCGGTTCTTGCCCGTCACGTCAACGAATCGGTAAGCGCTAGCAGCGGCTAGCAGCGGCTAGCCGAGGTTACCGATATGCTGCTGCATCTCACGCTGGCGAATCCGGGTAAACTTGTCGGGGATGATCAGGTCCATCTCTTCGTCGCTCAGCCGGATGCGGAGGATGTCCAGCGCATCTTCTGGCGTCTGGCCGTAAGCCAGCTTCTGTTTGCCGTTTTTCATCTCGAACAGGTACATGTGATGCGGGTTGCTGAAGCTGCTCATGGTTAGCCTTCCTACGCTTTGGTCAGTGCCCCGGTGAAGACGGCGCCATCCGCCCGGTCGACCGCTTCGAGGCCGCGGTTGACCTCGTCGTCATATTTCCCGGCCAGTAGTTCCCGGTAAAACTGGTAGTCGATACCCTTGACTTTTTCGTCATCGGGATAACGGTGGTAGTTTTCTTTGGACATCAGGCTCTTGTCCTCCGCGATGAGCTGGTAGCCCAGCGCGGAGCCGGGGTAGGGGGCATAAAACGAGATCGACGGCAGGACGCGCCGCATCGTTTTGACCATGCGCATCGTCTTGAAGGCGTCTTCGTGTGTCTCGCCGGGGATGCCCAGCATCACGTTCGCCCAGATCACCGGCGGCTTGCGGCCCTGCGCTTCCAGCTCGTCGCCCAGGCGGTTGATGAGGTCGATGGTGTAATAATTGTCTTCTTCCGTGCACTCTTTATTCAGCAAGCGCAGGATGCGATCGCTGCCGGATTCGAAGCCGATCGAGATCGTGTCCCAGTTCGTTTCGCGGACGAGCGCGGTGAAGAGGTCCGGCCACTGGCGGACGGTATCCGAACGGCCCGCGGCCCAATACGGCCACGTCTGATGGGCTTCCCGCGGGTACTTTTCGATCCACTCCTTCAGCCAGCTTGGGTTTTGGAAGAACATCGAGTCGTGCATCACGATCGATCCCACCGGGCCGAAGCGGTCGTCGAGAGTGTTCAGTTCCTCGATCACCATGTCGACCGGCCGGCGGCCCATATTGGGGATGTAGGAGTTTTCGTTGCAAAAGACACACTGCCACGGGCACACCCGGCTGGTAAGCATCGTGGCGACGGGAGCCGGTCCCCAACCGCATTCCGGCTCCAGCGGCCAGTTGAAGGTTTTGGACAGGTGTTTGCTGGCCGGTTTGGGCCACAGGGTGCGGTCGATCATTGGCCAATCGGCCATCGACTTGGCGCCAATGCCCAGAGTCACCCGCTGAAAGGCTGACGGGTCTCGGGCAATCTCGACGATGGTGTTTTCACCCGGCCCCTGGACGATGTAGTCGATCTCGGGCACCGCTTCCAGTTCATCCAGGGCCACGGTCGCGTGCATCCCGCCCACGATGACCACGCCGTCAGGATTAAGTTCTTTGAATATCTGGGCCGACTTGCGCGCCACCGGGTAGGTGTAGCTGCGGATATTCATGAAGAGCTGGTCGTAGCCCTGGAGCTGTTTGCGTAGCTGGCGCCAGGACGCGACGGCGCGGGTGGAGGCCAGGTCGGTCATCAACCCGTTTTGATGCATGAGGGTGCGCAGCAGACCCAGGCCATGATCTTGCCACTGCTCATGAGGACCGGCGGGGTTAACCAGGTCCCCCAGGTCCCCCAGGTCCAGCCATAAGCGCCGTGTGTCCTGTTCGCGCCCCTGTTTTCTGCCGGATCGGAATTGAAACACGATACGTTTACCTCCCATGCGGTCAGCCGCAGTCAGCAGTTCCAATCAACGGGATATTTTCGTGTTCTCGTCCCTGCCTGCATACCTTACCATACAACAGATCAACGCCTTGCCCGTTCACAGGTATTTGGGCAAGGCATGTGTTCCCCGCTCACCACAATAACATGAACAGGTCGATTGGGGGAGGACTTTTCCCCTACAGAGTTGTCTGGATTAACCGCAGGAGCTGCAGCCCTCACCGGTCGCGCCGGCTGACTCGTCCGTGCGGAAGGAGTGCCCACAGCCGCAGGACGATACGGCATTCGGATTGTCGATCCGGAACCCGCCGCCCATCAGGCTGTCCACATAGTCGATGTTGGCGCCAGCCAGGTATTGCAAACTCATCGGGTCGATCAGCAGACTGACGTCGTCTGTCTCCACCACGGTATCATTCTCGTCCGGCTTTTCTTCAAGGGCCATGCCATACTGGAGTCCAGAGCAGCCGCCGCCGCTGACAAATACGCGCAGCGCGTAGCCCTCCAGGTTGCGGCCAGCCAGGAGTTCTTTGACTTTGACAACCGCTTCGGGGGTGATGCTCAAGATAAGTGTATCTGCGGTGACATTGCTGTCTTCGTTGACTTTGGTGACCATGTTTATCTCCTCGATAGCAGGCTACGTGCCGCATTGTAGCACGCTTTACCGCAAGCGTCAATAAATGTGATAGCTGTCTGGTTTATTGGGCGATTTGGGCATTTTTAGCCGGTATCAGGTAGGCACAGCTTTCATCACCGGAGGCCATATGTTTGATGCGCCGGGGTAGGACCCCGCCCAGCAGCTGCGCGATCATGTGCGTGTCCATCTCGCATAATTCGCGGTGCTCCACGGCCAGATGGTGATAGGGGCAGTTGCCGGCATGCAGGATGTAGCCCTTCTCGTTTTTATCCCAAGAGGCGTTGTAACCCTGCTCGGTCAGGTACCCGACCACCTGGTTCAGACGCAGCGGCATGGGCGTATCCGCGATCTGGGCGCTGGTCACCATCTGGTCGGCCACGCCCTCCAGGATCACGTTAACTTGCCGGCTGGGCAGTTGGGCTTTAAGCTGCAGCAGAAGCTCATCGGCAAATCCACGGTAATTATTCGGGAACAGGTCCAGGGCTTTGTCCGTTAAGGCGTAGAGGTGCTGCGGCCGGCCAGGGGTCGTGCGCCGCCGGATCTCAGGCGCGGCCACGAAACCATCACCGCGCAGGATTTCCAGGTGGTGCCGCACGGTGACGGCGGTAATATCACCGATCCGCCCGGACAGCGCCCGGACGATCTCTTCGACCGTCGCCTGGTCTTTTTCTTTGAGGATTTCCAGGATGTGCTGCCTTGTCTGTTGCATGTCCACTACCTTCACCACTGTCGTGGATGGATGGTCTGATCTGAGCCGCCTGGGAGCGGGTCAGGTGCTGTCTGCTGGCATCAACAAACGCGATTCGCTTCCGATAGCAACCCCTGTCCCAGGGGCAGGTGAAAGAGATCCGCTCCCTTAATATTAGCATGTTGGGAAAAACTTTGTCAAATTGAAAAGATGATAAACATAAAAAATGAGATGGGACTGCCGGCTACGGCTCCACGCCTGCGGCGAAGAGCTGGATCTCCAGGCTGCTGCCGCCGCTGCCGGGCAGCAAGACCAGGTCGTATAACGTGCGGCTCTCCAGGGCCAGGCGGGGCACGATCAGCAGCACTTGCGAGTCGCTGGCCTGCTGGATGTGGATGTCGTAGGTGCCATCCGGCAGGCCGATGTGGCCGGTGGTCTCGCCGGGACCGAAGGCCGACGACTCATATGTTTCGAAGGGGCCGCCTGGCGTTTCTGGGAACAAGCTGGGTGTGCCTTCCGGGCTGACTTCTGCGCCGCCGCCGGAAGACAGCAGCCCGGGCAGGGTGATCGAGACGGTCAGGTCATCTGAATCCGGTACGGCATTGATGACCCTCAGTATGGCCTGGCCTGCAGGTGCGGCCTGTTGATAGTCTTCGCTTATGCTGACCTGCATGGTATCCGCAAAACCATACAGGATCATTGACGCCCGCGTTGTCTGCAACATGGCTATCTCGCCGATGAAAAAGTCCGGGGTATTGGGTGAAGTGTCGGATGGACCCACGCGCACGGTGTAGTGATCCGGGCGCACGGTGAGGTAGTCGCTGATCGTGCGTGGGGCCAGGTTCTCCAGCAGCACGTCGTCTTCCAGCCGCACGCGCACGCTCGCCGCATCGGCCAGGGCGTTGATCACGCGCAGGTCGAGCGTATCTTCATCGGTTGGCTGTTGGGTCTCCGGGGCAAAGGCGATATCCGGCGGTATGTCGACGCCAGTTTCGTCGGCTATCAAAAACGGGTCGTCTTCGCTGCCGGTGACCACATATGTGTAAAGAAAGCCCTCTTCCAGGGTTGTCTCCCCGACATACTCGACGGTGCGTACGTTTTCGCCCTGTCCGGTGGCCCATAACAGGTTGAAGGTGCCGGCTGAGAAGTCCAGGGCGCGGGTGGCCATGCCATAGGTGACGGGCGTGATGTCGGTTATTGGCTCGCCATCGGCGCTGGCAAAGACCACCGGCGCATCCGGTGCGGCATTGACCACGACCAGCCGGATCATATTAGGCGGTGTAGGTTTCAGGGAAGTGGGGAAAATCCGCAGAGCTGGCACCCCGCGGTCCTGGAGTAAGATCACTTCCAGCGTTTGATCGGCGTTTATCGCAAAGCGGGTTTCCTGCAGCGGACGGCTGCCCTGTTCGCCGCCGGCATCTTCCAGGCGAAGCTGGTAGGTGCGCGGCGGGCTGCTGTGCCACTCACTGGACTGGTGAAAGGCGATATTCCCGGCGACAAGTTCGTCGTCCAGGTAAACGTTGACTGGCGGAGACTGAGAGTCGGCGTGAATAAAGCGGACCTGCCCCGGCGTCTCGATTGGAGTATTGAACAACAGGGCGCGGTAGTTGCCGCCGCCCACATCGCCGATCAGGATGGCCGTATACAGTTGCCTGGGGGCCAGCGAGGTATTCAGGTCGGCCAACGGTACCTCGCCGCCGATGAAACTGAGCTGGTGCGCTGCGGGACTGACCAGATACCCGGGGCTGACCTGCCCGTAGTCGATCCGGTCGCCGAGGGGCTGGCGGTCCACCTGGGGGGTGAAGGCCGGTCCACGCGGCACGGCATGGATAAACGCCAGGCGGCTTTGATCGCCGGCAATCGGGCTGAGGTTTTCCTGGAAGGTCGCGATGATCAGGGCGTCCGCCGTCCCGGTGATCAGCACCAGGAACGATTCGTTGGGGATGACGTTCAGGCTCATTGAGGCTAATATCTGCGTGCTTGGCAGTGCGCCGCTCGGCACGACCTGCAAGAAATACGTCCCGCCTTCAACCTGGATGGGATTGGTATATGCGCCTAAGCCCAACTGTCCGGCGATAAGCCCCTGTTCCAGGTATACGTCGACGGCGCCGCTTTCTGGTGCAGCCTGCACGACCCGTATCTGTCCCTGGACGGCGGGCGCCCGTCCGACTTCTGGCATGACGCCCACCGTCGGGGTAGGGCGTGGGACCGTGGCTGTCGGCGCCGGTGTCTCCGTGGGTGATGGCGTCGGCGTGGCCGTTGGTGGTGTGCAGGCCCCCAGCAGCAGCATTACCACAAGTAATAGGTTAAACCGTGTTTGCCTGATCATCCGCAGTCACCTTATCCATTACCAACCGGCTGAGCACGCCCTTGTATTGTAGCCGAGCCAGCCCGTAAGGCCAGTCGGCCGCCCGCTTCTCCTTGGGCTGACCGCGGCCACGCGCCGAATCAAAAGCCGGCCCCGCTTGGGATGGCGGAGCCGGTCATGTGTATACTCACGGTGTCGACTGTGGTTAGCGTACTTCCGGCACGTCCAGCAGGTCGACCGGGCGGCCGTTGATCTGGATGTCCACAAAAGTACTGGCCACCCAACCGTCAACATCATCATAGGTGACCTGCAGCCATTCGGCATTTGATGTCCGTCCGATGACGATCAGCACACCCCCGTTGGGGATCAGTGCCAGCGATTCGCCGGCAGCATCCGGGGTGCGGCGCAGGTGCAGGTTGGCGTCGGGGTCGAGTTCCGTCGTGCCTATATACTGGTTGCGGAACTGCGACAGGTCCGATGAACCGCCGGTCTCGGCCGGAGCGGTGCCCTGGCTGACGGCGCCCCGCACGTCCGACCCGGTAATCCGGAGCACCCCGCGCTGTAACAGCGCATTGATGCGTTCGGCGTTGGGCAGGTAGTTCGTGCCGCGGAACACGAACTGAATAAACCCGGTGGCCGCCCAGCCGGTGATGACGCCGCCATCTTCGGAGCGGTAAGTCAGGAACGTCCAGGATTGATCTTGCAAGACGCCCGTCGGCTCGATGATGGTGCCCGGAGGCAGCCGGACCAGCACTTCGCCCAGGACTTCAGGCGTGCGCCGGATATTCAAGTTGGCGTCCGGGTTGATGTTAAACACCACGCCGTAGAAGTCGGCGCTGACAGGGGACGGCTGCGGCGCCGAGACCGTCGTGCCGCTCACCTCACCCGGCACGTCGGAAGGCAGCGGGTCAAGCTCGATCAGCCGCACACGCTCGCCATCCTCGGTAACCTGGACGTATTGCGCGATAGCCCAGGCCGTGATCGAGCCTCCATCCGGGGTGTCGAACGTGACCTTGAGCCACGTCTGCGTGGGATCCATGGCCTCATCGTCCTCGAGCATGGGCAGGTTCTCGAAGTCCGGTTCTCCGGCGCGCCCCAGGACGGTGAGCAAAGTGCCGCCGGGGGCCAGCCCCAGGGACAGCGCATCGGCGCGCGGATACTGGCGGAGCTGTAGATTGGCGCCGGGGTTCAGGTTATACACCTGGCCCAGCAGGCCGTCGGCCGGGGCTGAGGCCGGTTGAACGGGCTGTGGAACGGCCGTCGGCAGCGGAAGCGGCGGCGCTTCCGTCGGTACGGCGGCCGCCTCCGGCGGCGCTTCGGCGACTTCGGGTGCAGTCGTCTCGACAGGGGCAGCGGCCATGCTGGTCGCGACGACGCTGCCCGGCTGCTGGTTCAGCGCCACCTCCGATTCGATGACGATCAGCGCATCGGGCGTCCCGGTGACGAGGTAGCTGTAAAGCACGCCGCCGTTGAACGCGCCGTCCGTGGTGAAGCTGCCGCCGCCATCGCTGGCGATGAGCAGTTCGTACACGCCGAAGGTCGTTTCGGTGGCGGCAGCGCTGGTGAAGGCCTCGCCGGCTTCGACCACGGTGCCGTTGTCGAGTTCGGCGATCAGGTTGCTGCCGCCGACCGCATTGGCGACTGCGAAGCGTGTTTCGCTGGCAGCCAGTTCGCTGAAGTCATCTTCATAAACCTGCAGGTCGATGGCCGCGCCTTTGAGCACGGCGGCCACCGTGCGGGCCTGCCCGGCCAGGGCGGCGTCGCTCAAATCCAGGGTGACTGATGCGATGGGTGGTTCGTTGCTGCCGGCGCCGCTGGCACGGACAGAGATATCGTAGCTGCCCAGCGGCAGGGAGACTGGCCCGGTGATCGCCAGCGAATCCAGCGCTGGGATCAACAGCGTCTCGTTGGCATAAATGTCGACTGTGGGCGCATCCGGAATCGCGTGAGCGCCCCGTACGAATACGCTGTCTTCAGATGGGTTGGCTGGGCCGGCCAGGAGCAGTGTGCCCGGTCCGCCGCCCAGCACGACCAGCCGGTAGAAGTTGCCGGCGCGCAGGTGGTATTCGGTCGTCGGCTGGATGGCCTGTTCGACCGTGCCGCCGGTGGGCGTGACGGCCAGGGGGTAGGTGTTGGCCGGGATGTCGATACCGCCGGAACTGTTGCCGTAAGCCAGGGCCTGCAAAACCGGGCTGCCATCCGGCAGGATCACGTCGACCGCATCGGCCCCGCTGACGGCGTGGGTGGCGGTGAGCCGGACATTGCCGAGTACCAGCGGGCTGAGATCGTCTTCGAAGACCATGACCTCCGGCGCGGCAGCCGGTCCCATCACGATGGCCGTTACAGCCTGGCCAGGGTTGACGCTGAAGGACGCCTCCGTTACCGGCGCTCCACCGGCCTGGACGGAGACGCTGTGGTCCCCGGCGCTCAGGCGCAGGTAGCTCGTGTTTTCGGCGAAGGCCAGCTGCGAGGCCGCCAGCGCGCCGTCGATCAGGACGTCTACGGCCGGGGCCTCGGTAACGGCATGGACCAGCCGCAGCAGCGCGCTGTCGGCTGCCTGGGAGGCCGGCGCTGCCATCGCTGTGGGGGCCAACCCCATTACCAGGATGCTGATCACCAGTGCGAGTGTGAGTGCTAACCGTCGGTTCATAAAAAGTCTCTCCCCTCGAATTTTAGTTTTATTCGGCATACGGTGGCGGGTTAGTTCGTGCCTTCCTGCCACTGGTTGAGATAGGCATACTGTTCCTCGGTCAGTTTATCGATGGTGATGCCCATCGCTTCCAGCTTCAGCCGGGCGATCTCCTGATCGATGTCTTGCGGTATAACATACACACGCTTCTCCAGGCTGTCGTGGTGCTGGACCATGTATTCAGCCGCCAGGGCCTGGTTGGCGAAGCTCATGTCCATCACGCTGGCCGGGTGACCTTCCGCCGCGGACAGGTTGACCAGGCGGCCTTCCGCCAGCAGGTGGATCTTGCGGCCGTCCTTCATGGTGAACTGCTCCACAAAGGGGCGGACCCGCCGCGCTTCGCCCACGGCCATTTCCTGTAGCGCAGGGATGTTTATTTCGACGTTGAAGTGGCCGGAATTGCAGACGACGGCCCCGTCTTTCATCAACTCAAAGTGGTGGCGATCGACCACGTTGAGGTCGCCGGTGGAGGTCACGAAGATGTCGCCGATCGGCGCGGCCTCGGCCATGGGCATCACGCGGAAGCCATCCATGACGGCCTCCAGCGCCTTGAGCGGGTCGATTTCGGTGATGATGACATTGCTGCCCAGGCCGCGCGCCCGGTTGGCAATGCCCCGACTGCACCAGCCGTAACCGCCGACGACCATGGTGCGACCGGCCAGCAGCAGGTTCGTGGCGCGCACGATGCCGTCTATGGTGCTCTGCCCGGTGCCATAGCGATTGTCGAACATGTGCTTGGTCATGCTATCGTTGACGGCGACTACCGGGAAGCGCAGCGCCCCGTCGTTGGCCATCGCCCGCAGCCGGATGACGCCGGTGGTCGTTTCTTCCGTCCCGCCCATTACATGTTCGATCAGCTCCTGGCGGCCTTTGTGCAGCTCACTGACGAGGTCGGCGCCGTCGTCCATGGTGATGTGCGGTTTGTGGTCAAGGGCGCGTTGAAGGTGATTGTAATAGGTATTGTTATCTTCGCCCTTGATGGCGTATACCGGTATTTCATGGTGGGTGACCAGCGACGCGGCCACATCATCCTGGGTAGAGAGGGGATTGGACGCCGTCAGGACGACGTCGGCCCCACCGGCTTGCAGGGTGTGGACGAGGTTGGCGGTTTCAGTGGTGACGTGCAGGCAGGCGGCCATGCGGATGCCCTTTAGAGGCTTCTCCTTGGCAAAACGTTCGCGAATTTGCCGCAGCACGGGCATATCATGTTCGGCCCACTCGATGCGG
>DAOUEM010000107.1:0-10145 GCA_034430555.1 Anaerolineae bacterium | reverse complement strand
AGCGGAAGGAACCGCCACTCGGACCGGCTGTGCTGTAGTTCAGCCAGTTCCCGCTGTAGCTGATGTCCGGGTGCGTCTCTTCGTGATAACCCACCGGCAGCGCCGGCCATTCCTCATAGATCACGCTGGCCGTGTGGACGCCGCCGGGCATCGTCAGGGTATTGGTCAGCTCAACGCTGGCATCATCGTCGGCGCCGGTCCATGCTGCCACCAGCCAGAAGAGATCGGGCGACGCCGTCAGCGTGATTACTCCGCCTTCGAAATACTCACCCGCCGGGCAGCCCGCCGAGTTGGGCGGGTCGGCCGCCGGGTCGCCGCCGTCGCCGTCGTGCGTCAGTGTCAGCGCGTAACACGGCTCAGGCACTCGCTCCTCGATTTGCACCGCATCCAGGTCGAGATAGGCAGACGCAAGATTGCGAATCACTACATCGTGCGGCCCGTCACCAAGATTCAGGAATTCAACAGGCTGCTGCCATAAAAGACTCGGCGAATAGTTATCGACTTCCTCACAGGGAAGCGCGTCGATACATACTTCCATGGCCCCACGGTTGCTGGCCAGGGTCCGGAAGATAGTTAACGTGTTGCCTTCCATGCTGAAGCGAATGTCGGCGTCAGGATCATTCGTTAACATCAGGGAGCCACCGCTCACCTGCGAGCTGCTGTAAGATGACCAGTTGCCGCTGTACATGATGTTGGGGTTGGTATCCTCATGGTAGCCCAACGGCAGCGGCATGAGATGCACAGCCACCAACCAGTCATGTTCGGCCACCAGGAGGCCGTCGGATACCATCAATAAGATCCGCTTCTCGCCCATTTGATCGGCCGTCGGACAGAAGTCAAAAGCGGCCGCCTCAGACAGCACCGTATTCTGCGAGCCCTCTACCAGCAGCCAGTTGTACGCCAGAGGCCGCCCATTAGGATCACTGGCGTCTACCGAGAAGGACAGGCATTCGCCCACATTGAGTTCGACAGAGTCCTGGTCCGGGATCAGGTTCGAAAGAGTGGGCGGCAGGTTGTCCTGCACGCTCACGGGCAGATGCCAGGCATACCAGCCCTGCTGGTCTGGTGCGGCGCCAGCATTGGCCGAGGTGGGCGTGCGTTGGTAGGAGTCGGCCGGGCACTCTGCGATCGGCACGTGGTGCGGCTGCAGGGAAGCTCGGTAGGTGATGTCGTAGCTGCCGGCCTGGCGGGCCACCATCTGAATCTCATAAGTCTCGGTGTGGTACCCGGGGAAGGACCCCAGCGATAGCGAGTACAACGGCGTCTGTGCTGGGCTGACCGAGCAGTCTGCATGGTAGATATTCTGGCCGATATCGTAAAGCTCCCAGAAACCAGCGGGCGTCGTCGACAGCACCTCCAGACCAGGCGGCATGGTGAAGTCGATATACGTCGCATCCGCCGGGCCGCCGGTATTCTGTACCGTCAAGTACAGGGTGTAAACCTCGTCGGTGAGCAGGTTCAAAGAACCGGCGTTAGCCGAGATAGAAGGCGCCGGGTTTTCCAGCACGGTAATGGGCAGGAAGTAAGCCGGCCATCCTTGTTGATCCGTATCACCGGCTGTGGGGTCCCGCTGTATCAGAAAATCGAAGCCGGGCGGCGCCATGGCCGCGCGATAGGCCATGAACGCTTCGCCCGCATTCTGCCCGACTACGGTAAGGGTATAGTTCTGAGCGGAACTCGCGCCAAGCGTTGTCTCGATTTCGTACAGCAGGTTTTGGGCCGTCAGCGTCGGCGTGTCGGTGTCGCCATTTTGGAAGAGGTATTGATAGCCGACGTCAAAACGGTTCCAATCCGTGAGATCGGGATCGGTCGTGACATCCAGTTGGTTGGAAAAGCTGGCTGACAGATAGGCCGGATCGGCAGCGCCACCGGCGTTGGTCAGGGTGAATTCGAAGTCCTGCTGCTGGTCAAGCAGTAGTTCCAGCGAGTCGACCGTACGGGCATGCACATACGGGGCGTGCAGCATACGACTGATGAACGTTACATCGTCATTGGCCAGGAAGGCCGTGCCGCGTGTGGAACGGTGCCGTGCCAGCGCCTGCGCCTGGCGTTCCTGGAAGTAGCGATACAGGTCATCGGTATCTGACAAACCGAGTTCGTTGAGCACCCAATCCCAGAATGTTAGCAACAAGTGATCATGCGAGAATGAGTACAGGTCGGAGAAGGCCATCGCCGTCAGGTAGGCGCGCATATTGTGGAGCTGCAAGGTGTACGTCAGCCGGTCCAGCTGCGTAGCGCCCCCGTAGGGACCCAGCGCCCGCCACTGGAGTTCCTCCTCGATCATGGCTTCCAGCGTCATGGCCAGCGCCGAGGTGCGCAGTTGATCCTGCGCGTCGTTCAAGGTATACCAGGTCCCCCATACCATCCCCACCGGCAGCGCCCACGACGTGGCGGCGCTCAGGCCGGCCCCAGTCGCAATGGCATGAACCACAGAACCGGCTTGAGCAACAAACAAAACGGAATTCACCAGCAGATCCGGATCATCCCGTATGATTTGCTCAAACGCCGCGTCAACGCTGTCCGCGTAAACTAAGTATTCCTCTTTAGCGTCTTCCCAGGCCAGTTGCAGGATGGGGTCTGCAGAGTGAGAGATGAATGCTTCCAGAGCGTTCATGCGCTGGACGGCGTGGACATCGGCCAATTGGTTGAGCAGCATGGCGCGGACGTTTTTCATGCTGAAGTCCCAGTAAAGGTTCAGGCCGTCCAACACCAAACCAAACACGGTGAACTTATCGCTGAAGTTACTCCACCCCCGCTCATTGGCTACAAAATCCCGGTAGTTGTCAAACATCGCCAACTGATCGTTAGCAGCGCCAAAGCTTGAATACCAGGAAACGACGGCGGGCACATCCGTCATCCCCCACACGTCGGTGGTCAGCCCATCAAGGAGTGCATGACCCACTTCCACAACTGTTGTGCCGGCTTCGCCGAGAGACAGCCCGGTATCGATGGTACGTTCCACCATCACCCGCAGCTCTTCTTCAAGCTCCCTCTCGTATTCGGCGCTCATCTCCTGGATCACCAGCTCCAGCAGCACGTCCGTATACAGGCGGCGGCGGCGAGCCGGCGAATCCAGGCCGCTGGATAACAGCCCCCAGACCAGCCATTCGTCGTAGATCTTGTCCTCGCGTGTGCTGTCCGATAGCCCGGAGTACGAGCAGACGTAGTAAGACAAACCGGTATCGTCGGGCCGTGTTTCACAGAACCGCTCCAATGAGTAAACACCCTGGTAGTAGTAGTCGTCCCAGTTGAGGTGCGTCCACTCGGCATAGTTCTGCGCGGCGATGGACAGCTCCAACTCCCTGGCGATGTCATTAATCCAGGAGCCGGTCGAGTCCTTAACGTACATGGCGCTCATGATCTGGTCGTAGGCGTGCGAGAGCAGCGGGTGCTCGTCGTTGAACCAGGACGACTCGCCAGGATCGTGGGCCACCGCCACGCGGTAGGTGCCATCTGGCGTTTGCAGCGCGATCCACTCCGTCTCTTCATACACACTGGGATACACGGCCCGCACGCTCACCGTCGGCGTCGGCGTCGGCGGCGTGACGATCACGTTGAGCGCGCCGCTGGTATCCTCCACAATGTGGTAGAGCAGCGTGCCCGTCGACGGCACATCGTTATGCAGCCCCAGCGCCACGTCGTAGGCGCCATAACCGGCATCCGCCGGGATCTGGAATTCGCGCCCATACCAGTCACAACCCGGCGTAACCAGGCGCGTGGTATCGCGACTCACATCATCGCGCCACTGCTGCGTGCCTTGCAGGCGTATCGAAGCGCCCAGGCCCACCGTGCGCGGTACGTCGTCGGGATTGCAGATGTAGTAGCTAAACCCGATCACCTGGTCGCGGATAGCCATCGTATTGTCAATGCCGTACTGGTCGATCGTCGGGCGGGCTACGGTGATCTGGTAGGTGGCCAGATTGTTGTCCTCATACCGTTCATCGATGATGTCATCCGGATCGACTTCGAAGATCACCTGCCAGTCACCGAACAGACCCGGTTGAGAGGCATCAATGTCCGGGATGGTGAAAGCGCTTGAGGTGATATTGAGGGCCGCGTCAGGCATCAACGAGGGCACCGTGCCGGTGAAGAACTGCTCGTCCGGCGTCGGGCTGGCGTCCTGGGAGAAGTAGTAGTGCACCGCGTTTTGCCCGCTGCCCAGCGACCCCGCGTTGCGAATATTGGCGGTGGCAGTGATGGTATCGCGGGGGAAGACAACGGTATCACTCACCGCGACCGGCGCGATCGTCAGGTCCGGTTCCGCCGGGATTACGTTCAGCGGGCCGGTGCGGTCCTCCTGGTAATCGAACAGCAACGTCGTCGGTGAAGGCAGGCCGCTGTGCAGCCCCCAGGCGACATCATAGTCACCGCCGGCCGCCGTATTCTCCACCAGGAAGTCACGCCCGTACCAGTCACAACCGGGTGTCACCTGGCGCGCAGTATCGCGCTCGGTGTCATCCAGCCAGTCCTCGGTACCGTGCAGGGTGATGGAAGCCCCCAATCCCAGGGTATGAGTCTCGTTGTCCGGGTTGCAGATCTCGTAACTGAAGGTGACGAGATCGCCTGCCTCAACCGACAGCGGCGTGACAGCAAACTGCCGGAGGGTCGGCCGATCGATGGTGATGGAGTGAACGATAGTGTTGTTGGTTTCGTCTTTCTCATCGACCACGGCCAGCGCATCGACGGTGTAGATCAGGTACCAGGTGCCGTAGAGATGGGTTTCCGTGAGATAGATATCGGGCACGATCAGGTTATGATTCAGCACCAGGTTGGCCCCCGGCATTAGCGACGTGACCGTGTCGTTGAACACCCGCTCGTCAATGGTCGGGCTTGTATCCCTGGACAGGTAGATGTGCAGCGCGTTGGAGGGTGCCCCTGCCGTACCGATGTTGGACACCGTGACGGAAATCCCTATGGTGTCTTGCGGGAAGACGTACGTATCGTCCTCAGAGGCGCTAATCACCAGGTCCGGCTTGGCAAGCGAGACCTGCAGCGGCGCGTCTGGGCTCTCGATATAGTCAAACAGCAGGCTGTTGTCGGACGGCAGGCCGCTGTGCAGCCCCCAGACGGCTTCGTAATTGCCCGCCGATGCCCCTGGCGGGATCACAAAGTCGCGCCCGTACCAGCCACACCCCGGTGCCACCTGGCGCGTCACGTCGTTGCCGGGGTCATCAATCCAGGTCGTGGTGCCCTGTCGGCGAATCGAGGCACCCAAGCCGAGCGTATGGGTCTGGCCGTCCGGGTTACAGATCTCGTAACTAAAAACGATGGTCTGGCCGGTATCGGCGGCGCTGGTCACGGCATACTGGTCGATGGTGGGCCGGGTTACGGTCACCGAGCGCCACGCCGTGTTGTTGCTTTCGTTGCTCTCCGTAACGGTGCCGTTCACATCGGCCACGTACACCACATAATAGGTCCCGAAGTCCTGCGGCCGTGAATAATCGATATCCGGAATGGTGTAGCTGATCGACGTCTCGGGGCTGGTGCCGCTTATAGGCAGGGAGCTCACCGAATCATAATCAAAACGCTGCTGGCCGGTCGGATCGGTCGTCCGCAGGAAGTAGTAGTTCATATAGCTGGAGCCAGCGCTGGCCGTACCGTCGTTGCGGACGGTGGCAGAAGCCGTGATCGTGTCCCGTGGGAACACCACATTGTCGCTCACCGAGGTGGCCGAAAAGATCAGGTCCGGCAGGGCCGGCTCGACATGCAACGGCGTATTGGTGCTCTCTTTGTAGTCGAACAGCAGGCTGTTGTCGGACGGCAGGCCGCTGTGCACGCCCCAGGCCACGTCGTAATTGCCTTCGATGGCACCCGCCGGGATACGGAAATCACGCCCATACCAGCTACAGCCCGGCGTCACCGAGCGCGTCACGTCATTGGTGGGATCATCAAGCCAGGTCGTGGTGCCCTGTCGGCGAATCGAGGCGCCCAGGCCGAGCGTATGGGTCTGGCCATCTGGATTACAGATCTCGTAGCTGAAGTTGATGATCTGACCGGCGACACCTTGCGTATCGGTAGTCTGCTGGCTGATAGTGGGTCGGGTTACGGTCACCGAGCGCCACGTCGTGTTGTTGCCTTCGTTGCTCTCCGCAACGGTGCCGTTCACATCGGCCACGTACACCACATAATAGGTCCCAAAGTTCTGCGGCTGTGAATAATCGATATCCGGAATGGTGTAGCTGATCGACGTCTCGGGGCTGGTCCCGCCCGGCGATAGTGATGAGACGGAGTCATAATCGAAGCGCTGATCCCCGGCCGGGTTGGTATCCGGCAGGAAGTAGTAGTTCATGTAGCTGGAACCGGCGCTGGCGTTGCCGCCGTTGCGGACTGTGGCGGAAGCCGTGATCGTATCGCGTGGGAACACCACGCTGTCACTCACCGAGGTGGCCGAGAAGTACAGATCGGGGCGGGCCGGCGCCACGGTTAACGAACCGCTGTTATCCTCGATGAAATGGTAGAGCAGCGTGCTGCTCGACGGAATACCACTGTGCAACCCGTAGGAAATATCGTAGCTGCCGCCGGCGTCGAGAGGAATCACAAAATCGCGCCCGTACCAGCCGCACCCCGCCGAAACCGACCGCGCGACATCGCGAGCAGGATCATCGATCCAGGTCGTGGTGCCATGCGGTCGTATGGATGCTCCCAACCCGATCGTACGGGTCTGGTTATCCGGGTTGCAGATGTAGTAACTAAAGACGATGGTCTGCCCGGCGTCGGCCGAATAGTCATTGATGGATGGTTGGCTGAGAGTGGGACGTGCGACCGTGATCGAGCGCCAGGCCGTATTATTACCTTCATTGCTCTCGCTAACGATACTGCCGCCATCAGCCCAGTAAATGACATACCACGTGCCGTTGGATGTACCATCAGGGACCGTAAAGGAATCCGACGTCTCGTTGCTGCTCGATCCTGGCGAGAGCGACGAGACATAGTCGTTGTCCCATTGCTCGCTGGAGCTGGCTGTCGTGTTGCTTGAAAAATAATAGTCCAGGTAGCTGTATGAAGCCGTGGCATTACCATCGTTGCGGACAGTGGCATAGGCCGTGAATGAATCCCGTGGGAAGACCACGCTCTCACTCAATGAAGTCGAAGATACCACCAAGTCAGGTTGCGCTGCGAAAACATAAAGGGGGTTACCGTAGTCTTCGTGAAAATCATAAAGTTGCGACGTGCTGCCAGGCAGGCGATCATGAACGCCCCAGGCCGCGTCATAATAACCGCTGGCACTGGTCGGCACCAGAAAGTCACGCCCGTACCAGCTGCAACCCGGGCTGGCGGTTCGCGTGGTGTCCCGCGCCGGGTCGTCTATCCAGGAGGAAGAGCCATCCGGCACTATGGAGGCCCCCAAACCGATGGTAATCGAGTAGCTGTTTGGATTACAGATCTCGTAGCTGAATGTGATAAGGTCCCCGGCATCGGCCGTACTGGTGACAGCCCAGCTATTTAAGGTCGGCGCCACCTGAGCATGCGCCGTCGGTACATGCCCTGGGCCAGGGAATAACACGAGTAGAACCGTAAGGAATGTACCCATCGTCAACGTAATGTATAAGGCCACTCTTGGCTTATGGCCTGAACCCGAGAGACTGATCATGATATCCCCCCCTTTGTTAGGGAAATCACATCGGTGTTTGGCCGAATCCCACAACCTCATACCGGGATCATATCAAACACCCATAACCCACTATATATGTGGTAGTTCATCCACTTAGTAGATGTATCATGTAGCGGTTTGGCATATAACTGTAGCAACAATGAGAGAATAGAGAAAGTTAATACAGACTTTACAACTAGAGCTTACATGAAGCACCAAAGACGTTCAAGCGACGTTTCCTCTAGATTCAAGTATTTGACGATAATACTTAAACACTACCTCAATGTACGCTGTCTTTTTTCACGTACGATAGCGGCGACTCATCCCTGACACCCCAGCGCGACCACGCGGCCGCCTTTTGGGTTACCCCGCCAGCGACTGGCGCAGGGCTGCCACCTCCGCCGCCCGTTTTTCGACGTCGACAAAATCGCCGTGCCCCACGCAGATGTACGCCGGCTCCAGCGCCAGGACCGCCGCGGCGCTCCGCCGGGCAACCGCCATATCCCACGTGATGCGAGCCGGCGTCAGGCTGAGCGCCCCACCCTGCGTATTGAGCAGATCCGCCGCGAACAGGACCTTCGCCCGCTCCCAGTAGAAGCTGAAGTTGTCCGGCGTATGGCCCGGCGTGGCGATGGCCCGGATGCCGCCCACGATGGGCAGCGTCTCGCCGTCAGCGACCACCTGCCCGACCGGCACTTTCCGCTGGACCAGGCGGCTCATCACCCTGGCAATCAATCCCATCGGCGGTGGCAGGTGCGGCGGCGCGGTCCGCGCCTCGAGGTAACCCTTCGTTTCCGCCCCGGCGATCACCGCTGCCCCGGTCGCCTGGACCAGCCCGGCCAGCCCGCCCACGTGATCCATATCGGCGTGCGTGATCAGGATGTGCTTCACATCCTGCGCCGTCCGGCCCGTCGTTGCTACCGCCGCCAAAATGCCATCCGACCCGCGCGGAAAACCGGCATCGATCACGGTGACGCCGCCCTCGGCATCGTCGATCAGGAAGACGTTCACGCCGCCGCCGATCTGGTACAGTCCATCGGTAATTCGGGTTGGCTCGCTCATCGGAGTTGTCCCTTCAAACCATTTTTATGCAAAGGTCAAAGACCACGTCCAGGCTGTAAGGTACCACCTTTTCAGTGAACCGGGTTGGAATAAGCCGTGTCCTACCTGTGTGGTGTCCATGCCCACAGCATAGCGCAGAACACGTCGCCAGGAGGCCCCAGGGGTGCGCCAGGGATGCACCAGGTTTTGCGGGCCTAAAGCGCAGTCCGGTTACGTGCGGCGGTTGCAGTGGCACATGGCGCAGCTGCCGGAGTCTGCCGATGAGGGCGACTGGGAAGAAGCCGACCTCGACGAGCCGCCGGTCAGCGACGAGAACACCGCCCCCTGCCCTACCGCACGTCCCGCACCCGGATCGAGCTGACGATCAGGTCGGCCACGGCCATGGTTTCTTCGGGGATGTCGATGTTCCCCACATCCATACGCGTATCGTCCAGCCGGATGGCGAACAGCAGAGTCGTCTCAAGCGTCGGGTCCTGCCTCTGCCGGCCGGGCACCGTGACCTGGCCGGGAATCTCACCCCCCCCTGCCTCCACATAAAACACGCCCCGCACACGCTCCCCCGCCAGGATCACCCGCCGCGTGATCCGCCGCTCCTCGTCTCCCTGAAATTCGAAGACCGCCCGGGTCTCCGTCCGACCGTCCGGCAGCACGCCCAGCAGGTCGATGACCTCATCCGGCTGCCGGTAGCCGATGGTCAGCGTCAGGCCGCCCTGTCGCAGTTGCACGAAGTTGGGGTCCTCGCGTAACGTCCACCCTTCCGGTGGATAACGCAGGGCAAAGCCGTTTTCGGGATTATCGTAAGGCTCCCATCCTTCGTAGATCACTTCGTACGGGGAAGCCCGCCACAAACGGATCGAGGCCACGATCAGGTCGGCCTCGACCAGAACTTCCTCGGGGATGTCGATGGTCGCTACGTCCATCCGGGTGTCATCCAGGCGCACCGTAAACAATAACTCTGTTTCGTACACATCCCGCTCAACCCAGATCATGGCCGGCAGCTCCGGTCTGCCCTGGTAGGTGTAAGTCACGGCGCGTACACGTCCTTCGTTCAGGATAACCTGCCGGGCCACCGGCCATTCCTCATTGCCCTGGAATCCGAACTCTGCCCTTCCTTCCCACCGCCCATCTGGCAGCACGCCCAGCAGATCGAGGGCTTCGTCCGGCGTCCGGTAGCCGATGGTCAGCGTCAGATCGTCCCGCCGCAGCCGGATCAAATTGGCGCTCTCGCGGGGAGTCCACCCCTCCGGGTAGCGCAGCGTGAACCCGTATTCCCGGTTATTGACGCTTTCCCAGTCCTGGTACTGGATGGCATAAGCAGAGGTCGTCACCAGCCGGATCGACCGCACGATCTGATCGACTTCCGCCATGACCGCTGCCGGGATTTCAAGGCCAGGGTCGCCTATGCGCGTGTCGTCCAGCCGGATAGCTAAAACCAGCACCGTCTCGAATTCGCCGCGGCCCCGCGGCACCACCGCCGGCAGTTCCGTCTCCC
>DAOUEM010000106.1:0-5702 GCA_034430555.1 Anaerolineae bacterium | reverse complement strand
GAAAGCCTCCAGGACTTGTTGAAGATGTTGAGCGCTCACCTGGGCGTTGAAGACCGCCGAGCGGGTCACGATTTCCTGACCGGTGTGCAAGTTCAACGTGCCGTAGAAGCCGGCCTTCTTGCGACCAGGGTCAACAGGAACGACGGGCGTCTGTCCACGCGGCGACTAGGCTGCCTACCAGCACCAGCGCCAGGGCCACAACTAAGAGGGTATAGGTTCTTCTCATCCTTCTTGCTCCTTAAACCAATCGTAAATAGGAGATACGACTGTAAAAATATGTCGTATCAGCGATGGTCTAAACAGGTCAAACCAGTATGAGCGCGGTGAGAGAGTACGTTGTGCGGACTGTCGGCGATCAGCCCTTCGGGTGTGTGCTCCCTCCTTTCAGGGTCCAGGAAAATGTTAACCTACACCTTAATTGTAATTGGTTTATTCCCGCCTGACAATGTAATCTTCGTCATATCCCCTTGCGTTAAGAACATTTGTTCGTTATACTGCATCTATCACCGGGTGTTTATCACAAGGGGGAAACGATGAACGGTTTATCGGTTCTGGCGCACTGGGACGAGGTGCGCGGCGTTTTGTGGCAGGCCCTGGACAAGCTCTCAGATGAACAACTGGCCTTCAGGCCCGGCGACGGGCTGATGTCGCCCGCGCGGCAGGCGCTGCACATCGCCGGCTGCGAGGATGGCTGGCTGCGTCACGTGCTCACCGGCGAACTGGCCGACTTCCCGGCCCCGTATATGGGCACCGATTTCCCCGGCGAAGACACCCTGACCGTCGAAGTCCTGAAAACGCACCTGGCGGAAATTCACGCCCGTTCCGCCGCCTACCTGGCGCCACTCGGTCTCGCCGACCTCGAACGCATTGTGGAGACGGCCTGGGGTCAGACGTATACCGTCTACGAAGTGTTTCGCTACGTGATCGCGCACGAACTGCATCACCGGGGCGAGGTGTTCCTCACGCTGGGCCTGCTCGGCCTGGAAGCGCCCGGGTTTTAAGGGGAAGCCTCATGTACAATGGACTGCTGCTTAAAGAGAGCCTGCTGGACGAATCGGTGCTGGAAAGCCTGCCAATCACCGCCACCGAGATCTGGCACGTCGAAAACGCCGCCGACTTCCAGCCGGATGTCTGGACCGCCCTCACCATCGAAGGCCCCGCCGGCCACGCCGCTGCCGTCGCCGCGCGCCTGAGCCGGGCCATCAAGCCGGACTGGTACGCCAACCTGTCCACTGCCGAGCACAGCCTCGTCATCTTCCGGGACCGTGTTTTTAAGTACCGCCGGGGCGACCCCACCGGACGCGCCGAGGCGCAGGATTATGCCCGTTCGGTCGGCATCCCGGAGCATCAACTCGATTGGGGCGAGTGACGCCAACCATATCGTAGCAAAGGAACGGGGGATGATCATCAGTGAAGCGGTCCTGGCCGAGGGCGCCCGCCTGTTTGCCGTCGATCCAGCGGCCCTGCACCCGATCGGCGGTGGAACGGGGTCGGATGGCGTCGTTTACGCCGGGCAAGGGATTGACGGCGACTTCGTGCTGAAGATCATGCCTTTCGACCCGAAAAATCTACCTGGCTACCAGGATAAGCTGGCTTTTGTCGATTACCTGCGAACCAACGGGGTCACTGTGCCCCGGCCTTTCCCTTCGACGGGGGGCGCGCTGGTCGAGGTCTTTGAAGTGGAAGGCCAGGCTTACGTCGTCACCCAGGCGGAGAAAGCGCCCGGTCGCCCGCCCGACCTGTGGAACCCGCATGAGTGGAACGCGGGCTTCTTCCGGCCCTGGGGACGCCTGATCGGCCAGATGCACGCCCTGACGAAGGCTTTTCCGGGCGGCGATCACCTGGCACACTGGCAGGACGAAACCGACTCTTTCGTTTCGATGTGCCAGGACGACGCCGTGCGCGAGCACTGGCTGGCCCTCGGCGAGACGCTGGCCGTCCTGCCGCGTGACAATGACTGCTACGGCGTGATCCACAATGACCCGCACGCCTGGAACTTCCTGGTATCCGGTGATCGTCTGACCGTGCTGGACTTCGACGTGTGCCACCACCACTGGTTCGTCGTGGACCTGGCGATTGCCCTGTTCCAGCCGCTGTGGGCATTGTCGCACAACAAGCCGCCGGACTGGCTGCAAACAAACGCCCGCGAGTTGTACACCGGTCTGATGGCCGGTTACAACGAAGCCAATACGCTGGACGATTTCTGGCTGGAGCAGATTCCGCTGTTCATGCGCTATCGACGGTTGCTGTTTTACACCGTGCTGGCCCAGGAGGAACAGCCGGACGACTGGGCGCAGCAGGCCATCCCTATCCTGCGCCGGCACATCCTGACCGACGCGCCGCTGCCCGGCGGGACCGGCTGGACGGGCGCTTGAGTGTTCATGTTGCCCGATACTTTACCTGGACTATCTCGTGACTGACGAAAATATCAGCAAGGCCTTTCACAGTTTTATGACGGATGCGCCGGAGTATGCCCGGGCCTGGGGGCAGTTGGTGAGCAATCTGGCCGAAGCCAGCGCCCTGGATGACAAAACCCGCGTCCTGGCTTACCTGGCCGTGCTGGCCGCCCTGCGCCTGGAATCGGGCATACCCTTCCACGTGAGGGCCGCCAAAGCCGCCGGGGCCACGCGCGAGGAGGTGATCGGCGCCATCCTGGTCGGCCTGACCGCCGCCGGCCACGTGGTGACGCAGGTCCTGCCCGCCGCCCTGGCCGCCTACGACGCGGCTTAGCCGCCGCGCCGCCGTTCCAGCAGGTTGCCGATCACTGCCGCGCCCACGGCCAGCGCCGCCAGCCCGATGCCGATCACCAGCCCGATCGTCACCAGCGTATTGGGTCCGCCGCCGCCCTCTTCCGGCAGGAGGGCGGGCGTGGGCGTCATGGTGGCGGCCCGGATCGCGGCGGTGGGCAGCAGCACCGACGCCGTGGGGCTGGCCGTTGCTGAGGGGGTCTCGCTGGGTGTTTCGCCGGATTCGGTGGGTGGGGGCAGTTCGGTGAACGTCGCCGTGGGCGTCGGCGATATCGCCGGGATGCGCGTCGGTCCCGCCGGCTGGATCAGCAGCACGTCGCCCGGCAGCAGGACCGGGTTGTCCGGCAGGTCATTGAGGTTGAGCAGGTCGGCCAGGGTCAGGCCGTAGCGCGCCGCAATCGTCCAGGCGGTTTCCCCCGGCTGCACGACGTGGGTGGTGGGCGGTGTGGGCGTCGGCGGCGGTTCCTGGCCCTCGCCCAGTTGGATGATCAGTTCGTCGCCCGGCTGCAAGATCGCGTCCGGTCCCAGGCTGTTGTACCACAGCAGCGTCTCCAACTCGACGTGGTAGCGCGCCGCCAGGCTCCAGGCCGTATCGCCCAGCCGCACCGTGTGGATCAGCGGTTCGGCGGGATTGGTGGAGCGGTCCGGCGGCACCACCACGATCTCATCCCACGGAAACAGGATCGGGTTGTCCGGCAGGTTATTAAGCTCCAGCAGCGCCACCAGGTCCACGTCGTAGACGGCGGCCACATCCCAGGCCGTCTGCCCGGACTGGATCACGTGCACCACCGAGCCGTCCTCGCGCGGTTCGCTGACCTCGACCGGGATCACCACGACCGGCTGGGCGGGGGGCGGGGCGCTGGACTGCCCGCCCGGCTGAGTCTGCTCGGCAGGCGCGGGGACTGGCGCGCCGGTCGGCTGCCCGACCACCAGCACGTACATGTTCCCGCCGCTGGCGATAGGAGCCGATCCGACTCCGGCCTGGCTGTAACGGGTAGAGGTCATCGTGCGGTAGTGGATGCCGCTGTTACGCCACCACTCGACGCCGCGCGCGGGCGTCATGCTGGTGCCGCCCACGATGTTCTCCGAGACGTAGCCGCTGTAGCCGGCAGCGTTGGCCCGGTCCTGGGGCCGCGACCCGCCCGCGCCGGTATGCGTGTAGGACACGTTGGCCGCCATCCACTCGGCATGACCCTGTGCGGCGGACGTCAGCGCGCCATTGAGTTGGAAGGGCGGCAGTCCCTGCGTGGCCCGCAGCTCGTTCACCAGCCGGAGGACCTCGGCGGCGGGTCCGGTCTGGGCGGCGGCCGGCGGCGGCTGCATCACCGGCAGCGCCAATGCGGCCAGCAGGAGGATCGCGAGGGTCAGGTGGCGTTTCATGGCTAAAGTTCTCCGCTGAGGGTCACCGCCGGCGGCGGCCGAAGCGCTCGTACAGTTCGATCCAAAGCATGGCCGCGAAGATAGTCACCCCGATGGCGATCACCACCCCGCCGATCAGCACGTTGGTCCCCAGGCCGATCTCGCCCTCCGGTTCCAGCGCCGGGGTGAGGGTGGGCATGGGCGGTGGCGGGCTGGGAGTCGGCGGCAACGTGGCCGTGACTGTGGTGGCTGTGGCGACCAGCGTAGGTGAAGGCGTTGGTGGTTCGGTCGCTGTCTGGACCGCGGCAGCGGTGGGTGGAGCCGCCGTCGTACCGGGCGCGGCAGGCGTCCCGCCGGGGATCGTCATCCGGTCGCCGGGCCGCAGGAGCGGGTCCGATCCCAGGCCGTTGGCGGCCAGCAAATCTTCCAGCGGCACGCCGTAGATAGCCGCGATCGTCCAGGCGGTCTCGCCGCTCTGCACGGTGTGCGTGCGTCCTGCCGCCGGTGGTGGGACGGCGTCTGCGCCTGCCGCCTGCACGATCAATTCGTCGCCCGGTTGGATGAGCGGGTCGTCCGGCAGGCCGTTGAGCGCCAGCAGCGCCTCTACTGCGATGCCGTACGCCGCCGCGATATCCCAGGCGGTTTCCCACTGCTGCACCACGTGGACGATCGAGCCGTCCTCGCGCGGCCCGCTGACCTGCACCGGCTGGGCCACGATCGGGCCGAGCGCGACCGGGCCTTCGGCGGGCAGGACCGGCGCGCCGGCGGACGGGTAGCCGGCCAGCAGCACGTACACGTCGTAATCCCGGTCGCTGCGCGTGTAGCCCACGCCGATGTGCACGTAGTCGGTGGAAACCATCGTCGGGCGGTGGCCGGGACTTTGTCCCCAGTGATAAACCACCAGCGACGGCTCGTAGCTCGGCGTGCCGGAAGCCACGTTCTCGCGCACCCATCCCCGGTAGCCGGCGGCTGCGGCCCGGTCCTGCGGCGAGGACCCGCCCGCGCCGGTATGACTCCAGCGGTGACCGGCTGCCATCCACTCGGCGTGGAACTGCGCGGCGTAGGTCAGCGCCGGGTCGACCTGGTAAGCGGGCAGCCCCAGCGAGGCCCGCAGCGCGTTGACCTCCGTTATGATCTGGCCTGCCGGGTCGGATTGGGCGGCGAGGGGGACGAGATGGCTGCCGACTCCCGGCGTCCAGAGAGTGATCAGGGCGGCGCAGGCGAAAACCACCCGCGCGGCGCTCCACAACAGTCGGCGTTTCATGCCCTCATTATAGCGCCGGCTGCCCGCTCCGGGGGACGATGTGGGTTGAGCGTAGGGCGATCGTATGGCTGGCGTGGCCGACCGGGCCGGTGGTAGTATGAGTGGCGTCGCTCCACCCTGTTTGCCTAAAGGACCCGCGTCATGCCGCTGACGCTCGACCGCCAAAACGCCTACCGCGCCCGCTACGCCCGGCTTCGTCCTGGCTGGCAGCCGGCCACCGTCGTCTACGAAGCGATGATCCGCGAGTGCCTCGCCCCGGACCATCTTTTGCTGGACCTGGGCTGCGGGCGGGGTGGTGCCCTGGAGCAGTTGGCCGACCTGGATGGTCTGCG
>DAOUEM010000105.1:0-5619 GCA_034430555.1 Anaerolineae bacterium | reverse complement strand
CGCACTTCTTCGACGCGGTCCGGGCTGATCTGGATGATGGGCAGGTCCGGCTCCGGGAAGTAGCGGTAGTCGCTGGCGCTTTCCTTGATGCGCTGAATCACGATCTGCTGGCGGTCTTCGTCCCAGCCGAGCGTGGCCTGCTGCACTTCCCCGCCGCCCTCCCACAGCGTAACCTGGCGCTCGACCTCTTTGGCGATGGCGCGCGTCATGCTGCGAATGCTGTTCAGGTTTTTGATCTCGGTGCGGGTGCGCAGTTCATCGCTGCCGACCGGGCGCACACTGACGTTGGCCTCGAAGCGCAGCACGCCCTTGGACATATCCCCGTGGTTGACGCCCAGGTATTGCAGGATGCTGCGCAGTTTACGCCCGTAGGCTTCCGTTTCTGCCGGGCTGCGCAGGTCCGGCTCGCTGACGATCTCCAACAGCGGCACGCCCGCCCGGTTGAGGTCCACCAGGCTGCCGCCGTTGACGTGGGTGAGCTTGCCGGTGTCCTCTTCCATGTGGGCGCGGGTCACGCCGATGCGCTTTTGCGTCCCGTCGGGCAGGTCGACGTCCACGTAACCATTGACGGCCAGCGGATACTCATACTGGCTGATCTGGTAGCCCTTGGGCAGGTCCGGATAGAAGTAGTTCTTGCGCGCGAACTGGTTGAAGGCCGGGATTTCGCAGTGCAGGGCCAGCCCGACGCGCAGGGCCATGTCCATCGCTTCCTGGTTGATGACGGGCAGCACGCCCGGCATCCCCAGGCAGACGGGGCAGGTGACGGTATTGGGTGGGGCCTGGGTGCTGTCCACCACCGCGCAGGCGCAGAACATCTTGCTCTCGGTGAGCATCTCGGCGTGGACTTCCAGGCCGATGACGGGTTCGTAGGTGGTCATGAGGTTTTCTCGCTTGGCTGTGTAACACGTGGTTATTCCAGGGGCGCATTGTACCACGCGGGAGAAAGGCGCGGCAGGTAAAGAACGTCTTGCAGCATGATGTTGGCTCCGTGGTCAGTTGATCGCTGTCCCCGTTATACCGGAGCCGAACAAATGGGACAATATCAGGAGAATATGTCCCTGCTGTTTATTATCCCAGACTCAGGTTTTGTTGCTATAATGATCACAGTGCGGGAACAATAGACATTGGGGCCTGTAATCATGATCTTCCAATATACTTGGCCGTCGATAGTTACTCACCTGAAAACTGCCACGCGCCGCGTCGTTAAAGAAGAAGAAAGTGCCATCAGAGGTATACATAATAAGATTATTGCTGTAACTCATAATAACAGGGTAAAATGGCAGGTGGGAGCGACTTACGCCGTTCAGCCTGCCAGGGGACACAGCCAGATCGCCCGTATTAAACTCACGCGCATTACATCACGACAATTGGGCCGCATCACCAACACCGAAGCCAGGGCTGAAGGATTTGCAGACAGGCAAGAATTTTTCCAGACCTGGGCAGCGATTCACGGTTCAAGGATCGATAAAACCCGGGTCTGGGTGATCGAATTTGAGCTAACCAAAACATTGCCTGCTCTAAGTCACTACCAGAGGACTATCGACCAACAACAAGCTGTCTTGGTCCGAAAGGGTGACGATGCTTATCAAGGATTTGGTGATTTTAGGACGCGCCTGCCCCGAACCTCTTAAAGACGGACGTGTCACCGTCTGCCTCGCTGGATGGTCTGAAACCCGTGGTTTTGTCAGGTTGTACCCCACGCGTCACAACATGCCCTGGGAACGATGGGATGTCGTAGAAGTCGAAATAGAAGAAAACGACCGGGATACCCGTGCCGAAAGCTGGAAAATCGTTGGTTCACGCGATGAGTGGGAACAACTACCCGAAAAGGTAAGGGTTGTTGGGCATGTAAGATCACGCCCTGCACGCCGCAATATGCTCTTCAATCTCGTTGACGATTGTGTCAGCGTCATCAACGATCAAAAACGTAGCCTGGGAATCGTCAAACCAGGCCAGGTCGTGAGGTACTGGCTGGCCGATAATCCGCGCTACGGTGAAATGTTCCAGATGGGACTGCCGCTGTTTACCGAACATGACCAGGTGCAGGTCAAGCGTGATTTCCCGTCGGAGCCTCGTGTCCAGTATCGCTGCCAGGAATGCACCGCGCAGCAACCTCACAATCAGCAAATACTGGAGTGGGGCTTCTATGAATGGTTGAGGAAATTCCCTGAAAAAGCCGAACAGGTCTGGGACAACGCGGGTTTCACAAAACCCGAGTTTGATCTGTACTTCCTGGTGGGGAACCAGTTTGCCTACCGGAACAGCTTCATGGTGATCAGCGTACTCCGATTCCTGAAGGCAAAAGGCCCCGAAACAAAATCAATGTTCCCCTACAAGAAGTACGATGAGGAAAGGTTACAGCGGTTACTCGACAGCATTGATAACGAATAAGTTGATCGATGTCTTCTATTGGTACAGGATCGCCATGCCGGCCAGGTAGCCCAGGATCAACAGGATGTTGATCTGCAGCATGAAGCTCTTGCGCTCGATGTGCGCCAGGATGCCGATCATGCCCAGCGACGTCAGTACCAGGCTCATCACGCCGGCCATGGCCATGCGCGGGTTCACGCCGGTGATGAAACGCCCCTGCGCATAAAATACGTCGGCCAGCCCCAGCGTAACAACATCGGCCCGCCGCCGTACCCCTAAAGATCGGGGGACCCGGGCGTTATAACGCGATCAGGCCATGCCGCCGGTGGCCTGCTCGAACAAGGCCCGCACGTTGTTGACGAACCGATCCCCGCCTTCCAGATCGGCGAACTGAGTCGGGACTTCCACCGACTCCAGCGCTTCCGGGCCGGCTTCAGCATCCACCAGCGCATCGACCACCGCTTGCACAGCGGGCATGTAGGCGCGCATCACGTCGAAGGCCTCCGGGGTGGAGAGCGGCCCATGCCCCGGCACGACCGTCGCCGCCCCCAGCGCGTCGACGTGGTCCAGGATGCCCGGCCAGTCGCCAGGATTGCCGTCTCCGATCCAGGGATGCGACCCGGCGAACAGCAGGTCCGCCACGAAGACGATGCCCTCGTCCGGCAGGTGCAGGATGGCGTCGCTCTGGGTGTGCCCGCCGCCAAAGGTGATGATCGACACCTGGCGGTCGGTGCCATGCACCACCAGCCGGTCCACGAAGGTCAGCGTCGGCAGGCGCAGGGCCAGGCGCGGCAGGGCGGCCAGCCCGATCGTATGGGCGCGGATGTCCGCTTCGAGGGCGGCCCGGGCCGCCTCGTCCGTTTCGCCGGCCAGGCGGGCCTGCAGGGTTTCCAGGTCGGCTTCCATCTGCGGCGCCGACTCGCGCATGGCTTCGATGCGGCTCGGAATATGAGCCGCGATCAGGTCGCGGGTGCCCGCCGTGCTGATCAGGAGGGCGTCCTCCGGCAGGACCGGGTTGCCGAAGACGTGGTCGGGGTGCCAGTGGCTGTTGACCCCGTAGCGGATGGGACCGCCGGTCAACGTCAGAGCGGCGTCGCACAGGTCTTCGGCGGCCATCGGCGTCAAAAACGTGTCGAAGATCAGCGCCGCCCCACCCAGGTCGACGAAACCGGCGTTGCTGGCCGCGCCCCGCCCGGCGGCGAAGGCGGCGTAAACCCCATCGGCCAACTGCTGCAGCGTGAAGTGTTCCGATTGTGGCAGTGTTTGACTCGCGTTCATGTTTGTTCTCCATTGATATTGGCGGATAACTCGTCGCGGCGCGGGTAGCCGTCCAGGGCCGCCCAGAACCCGGCGCGCACTTCCGGCCCGGCGGCGGCCAGGCCCGCGCGCAGCAGGTCAAATGCGCCGTCGATGTCGCCCTGCCCCCAGGCGATCAATCCGCGCCCGAAGGCGACGGTCGGGTCGTCCGGCAGGTAAACGGCGGCAGCGGCCAGGTCGGCCAGCGCCCCGGCGAAGTCGGCCAGGCGGCGGCGCGCTTCCGCCCGTTTGAGCAGCAGGTCACCCCAGTTGACGGCCTGCCACGCCCGCGGATCGTTCAGCGCGGCAGGTAAACCGGCCCCCGGCGGCGGTTCGGCGGGCGCATGGGATTCCAGCAGCGCGGTGAAGGCGTCACACGCCCCGGCATCATCGCCGCCGTGCAGCAGCAGGTCGGCCTGCCAGCGTCCCCAGTGGAAGCTGCCGGGCGCGGCGGCCAACTCGGCTCCCACCAGCCGCCGGGCTTGCGTCAGGTCGCCGGCCCGGATCGCCAGCCGCACGCCCCATTCCCGCAGACGCCCGTTGTCCGGGTCGAGGGCCAGCGCCTCGTCGTAGGCAGCCCGCGCCGCCGGCAGGTCGTCCAGGGCGGCCAGCGCCCGCAGCCGCAGGAAGCGTAACGCCGCCGTGTCCAGGCCGAGCGCCACCGCCCGGTCGAGGTCAGCCACGGCCTGGCGCAGCATCGGACCGCCGCTGTCCACCGCCGCCGACTCTCCCAGGCTCACGCGGATTTCGGCGCGGCGGGCGTAGGGACGCGGGTCATCCGGCGCGGCCTGGAGGGCTGCAGCCAGCACGTCCAGCGCATCGGGGGCATCCCCGCCCAGCAGCAGGTAATCGGCCTTTTCCAGCAGGGTTTCCACCGATTCGGGCATGGTGCGGGATCATTCTTCGCCCGGCAGCCCGAAGGCGTAAGACCGGCGTCTGGGGTCCATGGCGTCGGCCAGACTGGTTTCGTCGCGCATACGCCACGTCAGGTGGATGTCCTTGACAAAGCTGGCCAGCATATCCAGCGCCAGGTTGGTGAAGTTGGTGGTCTCGGCGTTGTCCTGCTGTTTGGGCCAGCCATACCCCCAGGCGAACCACGACGCGTTAAGCAGGATGATCGCGTCGTAAAAGGCGGTGGTCTGCGGGTCTTCCTGCTGCATGAGGAAAAAGGCAACACGCGCGCACGGTTCCTTAAAAGCGCCGCCGGGGATCATGGCCTCGTCGGCAAAATTGGGCCAGGCGGCACCCAACAACGGCACCATCACGATCTTGTAGTCGGCGATAGGGAGCTGCAGTACACGCCGCCAGCCGCCGGCGGGATGTTTGAGGTAGCGCGGCTCGCCGAGGCCGGTCACGCCTTCCGCCTGCGCGATCTTGACCGCTTCCTCGAAGCCGGCAAACAACCGGTTGGCGAAAATCTCCAGCAGGTATTCCAGCCGCTCCTGATCCCGGGCGCGCTGCGTCAAGACCTCGCGGATTTCTTCCAGTGCCTTAGCGCGTACTGACTCTGCGTCGCTCATATCTATGTCCTCAACCTAAAGGCTCACGGCAGTTCACGATTCGGTACCAGCATTTTACATCCTCCTCGCATCAGGGCAACAGGCTGGCAGGCGTGGGCCGCGCCGGGGTATCTGGCGTATTTCCCCGGCAAAAGCGGGCCGCGCTGTGCAACTGCTACGATCTCTGGTATAAAAATTGCAACCCACATCAAAAAACTTACGTATAGGCTTGTAGAATTTAACCACGTAGTTGAAGTTCTATGGGGAAAACCGGAGAGAGCCATGTCAAACCAACAAACACCCTCGTCGGATGGCCCGTGGAAGCGGCCTTTCTTCACCATCTGGACCGGGCAGGCGATCTCGCTGGTGGGCAGCACCATAGCCCGTTTCGCCCTGATCTGGTGGCTGACCGATACGACAGGCTCAGCGACCGTACTGGCGCTGGCGACGCTGG
>DAOUEM010000104.1:0-21149 GCA_034430555.1 Anaerolineae bacterium | reverse complement strand
GCCAGTCTACCGGAACTGCCCGACGCCAAGCGCGACCGCTTCATGGACGAGTTGGGCCTCAGCCGGGCCGATGCCTCGGTGCTGGTGGCGGAGCGGGCCGTGGCCGATTATTTCGAGGCGGCGCTGGCCGCCGGCGGCGACGCCAAGCCGGTCGCCAACCTGATGATGGGCGATATCTTCCGCCTGATGAACGCCGACTCCACCAGCCGCGACGCCATCGACACGATCAAGGTCACGCCGGGGGCGCTGGCCGACCTGCTGGCCCTGGTCGAGGCCGGCACGATCAACCTCAACACCGCCAAAACGGTGCTGGACGTGCTCTACGCGGACGGCGGCGACCCGGCGGCCATCGTCGAGGCGCGGGGGCTGGCCCAGGTCACCGACGAGGGGCCGATCCGGGCGGCGGTGGCGGGCGTGCTCGACGCGCACCCGGAGGAGGTGGACGCCTACCTGGACGGCCAGGAGAAGCTCGCCAAGTTCCTGATGGGCCAGGTGATGCGCGAGCTGCGCGGCAAAGGCCAGCCGCAGACCGTGCAGCGTTTACTGGACGAGGCGTTGGCCGAACGGCGCGAATAAGACCGGGCAGGGGGTGAGGATGAACATCGAGGAACTACGCGCCGTCTATGACCGGGAGCAGCGCTTCGACGTGCGGTATCCGGACACCCGGCGCGAAGCCGCCGCCCACACCGTGCGTTACGTGATGACCGCCTGGCGTAAAACCGGCTGGGTGCTGTGGTCCGACCTGGACGCCGCTACGGTCGAGGCGGCCATCACCGCCGAAATCGACACTTTCACCGGCATCGAGTTTGACTTCGAATGGAAGGTTTTTTGCCACGACGCGCCATCCGACCTGAAGGACCGGCTCGTCGCCCGCGGCTTCATCCCCCGCGAGCCAGCCGATGCGATCATGGTGCTGGACCTGGCAGCCCTGCCGGATGTGCTGCAACAGCCGGTTCCGCCTGCCATCCAGCGTATCACCACCGCCGACGGCATCCGGGCGGTGATCGCCATGCTGAACGCGGTCTGGGACGAGGACCTGTCCCCGCTCGGCGAGGAGCTGATCCACCAGTTGTTGCACACGCCACAAGCCCTCAGCATGTACGCGGCATATGATGGCGGCAAGGTCGTCAGCGGCGCCTGGGTGCAATACATGGGCGACAGCCGTTTCGCCGGGCTGTGGGGCGGTTCCACCCTGCCCGACTACCGCCGGCGCGGCCTGTACACCGGATTGCTGGCCGTGCGTGCCGCCGAAGCCCGCCAGCGCGGCATCCGCTTCCTGACGGTGGACGCCAGCCCGATGAGCCGCCCGATTCTGGAAAAACTCGGCTTTGTGTGCATCACCATGGCCACCGCCTGTGACTGGAAGGCCGTCAGGCAGGCCGAGGCGCTTTAACAACATCCTGGAGAGACTCAAAATCATGCCCGAGCAGCCCAATCCCATCCTGCTGGATTTCCCCGACCAGTTCGAGAGCGAGCGGCTGATCCTCCGCGCCCCGCGCCCCGGCGACGGCCCGGCCCTCAACGAGGCCGTGGTCGACTCCCTGGATCACCTGCGGCCCTGGATGCCCTGGGCCAAAGAGGCCCCTACCGTCGCCGAATCGGAGGCGATTATCCGGCGCGGTGCGGCCCGCTGGCTGACCCGCGAAGACCTGTGGCTGATGCTCATCCGCAAGCGCGACGGCCGCTGGCTGGGCGGCAGCGGTCTGCACCGCATCGACTGGTCCGTGCCGCGCTTCGAGATCGGCTACTGGGTGCGGGCCGGTGAAGAGGGTAAGGGCTACATCACGGAGGCGGTCCGGGCCATCACCCACTTCGCCTTCGAGACGCTCCAGGCCGAGCGCCTCGAAATTCGCTGCGATACCCAGAACACCCGCAGCGCCGCCGTGGCCGAGCGGTGCGGCTACACGCGGGAAGGCACGCTGCGCCACGACAGCCGCTCCCCCGACGGCGAGCTGCGTGATACGCTGGTCTTCAGCCTGATCCGCCCGGAGTGGCAAGCCCGGCGGTAGCGCTGCCCCGGCAGGCGTCGGGGCGGACCTCGTTTGCGCCGCCAGGGTCTTTACCCGGTCGCCGGTAGTCGCACCTCGAAGGTACTGCCTACATTGACCTCGCTCTCCACCGTGATCGTGCCGCCGTGCAGGTCGGCGATCTCCTTGGCGATGCCCAGCCCCAGCCCTGTGCCGGAGAGGTCCACGGTCAGGTCCAGTCTTCAGCCACAACGGCTGCCCGCGGTTGTCCGGTAAGTCGGCACAGCGCACCGTCTGTCAACTAACAACCGGGAACTAAAGACCATGAACGGTTCACGCCGTTCAGTGACGCATTTCACATCGAGCGTCATATCGAAAAAAGCGTGATGTTTGGCCGCGTGAATAGGGCCGTGGTACGGGGGCAGATGCCCCGTATTCCGCCCTGTTGCCCGGCGGGCGCGACTTCGGCTATGATCGGCCCAGGCCGCTGCCGTGGGGGTGGCGGTTTTGTGGGGGAGAGAAGATGCAGCTGACCATCATTGCCATCGGTACGCGGGGAGATGTGCAGCCGTACCTGGCCCTGGGGCAGGGGTTGTCCCGGGCCGGGCACACGGTCCGGGTCGCCACGCACCAGGAATTCGAGGGGCTGGTCGAAGGGCTGGGGCTGGAGTTTTTCCTCCTGCGAGGTAGTCCCAGCGAATTCATGCAAGGCCCCGCCATGCGCTCGGCCCTGGAAAAAGGCGAGAACACCGTGATCTGGATTCGCCGCCTGCTCAAGACCTACCAGGCGGAATTCGTGCAGGGCATGGCCGAAACCTGGGACGCCGGCCAGGGCGCCGACGCACTGATCTTCTCCATGTTCGGCCAGTTCCTGGGCAGCCACGTGGCCGAAAAACTGGGCATTCCCTTCTTCCCGACAGACGTCGTGCCGACCTGGCCCACCGGCGCCTTCACCAGCCCGCTGCTGCCCTTCGAGCTGCGCCTGGGCGGGGCCGTCAACTGGCTCTCTCACGCCGGGCTGACGCAGGCCGTCTGGCAGCTTTTGCGCCCCATCCTCAATAAAGCTCGCCGCGAGGTGCTGGCGCTGCCGCCCTCGCCGTTCCTGGGGCCGTTCCGGTCGTATGACCGGGATCGGCGGCCCATGCTGCACGGCTACAGCCCGCTGGTGCTGCCCCGTGACCCCGGCTGGCCGGCTTGGCACCACATCACCGGCTACTGGACCGTGGACAGCCAGGACATCTGGGAGCCGCCCGCCGACCTGGCCGCCTTCCTGGATTCCGGGCCGCCGCCGGTGTACGTGGGCTTCGGCAGTATGACCAGCCGCGACCCGGCGTACGTCACGGCGGCTGTGCTGGCGGCGCTCCAACAGACCGGGCAGCGCGGCCTGTTGATGACCGGCTGGGACGGCATCGGCGCGGCCGACCTGCCCGACGACGTCTTCCTGATCGAGTCGGCCCCGCACGACTGGTTGTTCCCCCGTATGGCGGCGGTGGTGCATCACGGCGGGGCCGGGACCACGGCGGCGGGTCTGCGGGCCGGCGTGCCCTCCGTCCTGGTGCCCTTCAACGGCGACCAGTTCTTCTGGGGACGCTGCGTGGGCCGGTTGGGCGTCGGGCCGAAGCCGGTGCACCGTAAGCGCCTGACCGCGGAGAAGCTGGCGGACGCCATCCAGGCCGCCACCGGCGACGAGTCGATAGGCCGGGCAGCCGCCGCGCTCGGCGAAAAAATCCGGGCGGAAGACGGCGTGGGGCGGGCGGTGGCCATCATCGAGGCCGTGATGAGCCGGGCCTGAATCACGAATCAAAAAGGGCGGCGACCCAACGGCCTCCGCCCTGTGTTGATGGCTGTTCGCTGACTGCTGACGGCTAAATCACCCGTGCCGCTGCATGAAGCGGTGCATCCGCTCCAGCGCTTCCTCCAGCTGCTCGTAGGCCGTGGCGTAACAGGCCCGCACGAAGCCGCGCCCGCTTTCCCCGAAGGCGCTGCCCGGCACCACCGCCACCCGCTCCTCGTTGAGCAGCGCTTCCGCGAACGCCTCGTCATCCATACCGCTGGCGGATACATTCGGGAAGGCGTAAAACGCGCCGCGCGGCTCGAAGGCGGCCAGGCCCAGTTCGTTCAGGCCGTTGACCAGCAGCAGGCGCCGCCGGTTGTACTCGTTCACCATGTGCTGGACGTGCTCCTCGCCCTGTTCCAGCGCTTCGATGGCCGCGATCTGGGCCGTGGTCGGCGCGCTCATGATGGTGTACTGGTGGATCTTTCGCATCGCGGCCAGCACCTCCGCCGGGGCCGCCGCCCAACCCAGCCGCCAGCCGGTCATGGCGTGCGACTTGCTCAGGCCGCCCAGCACCACGGTGCGGGCGCGCATGTCCGGCAGCGCCGCGAAGTGGGTGTGAGTCACGCCGTACACCAGCCGGTCGTAAATCTCGTCGGAGATGACCAGCAGGTCGTGTTGGCGCGCCACGGCGGCGATTGCCTCCAGGCGTTCGCGGCTCATCACCGCGCCGCTGGGGTTGTTGGGATAGCCGATCAGCAGGGCCTTGGTATTGGGTGTGATGGCCGCTTCTACCGCCGCCCCGGTCACCTGGAAGTCTTCCTCCACCCGGGTGTGGACCATCACCGGCTGCCCGCCGGCAAAGACGACTTCCGGCGCGTAACTGACGAAACACGGCTCCGGGATGATCACTTCGTCGCCGGGGTTGATGGTGGCCGTCATCGCCAGGTACATGGCCTCGCTCACCCCGACCGTGACCAGCAGCTCGTGCTCGGGGTCGTAGCCGATGCCGTACAGCCTTTCCAGGTAGCGGCTGATCGCCTGACGCAGCTCCAGGATGCCGGAGTTGGAGGTGTAATGGGTGTGGCCTTGCTCCAGCGAGTGGATGCCGGCGCGTACGATGGGTTCGGGGGTGACGAAGTCCGGCTCGCCGATGCCGAGCGAGATCACGTCGTCCATGGTGGCGGCGATATCAAAAAAGCGGCGGATGCCGGAGGGGGGCACCTGGTGCACGCGTTGGGCGATAAACTGGCGCATCCTGCATACTCCATTCAGGTGTTGGTCGATAGGGGCGCTGCTTGCAGACCGCAAGCGGCCGCTGGCTGGGAGGAGTATAACGTGCGCGCGCCGTTCCGGCATGGGCTGCCGCGTCAGGGGTGCTCGGCCAGCCAGGGCCCGCCCAGGCGGGTACGCAGTTCCTCCACGATGGCGATGCTCCGCGAGGTGCCGATGCGGGTCGCGCCCGCCGCGATCATGGCCAGCGTCTGGCCCAGCGTGTGGACGCCGCCCGCCGCCTTCACGCCGATGTCCGGCCCGACGACTGCCCGCATCAGGCGGACATCGGCCACGGTCGCCCCGGCCCGACCCCGGCCCGTCGACGTCTTCACGAAGTCGACGCCTTCCTCGCGTGCCATCTGGCAAACCAGGCGTTTTTCCGCGTCGCTCAGGTAGCAGGTTTCCAGGATCACCTTGTTGATCACGCCGGCGGGACGGCACAGGCGCACCATGTCCGCGATCTCGCCGCGCACCAGGGCCACGTCCCCGCCTTGCAGCGCCCGGATGTTGATCACCGTGTCGATCTCGCCCGCCCCGCGCTGGATGGCGTCTTCCGTCTCGTAGGCCTTGACGGCGCGCGTGTTCTGCCCCAACGGAAAGCCGACGGCCACGCCCACGCGGATGGTCGTGCCGGCCAGCAGCCGGACGCAGGCTTCCGTTTCCGCCGGGTTGATGGCCACCATGGCGAAGCCGTACTGCCGGGCCTCGGCGCAGATGCGCTCGATGTCGGCAGGCGGGCCGTAGGGCTGCAAAAACGAGGAGTCGATCATGGCGGCGAGCGTGGCGGGGGTCAGGCCGGCGGGAATTGGTTCGGGCATGGCGGGTTCCTTCCGGGCAGGAGAACGCGGCGCGTGGATATTATGCAGCCCTCGCGCGCTTTGGCGAATCGGTTGGCTGCGGGCTGCGATACCCCACAACCCGCAGCGATTTCACTTCAAACCAGGGTCGGCGGAGCCAACGCCCGGCGGTCGGGTTAAGCCAGCTCCTTCTGCGGGTCCCACACTTCCCAGACCTTGCCCACCAGGGCCGGGCCGGGTTTGAGCGTGGTCTTGCCGGGTGTCCAGGCGGCCGGGGTGACCTCCCCGGTGGCGCGGACGTGCTGGAAGGCCTTGATCTGCCGGATGAGCTCGTTCACGTTGCGGCCCACGGTGGGCGTCATCACTTCCATGGCCTGGATGACAAAATCAGGATCGATCAGGAAGCGGCCGCGAATGTCCACGCCGCTCGCCTCGTCGTACACGCCGTAGACCTCGCCGATCTTGCCGCCGGCATCGGAGAGCATGGGCCAGGGCACGCCGCCCTTGACCATTTTCTGGAGTTCTTGTTCCTGCCAGATCTTGTGGGTAAAGCGGCTGTCCGTGCTGACCGAGAGCACCTGAACGCCCAACGCCTGCAGTTCCGGGTATTTGACGGCAACTGCCGCCAGTTCGGTCGGTCAGACGAAGGTGAAGTCGCCGGGGTAAAAGCAGAGTACGATCCACTGGCCCTTGTAGTCCGAGAGCTTGACGGGCTTAAAGCCGCCCTCCTGGTAGGCCGTGGCTTCGAAGTCAAGGGCGGGCTGACCCGCGCGTGCGATCACTTGAGGTTTCTCCTTGGGGGTAGGGGGCGCGGCGGCCCCGTTATCGGGTGATGGCGCAGAGATCGGGCCGCGTGCGGGCTGCACGCAGGCGTCCTCTGCTGGCACTGCTTCTGGCATAATCAGGTTCCCTTCTGTACGGTGCCGTGCATTTACTTGGATGTGGTCGGGCGGCTGTGGTCGCAGTATTCGGCGTGACCTACGAGGCATCGTCAGCGGTGGGGGATGGAGAGTCTAATGTTTTGACGGCGCGTTCGAACTTGCGGCGGGGCAGCATCACCCGGCGGCCACAGCCCTGGCACTTGATCCCAATGTCGGCCCCGATGCGGTACACGGCCCATTGGCGGCTGCCGCAGGGGTGTATTTTGCGCATGGTGGCGATATCGCCTACGTGTATCTCCAGCGGCATGGATGGCGTCCTCGTTGGGTGGGCACACGCCCGGACGCCCTTATTATAGATCAGTTTCCAGTTGACAGCTGTCAGTCAACAGTGAACAGTTATCGACACGCTGGTCGCAGACCAAGCTGTCAGCGTTCAGCAAACAGCCTTCAGTTAAAGCAGGCTGCGACGGCAGCACCTCAGCCGCCGGGGCAGCACAGACTGATAACTGAAAACGGAAAACTGCCCCCTTTCTTTCGCTGTCGTTCATACGTTTTTCACATACAGCGCAGCAGGGTCGCGGCGGCGGGGCGTGGTATAATGTGCGCCGTTAAGATGTGACGGAAATAAGGAGACTCCATTGTTAGATTTAACCCTGGCAATCTTAATCGTACGACTGATCGCTTTGTTGGTAGGTATGACCTTTCACGAGTTTATGCATAATTACGTCGCGTATCTGATGGGCGATCCGACCCCTCAGCAGCAGCGGCGCTTGACGCTTAACCCATTAACGCACATCTACTGGCCCGGCTTTTTTATGTTCGCCATCATTGGTTTTGGTATCCTCGGTACCGCGCCGATCAACCAGGGTTTGATGAATATTCCGCGGGTTCGCTGGGGGCACCAGCTTTCCCGCGCGCAGCGCTTTGGTGTGGCCGTGTTGGCCGGGCCGCTCGGCAACCTGATCGTGGCGCTCGTTTTCGCCATACCGTTTCGCTTGCTGATGGCTGTGGCTCCTGGAGTGCTTACGGCGGACCTGGTGCCGGGCAATCCGTCCGTCTTGCCAGTGTTGGGCCAGATACTGGTGGGCCTGGTGTGGTGGAACGTGCTGCTCATGATGTTTAATTTGATCCCATTGGGGCCGCTGGATGGCCGCTACATCCTCAAAATGTTCCTGCCGGCCCAGTATCATTACCAGTATGATAACTTTCAGAACCAGTACGGCATGTACATTCTGTTCGGCCTTATCTTGCTTTCGTTCTTTATGCCAGGCCTTAACCTCTTTGGCATCTTGATCGGCGAGCCGACCATAACCCTGACCCAATTGTTGGCCGGTCCGGAGTTCGTTTACTTCTATTTTGCAGGTGTATAGGCGTGTCCGTCGAGACCCGTCTCCGCCAGGGTTTCCGCGCCCTGACGGCCTGGTCGCGCCCGGTGGACGCGGCGCTGGCGGCTTCGGCCCTCACCCCCGCCCAGATGACGCTGTTCCGACGGCTGCGGCGGGGCGAGCAACTGCACGCCCTCAACGTGCTGCGGGCGGTGCGCGCCGCCGGTGAGCAGTCGCCGGACCTGGCCGTGGCCGCCCTGCTGCACGACGTCGGCAAGACCATCGGCCCCTTTTACTTCCACGAGCGCGTGCTGGTGGTGCTGGTGAAAAAACTGCTGCCCGCCCGGTTTGAGCGCTGGTCGGCGGGCGAGCCGCGCGGCTGGACGCGCCCCTTCGCCATCAGCCGCCGCCACCCGGAATGGTCCGCCCGGATGCTGGCCGAAGCCGGGGCCTCCGCCTGCGCCGTCGACCTGTGCCGCCGCCACGCCGACCCCATCGACCCGCCCCGCGACGAGACCGAACGCCTGCTGCACGTCCTCCAGGCCGCCGACAACGCCAACTGACCCTTACCGGGGGGGAGACTATCCCATGTGGCACACGCTGCTTAATTTGCCAGAAGTCCTGATCCACAATCCCGTCGTCCGGCGGCTGACCAGATCGCCAACTCCGCCGCTGAAGAATCCCGCTGGCGCGACCGGCCTATGCGCTTACAATGATCACGGTAGCATTCTGACCAAAGGGAGTGTTTCATGTTGAGCGGACTCGAATCGGGCTTCGGCCTGGACGTGGTGATCTGGCTGCAAGCGAACGGCAACCCGCTGTTCGATCTCCTGGCGCGCCTGCTGCACGAGGCGGGCAGCACCCTGTTTTACATCATCCTGCTGACGCTGATCTACTGGTCGGTGGACCGCGACCTGGGGCTGCGGCTGGCGGCGGCCCTGATCGTGGCCGTGGTCACCACCGAGGCGCTCAAAGCCCTGCTGATGACGCCGCGCCCCCACCTGGCCTACCCGGACCGGGTCATGGCGCTGGTGGAACAGGGCGGCTATGGCATCCCCAGCGGGCACGTGCTGCAGGCGACGGTTCTGTGGGGGGTGGTGGCGCTGTGGGCCCGGCGGCGCGCGGTGACCGTCGCCGTGGGTCTTTACGTGCTGCTGCTGGCCTGGTCGCGGATGTACGCCGGCGTGCACTACCCGCAGGACGTGGTCGCCGGGTTGCTGTTCGGTGGGGTGACGCTGTGGTTGTTCCACCGCTTTTACGCGGATGGGCAGGCGCGCTGGGCGGCCTTGGACTGGCCCGTCCAGGCGGTGATCGTGGCCCTATCGAGCGGGCTGGCTTTCCTGGTCACGGCGGGCAGCGAGGACGGCCAGGCCATCACCGGCGTGACGCTGGGCGCGGGCCTGGGCCTGGTCTGGGCCGGGCGGCGGCTGGGCTTTTCGGCGGGCGGGTCGACGGGGCAGCGCGCCTGGCGCTTCCTGGGCGGCCTGCTGCTGACGCTGCTGGTGTACTTCGGCCTGAGCGCCCTCTTCGAGCCGATGGAGCCGGACTCGCTGTGGCGGGTGGTGCGCTACGCCTGTGTCGGCCTGATGGCGGTCGCGGTGTGGCCGTGGGCGGCTATCCGCCTGGGGCTGGTGACGTGAGGGGGTTGTGATGCGTAAACGGGTTTTTTCTGGCGAGCAACGTGCCATCCTGCTGATCATGCTGATGCTGGCGATGGCATTGTCGGTGCAGGCGCAGGGCGATGGCGAAATAGAGCCGCTGTTTACCCTGCGCCACGAGGAGATAGTGTGGGGCGCGGCCTGGAACAGCGATGAGACACGGCTGTTGACCTGGTCGGTCGACGGTACGGTGCGGGTATGGGAAATACCGGCAGGACTCCGTCGCTGAAAAATGAGCATTCCTTATGAGCCACGTGACGCCGCCCGATTTTGCGGTACATTATAGGGACATCTGCAAGCACATCTACTGGCATCATATGCATGAGCAGTAAAGGACAGGTCTGATGGCCGAAATTCACGTCGCCATTATCGGGCTGGAGCGGCTGGGCGCGTCGCTGGGGTTGGCCCTCAAGCGTTATGCCCAGAGCAAGGACGCCCGCCACACGTTTATCGTCACCGGCAGCGATGAGCGCAGTTACAACGAAAAAACCGCCAAAGCCAAAGGCGCGGTGGACGGCAATGCCCGCAGCCCCATCGCCGCCGCCGAAAAAGCGCAGATCGTGGCGCTGACGGCCCCCTACTACCAGGTCGAGGACTTCTACCGGGCGGCGGGTCCGGCCCTCAAGCCGGGCGTGGTGGTGCTGGATTTCTCCGCGCTCAAGAAACCTTCCATCCAATGGGCGGCGGAACACCTGCCCCACGACCCCGAACTCGCCGCTTACATGGTCGGCCTGACCGCCGTCCTCAACCCGGAGGTGCTCTACGACCCCACGCCGGAGATCGAGGGCGCGCGGGAAGACCTCTTTGACAGAGGCACCGTGATCGTGACCCCCTCTGCCGACTGCCCCTCGGAAGCGGTCGAGTTGGCGGTGGAATTCGCCCGCATCATCGGCGCGGAACCGCACTTCATGGACCCCGACGAGCACGACGGTTTGGCCGCCGCCACCGAGGGTCTGCCGGTCCTGGTGGGGGCCGCCGTCTTCCGCTCCCTGTCCAATGCGGATGGTTGGGCCGACCTGCGCCGCCTGACCAATCCCGCCTTCGGGCTGATGACGCACGGCCTGCGCTTCCAGCACGCCGATTCGCTGTGGGCGCTGCTGCACTACAATCGCCAGAATACGGCCCGCTACCTCACCTCTTTGATCGAAACGCTGGAAGCCCTGCGCGACAGCCTGGAGCAGGACGAGGACGGCCTGGAGATGGAAGCGGCGCTGGTCCGGGCGGCGGAAAAATACAAGGAATGGGAAGGGCAGCGTTTCGCCAACATCTGGGAGAAGTCCGAGACGCAGAGTAGTGTGTCGATGGCCGGCGCTTTTTCCTCGGTGACCGGCATGTTGTTCGGGCAACGTCCGCCTAAGGACGACGAGCCGGGAAAGCCATAACCACCGTAAACGCGACACTCACAACCGTTACAAAACGACGGCGGACCTCGACCGGGGTCCGCCGTTGTGTTTGTTCGGGAACAGGGTGAACGGCCGCGGGCCGGTTAGCCGGCCACCTGCAGGGCGATGCCAAAATCCTCCCGCCAGAAGACATCCTCTCCGGGCGGGGAAGCTTCCGCCACCAGCGTCACCTCGAACAGGCCCGCCTCGACCAGGTCGAGCGCTGTCGTCTGGAAGACCTCGATGCTGGTACGATACTGCCCGGCGGCGGGCGGCGTGATGGCGAAGCGCACCGCTGCCGAGGCTTCGTCCGGCGGCACGTTGAGGTCCCGCTGGGCCGGCTCGACGAGGCAGGCGTTTTGCAGGCGCACCGTCAGGTCGGCGGCGGCGGGGGACAGGTCGTCCTGGGGGCCGGGCGCGTCCACCTTGAGGAAGAAGTAGCCCGGCTGCCCGGCCACGTAGGTCCTGGGGAAGATGGCGATCAGGCGGCGGCTGATGGACATGGTGACCGCCAGCGAGGCGTCATACCCCTGCGGCTCGGCGGCCGCTTCGTGGATTTCTTCGTCCTGGTGCGCCGCGATGGCCTCGGCGGCTTCCACGCCTTTTTCCGTCAGGGCGTAGGGGCCGCCGTACTGCATCTCGACGTATTCCTTGGTGACCAGCCGGCGCAGCGCCTTGCCGAAGCCGCGCTCGCTGATGCCCAGCGCGTCGATGATCTGCATGTCCTCGGCGGCGTAATTGTCGCAGGCGTACAGATAGCCGATGATTTCCAGGCCGTAGCGGGGGAGGGTGGTGAGTTCGAAAGGGAGTGCCATAATCTCTGTCCAGGCAGTGCGCTCGATAAACCGTCAGACGTGTCCAGTGTAGTCAAGCGCGGGCGCTCTGGCAAGTCGACGCGCCGGGGAAAATCGGCGAGACCGAGATTCGCCGGGGGATCGCTTGCCCTGCCGGCGTTTCCGGCCTGATAATGGGTCCAGTTATCCTGACAATTGACACTGTAAGGGAGTGGCCGATGCTGGCACAAAAAATCAACCAGATGAAGGGGCAGCCGATCATCGTCACCACGGCGGCCAACAACCGCATCCAGGGCAAGATCGTGGAGGTAGCCGAGGACTACATCGTGCTGTCGCAGGAGGGCGCGCCCAAGGCCCGGTTGGTGCCCCTCGCCGCTATCGACAACCTCGATTACCAGCCGCCGCAGCAGCCGCGTCCGCCGCAGGATCAGCCGCAGGACCAGGGCCGCCGCCGGCGCTAAGCCGGGGTCTATTGGATCGAGAAGCACAGGTCGCAGCCCGGCCTGTGCTTTTTTCCGGTGGGTCGGGGGGCCGTAACAATTGCGGTGCGGGGCAGCCGGTGTGCTTCCGGTGCGGGGCGCACTATAATCGTGGCGTAGTTCTGACGAGATCGCATATCCATACTCAGGAGCGAATATTCCCATGAGTAAAACCGCGTGGATCGAGCAGGAGATCGCCGGGCTGAAGGAGCAGGGGCTGTTCACCAGCATCCGCACCATCGAGACGGCCATGGGCGCCTGGCTCGAAGTGGACGGTAAGAAGGTGCTCAACTTCTGCGCCAACAACTACCTGGGCCTGGCCAACCATCCCAAGCTGGCCGCCGCCGCCAAGGACGCCATCGACCGCTACGGCGTCGGACCGGGCGCGGTGCGCACCATCGCCGGCACGATGAGCCTGCACGTCGAGCTGGAGGAACGGCTGGCGCGTTTTAAGGGCGTGGAAGCGGCCATCACCTTCCAGAGCGGCTTCAACGCTAACCTGGCGACCATCCCGGCGCTGGTGGGCCGGGGCGACGTGATCTTCTCCGACCGGCTGAACCATGCCAGCATCATCGACGGCTGCCGCCTGAGCCGCGCCCAGATCGTGGCCTACGAGCACAATAACCCCGACGACCTGCGCGCCAAAATCGCGGAGACGACCGAGTACGGCAAGCGCCTGATCGTGACCGACGGCGTCTTTTCCATGGACGGCGACGTGGCCCCGCTGCCGGCGCTCTACGAAATCGCGGCGGAGCACGACATCCTGCTGATGGTGGACGACGCTCACGGCGAGGGCGTGCTGGGCCAGGGCGGACGCGGCATCGTCGATCACTTCGGCCTGCACGGCAAAGTCGACATCGAAGTCGGCACCATGTCCAAAGCCTTCGGCGTGGTGGGCGGCATCGTGGCCGGGCGGCAGATCATCGTCGACTGGCTGCGCCAGCGCGGGCGGCCCTTCCTCTTTTCCAGCGCCATGACCGTGCCTGATACGGCGGCCTGCCTGGCGGCTGTGGACCTGCTGGAAGAATCGACCGAACTGGTGGAACGGTTGTGGTCCAACGCCGAGTTGTTCCAGACCGAGATGAAAAAGATGGGCTTCGATACCGGTCACAGCGAGACGCCCATCGTGCCCGTCATGCTGGGGGAAGCGCCGCTGGCCCAGGAGTTCAGCCGTAAGCTGTTCGAGGCGGGCGTGTTTGCCATGGCGATTGGTTTTCCGACGGTGCCGCAGGGCAAGGCGCGCATCCGCGTGATGAACACCGCCGCCCATGACCCCAGCGACCTCGAGTTCGGCCTGGAGGCCTTCCAGCAGGTGGGTAAAGCGTTGGGTGTGATCTGAGGGGCCGTCGGAACATGCTATACTAAAAACACCGCTGGTGATCAGGTGAGGGACAACCGATGGCCGACACAATCCAGGCACTTCCCCAGACTCCCACCGCCGACTCGCCCCCGCCTATGACATGGGACGAGTTCCTGGCCTGGGCCGATAGCATGCGCGCGGAGTGGGTCGACGGAGAGGTGATAATAATGGCGCCTGCATCACTCAGACACCAGCTAATCATGAAGTTTTTGGGATTTCTCATCGAGGCTTATCTGAGCGAAAAGGCGCTTGGGGAGATGATCCTGCCGCCGTTTTCGATGCGCCTGCCGGAAAAGCCCTCCGGGCGTGAGCCGGACCTGATCGTCCTGCTGCACGAACACGCCGAACGCCTGACGGACACCTATCTCGACGGCCCCGCCGACCTGGTGGTCGAGATCGTCTCCGAAGAAAGCCAGGCCCGCGACCGGGGCGAGAAGTTCTCCGAGTACGAAGCGGGCGGCGTGACCGAATACTGGCTGGTCGACCCTCTGCGCGACCACGCCGACTTCTACCGGCTGGGCGAGGATGGCCGTTACGACCGCATCGATCTGGCGGCGGATGGGCGTTTTCACAGCGCGGTGCTGCCCGGCCTGAGTCTCGACCCGGCCTGGCTGTGGCTTGACCCGGTGCCCGGCCTGGCCGAGGCGCTGCGCTGGGTAGCCGAGATGGGCGGCTAACCTCTGGCAAAGATGATCGAAAGGGCGACCGGTTGCGGATCGCCCTTTTTCATACGATTGCTGGCGCGGGCGGCGAACCGTCCGCGTTTTTGCTGTGCCGTGTGCGATCACCGCACCAGCTTCAAGGCCTCCACCACAAACCGCTGTTTGACCGGGCGGAAGCGCTTCAACAGCCGGAACAGCGGGAAGGGCACGGCTTCCTGGTTGGCGCGGCGCTGTGTCTCCCGCCGGATGCGTCCCTGCGTCGCCAGGTCGCGGCCCACCTGCGCGTACGCTGCCGTGATTGCGGCCACTTTAGGGAACCGGGCTGCCAGGGCCGGGTCGTCCGCGCACAGCTCGAACAGGTCCGAGGCGTTGCGGACCAGCAGCCCGACCTGCGGCGCGTCGTGAAAGCGGGCGTACTGCCGGAAGAAATGCACGATGTTGGCGGGGTTGGCCGCTTCGACGTTGCCGCACACCACCAGCGGCACGAACGGCTTCGTCATCACCGGGTCGATGTGGTGGAAGATCAGGCCGCTGGCGGACAGCTTCATGGCCTTCACGTCGCACCGGCCGTAGGCGCGGTCCAGCAGCGTCTTGAGCAGCACGGACATCCCCAGTACATACACCGGCGTGGCGAAAATCAGCACGTCGGCGGCGGCCATCCGATCATAGAGGTCGTGGACGTCGTCGCGTTCGCTCTGAACGCATTGCAGGTAGCGGTCGGGCGTCTGGCACAACCCGCAGCCCAGGCAGCGGTTGATCTTGTGCCGGGCCAGGGTGATGATCTCGACCGTGCCGCCGACCTCCGCTGCGCCGGCCTGGATGCGCGCCAGCAGGGCGTGGCTGACCCCGCCTGTGCCGCGATAGCTGCCGTTGAGCGCGACAATGTGCATGATTTGGCTCCCATCGGATTGTTGTTAGTTATACGGACAGGCGCGCTGGGTCGGGCTGCCGCCTACTCCACCAGCGAGGCCAGCGCCGCGCGGAACAGGCGCGCCGTCTCGCCGTCCAGGTCCGGGCTGAGCTGCACGATCACGTTGGCCTCGAAGTACACAAACCCGGGGTCGACGCCCGCCGGGTCGAACAGGTAGTCCAGCCAGGCGTCGCGATCCTCTGGTGTCTCAAAGACTAGTGCCTGCCCCACGCCGCCATCGAAGATGGTGGGCAGCGTAAAGGTGAGTCGTTCGAGTTCCGTGTCCGGTGCGTCGCCCCCCGCCGGGCCGGCTTCACGGGTCACGTCCGCGTAGGGCAGGTCGAAGCGCTGGAAAGCGATCAGCACGTCGTCGCCGGTCAGTGCGCCGAATTCCTCTGGCGTCTCAACCTCTGGCGCGAAACCCCCGGCCTGCCCGGCCAGTGTGAAGGAGTAGCGCAGCGCCGTCAGGGTGGCCAGGCCGCTGTTGATGGCCAGCGCGGCCTCTTCGATCGCGCCCTGGCGCTCCAGCAGCAGCGTGCCGATCAGGATTTCGTCGCTGGCCAGCCACAACTGCAGCCAGATGTCCTGGGCCTCGGCGCAGGCCGGGACCTCCAGCGTGGTGATGGCCGTGCGCCAGACGAGCATCTCGCTCACATCGTAGCGGCGGGCGCGGCTGGTGGCTTCCAGCATCTGGAGGCTGATGTCGACCAGCGGGCGCAGGTCCGCCGCCGTGCAGGCCGGCAGATCGTCCTCCGGCCCGCCCTGCGCCCGGACAGGGCTGACCGTCCCGGCAGCCAGTGCTATCACCAGCAGGACCAGGCCTGCCGCGGTCCGGGTGTGGTGTGCTTGTCGCATGGGCTAACCTCTCGCTTTCCTTGTTTGCGGCGTAAACCTTTGCCGGTGGTTAGGATAGCATTGTCCTGGCCGGACAGCTACCGCGCCGATTGGGCCGCCTGGTGAAATATTTTGCGTTTGGTCGCGGACGCCTATAATAAGGTAACCCAATTTATGAACTGGATGTGTGTGATGAGCCACGTGTTTATCTCCTACAGCCGTGCGGATCAAGCCTATGCGCGCCAGCTGGGGCAGGAGCTGCGCCGGCGCGGCTTCGACGTGTGGATCGATGATCGCATCGATTATGGGGACCGCTGGTGGCGCGAGATCGTCAAGGCCATCGAGGGCTGCGGCGCGGTGATCGTGGTCATGTCGCCCGAAGCCGAGTCCTCCGAGTGGGTGGAGCGGGAAATCCTGCTGGCCCAGCGGTCGGGCAAGCCGATCTTTCCGCTGCTGCTGCGCGGCCAGGAGTTCCCCCTGCTGATCACCACCCAGTTCGTGGATGTGCGGAACGGCGCTCTGCCGCCCGACGACTACTACCAGCGCCTGGCGCAGGCCGTGCCGCCGCGGTCGCGGCCCGGTCGCTCGCTGGTGACGCCGCGTAAACCGCGCGCCGCGCGCGGCCCGGGCCGATCCGGCCTGTGGGCGGTGGCGCTGCTGGCGGTCGTGATCCTGGCCGTCATCGCGGTGATCGTGCTGGTGAACCCGTTTCCCTCCCCGCCCGCCGCCGACGATTACATCACCCTGCTGGCCGACCGGCTGACCCAGATCACCAACCCAGAGCAGGCCGGGCCGCTGCCGCTGGTGATGGAATTCTGGGCCGCGGCCGGGGAACCGGGCGATAACCCCAACTGCGGGCACGTTTTCGACTTCGACCTCTTTGCGTCGGTGCCCGGCCCACCGGACGAGCTGGCCGCCGACCGGGCGGTGGTGGAAGCAGCCGAGTTTTTGAACCAGGGCCTGGCTTTGCTGCGCCATTCGGTCGATACCTTCCAACGGGGCTGCGAGCAGGCCGACTTGCCGGCGCTGGCGGGGGAAGGCCACGGCCTCGCCGAACAGGCCGCCCAGCGTTTTGATGAGGCCGGCTTCCGGATCGGTGAAATCATGCGGCCGGATGTCGAGCCGGCGCCGTGACCGGTTGTGTTTGCTAACAGATGGGTGTGTCGATGAGTCATGTGTATATCGCCTTCAGCCGCGAGGACCAGGCCTACGCCCGCCAGTTGGCCGACCGGTTGCAGCGGGCCGGGGTCGATGTCTGGATCGACGACCGAATCGATTACGGCGTGCACTGGTGGCGGACCATCGCCGATGCGATCCGGGCGTGCGCGGCCTTTGTCCTGATCATGTCCCCGGATGCGGAGCATTCGAGCTGGGTGGAGCGCGAGATCGCCGTGGCCCAGCGCGCTGGCAAGCCGCTGTTTCCGCTGCTGCTGCGCGGGCGGACGCTGACGCCGGTGATCACCCTGCCTTTCACCGATGTCACCGCGGGCGGTCTGCCGCCCGATGACTTTTTCGCGCAGCTGCGGCACCTGGCGAAGCCGGCCGGTGGGGCAGGCCGGAACGTGGTGCCGCCGCCCCCGGATTTCCGGACGCGCGCCCTCCCGCCCGATAAAACCAAACTCCAGCCGCGGCGGCGCAGCCGGCGGACGCTGGTGCTGGCCGTGCTGGTGGCCATCATCGTGATCGCGCTGCTGATGTTCACCGGCAGCCGGAGCGCCAGCGGACAGGCTCCGGCCCTGGCTTTGCCGCTCGACGCGCCATTGTCGGCGGCCCTGGGGCCGGCGGTCCCGCTGATAATGGGCCTGTCCCCGGTCGTTTTCCCCGGCGAAGCGGTGATCCAGGCTGCCGGGCTGCCCTGGTCAGCCCTCCCGATCCACCCTCAGGATGGCCTCGGCGGGTAAATTGGCCGCCAGGATCGCCCGCAGCGCCAACCGCCGCCGCCGGCCCGGGTCGGCGACGCCTGCCGGGATGGCCGCTTCCCACACCGCCGCCCACCGGCTGGCCGGCACCGGCGCGATCGGGCCCCGCCGGAACACGCACCAGAAATCGCCGTGATAGCTGCCATCCGGCGCGAACTGCGCCTTGGCGCTGATCACCGCCGGGGCGACGTAGTGCGCCGACTCGCAGCGCAGGCCCGCCGCCTGTAAGGCTCCCAGCAGCGCCGCCCACGCCCGCCCGTCCAGGTTATTGAAGGTCACCAGGGCTGCGCCGCCCGGCTTGAGGACGCGCACGCCGCGCCCGATCACGTCGCGCAGCCGCGCCTCGTAGGCCTGCCAGCCGGCGGGTTCGGCGGTCCGGTCGGAGACCACCACCTCGCGGCTGTAATCCGGCTGCCCCGCCAGGAAGGCATTCCACAGCGCCGAAAATTCCAGGTAAGGCACCGAATCGCCGTAGGGCGGGTCCAGGAACAACAGGTCGAACCGCCGGTCGTGTGCGGCCAGGTCGTCCAGGATGTCCTGCGCCGCCCCGTAAACGACCGCCGCCGGCGGCCCTTCGTGTAGTCTCGACCATAACCGCCCGATGCCCCGCCGGTAGCGGCGCGCCCACGACTCCAGCAGGGGCAGCGGGTTATGCTCGATGTGCACCGGCGCGACCCAGAAGCCCGGCACGCTCCAGGCCGGACCGCCGCCGCGCAGCCCGTCCCGGTAGGCGATCAGGCGGCTGAACCCGGCCAGGGCCGCCGTGAACAGCGTCCGCAGACCCAAGTCTGCGCGCAGGCCCGCGTCGACTTCCGGCGCTGCCTCCATCTGGTCAATGATCTGGCGCAGGACGAGGGCGGCGCTGTGGTTGCGCGGCGTGAAGAGGTCGGCGGCGCGTTTGCCCTCCCAGGCCAGGATGCGGCGGTTGGGCAGCAGGCCGGGCGCGTCGACGGGCGTCTCCGGCGCATCGGCATAAGCGGCCATCTGCTGGTGATGCAGGGTCGCCGCGTCCCGCCGCCTCTCGCCGTCGGTTGTCACCACCTCGACGATGGCCGTGCCCGTGATCGTCTCCAGGTTGAAGCGCAGCACTGTCGCGCAGGCCGGACAGTGCCGCCGCCGTCCCTGCGCCCGCAGCGCCCAGGCGGAGACCGTCTCGCCGCAGCCGGGGCAGACGGTCAGTATAGCGTGCACCGCGTAGCGCAGATTGGCTCCGTCTGGCAGCCGGTAGCGCGGGGCCAGCGCGGCCCGGCTCTCCGCCAGGAAGGCGTCCAGCGCCGCATCGAAGGCCTCCGGTGGGGGCGGGTTGGCCGTCAGGCCCGCGATCAGGGCGGCGGCGGGGTTCAGGTCGATGCCGGTGGCCGCCAAACCCAGGGCGCGCGCCTCCGCCAGGACCACGCCGCTGCCGCAAAACGGATCGAGCACGCTGCCGCCGGGCGGCACCAGCGCTGCCAGGAAAGCGGCGGCGACGTTGTGCGGCTTGCGCGCCCAGTATTTGTGCAGGCGGTATTCCGGCGGGTGCTTGGCCGCGGCCAACAAATCGGGCAGGGGGAGGGTGAGATCGGTCATGGGCTGGTTATACGTGGGCCGGGCATCGGGCGCAACCTGTGCACCCGGCTGAGAATCGGATGAGTGTGGTCGCCCGGCCCTTGACGGCAGGGGCGGCCCTTGTATAATCCCTTGGCGCTTCTCCCCAGATGCACTTCCCCCCCGCGTCTGGGTAGAAGCGTCTTTGATTCCTGATATGTAACAATTTTGATTACCGGGGTTGTCAAAATTGCTCAAACGTTCTAGTATTAGGGTGTCCGGATAAAAACATCGTCATTGGAATTTGGGGTGTCAGTCATGAACAAACAACAAAAAGGTCAAAAGAGTCGGGGGATCGAGTGGACCGACTGGACCTGGAATCCGACAGGTGGTTGTTTTCATGGGTGCACCTGGAGAATGCCGGATGGCAGCGTCACGCAGTGTTATGCCAAGACGATTGCAGAGGGTCTGGCGCAGTCTTCGTACCCCAATGGATTTGAGCATCACTATTGGCGTGAGCACATGCTTGATGATCCGATAAAGCTCAAGACACCGGGCAAGATATTTGTGGGAAGCATGGCAGACCTGTTTGGCCATTGGGTGCCTGAAGCGCAAATCTGGCGCGTGATCGATGTAATGAGAGACGCCGACTGGCACACCTTCCAGACGTTGAGCAAGTACCCGGTGCGTTTGCCGGACTTCAATCCGTTTCCGCCGAATGTGTGGGTTGGGGTGAGTGTGCCGGCTGGACATTCGATGTCAGAGAAGGGTGCTGCCCGTGCCTTGATGTCCTACCTGAAGCGCATGTCCCGCATACAAGCCAGCGTGCGGTTTATGAGCATCGAACCCCTGTGGTTTGATGCTGGCAGCGTCTTTGAGACTTGGCTGCAACGAAATGGACAATTGCCGTTTGAGTGGATGATTGTCGGCGCGGCGACCAATGGCCGTCTGGTGTATCAACCTGAACCGGCCTGGGTTGAGCGGGTGGTGGACATCATGGATCGGTTGCAGATACCTGTGTTCTTTAAGGGCAATTTAGACTGGTCGCCCTGGCGCGAGGAATTTCCAGAACACGCGGAAGTCTTTGAAACATTTCCATTCGTGGCACAGATACCCGTTTTTATGCCAGCAAAATGATATTAGAACAAGGCCCGCTGTCGTGGAGCGTTCTTACGGGCCTCTTCCCAAAGCTCGACCCCCAGTTGGTGTTTGCTGGCGAACAGTAGTCGATACAACTCTACGTTTGTGGTGTTTTTAACGGGAACCGGTGTTCCCCATTGATAATCCAATTCCTGTAATCTTGCTTGATAAAACTCAATCCATTGGAATGCTGGTTTAGAGCTATCTGGATTATCAGGAATACCTCTCCATTCCGTAGTTCCGAAAAATTGATCTGACCTGGTTGTACCAGGTGGCATTTGTTTGTCATGTCCAGCTCGACGTCGTAATCCTCCGATTGAAAAGTTTATTACAATATCAGTACGTTTTAGCGATGCCAGCTTAACCACTGTCTCCCAATTTAACTCTAAACCTTCTGGATCAAGAAACGCTAATGACAGCGAATTCCAATCTGTTTTACTAAAGGGTGGGGTATCTACTCGGTTTATG
>DAOUEM010000103.1:0-5425 GCA_034430555.1 Anaerolineae bacterium | reverse complement strand
CGGCGACGTTCTCCGGGCCGTAGGCCGTGATCGTGCGGGCCAGCATGTGGGCGCAGGTCAGGCCGCACTCAGGATAGCTCTGGCCGTAGGGGCAGCGGTAGCAGGTGGGGGGTTCGAGGTGCGGCATGTCCTGCATCATTGGCAGGAAGCGGCTCCGCGCCGCTTTTCGTCCGCCGACCGCCAGCGTGCCCAGCGTGATGCCGTGGTAGGAGTTCCAGCGCCCGATGACCAGCTGCCGCCGCGTTTCCCCACGGATCATCTGCACCTGCCGCGCCAGTTTCATAGCGGCTTCGTTGGCTTCGCTGCCCGTCGTCAGCGGGAAAAAACGCGCATCGGGCAGGGGGATCACTTCGGACAGGGCTTCCGCGTAATCCTCCATTACCGGCGTGGTGAACTTTTCGCCGTGCACGTAGGCGACCTGCCGAGCCTGCTCGGCCATCGCCTCGGCGATTTTTTCGATCCCATGGCCCACGTTGACCACGATCGCGCCGCCTGCCGCGTCGATGAAGCGGCGGCCATCTTCCGCGATCAGGGTGACGCCTTCCGCCCGCACGATGCACGGATAATCGTGCCACATCTTGCGGTAAAACACGTGCCCTTCGGGGTGTTGGGGAGTCATACGGTGTAATTCCCTATGTTGGTGCGTGCCCGGTATGTGCCGTGAAACAGCCTCCATTATCACCGATTTTCCGGTTTTGACCAGAGGCAGTGGCCGTGCCCACCGGTTTATGAATTTTATGAGGAGAGATGTCGCCGCCTGTCCTGCCTTATGAGTCGGATTCCGGCGCTGGGGCGGTGGCCGTCAGCCGGAGTTGTTCCTCGGAGGGGCGGTAACCCGCCGTGCCGCGCGCCAGTCCGGCGGTGGATGCCAGTATCGACAGGTAGGGTATGGCCTGCACGCCGGGACAAGTCGTTTCTGGATTGAATTCGTAGTGCCCGGCCAGGTGAGTCAGCCGGAGCGAGGCGGCCAGCCAGCGCACCAACTGGAATACGGCCCGGATTTGCGGCTCGGTCGGGATTTCGAAGCGCAGGTCGCCCAGCAGGCAGACGCCCACCGTGCCGGTATTGTGTCCGGCGACGTGCGTGCCCCGTACCTGGAGCGGGCGTCCCTGGTAGATGGCCCCGCTCTTGCCCACCAGGAAGTGATAGGCGATATCGGCCCAGCCGCGATCCTCCCGGTGCAGGTCCAGGATGTACTGGACTGAGTGCAGGTCGTCCTGCCCGTACATGGCCGAGTGGTGGATGACGACCGTATTGTAGACCGTGGTCAGGTCGTCCTGGTAAACGCGGTAGCCTTCCGGGTTATCCAGGCTGTAGGGACCGCGCTCGTTTTCTGCATCGAGGTTGGGCGGCAGTGCGCCCCAGTCCGCACGGGCGATAATGACGGGCTGCAGGGCCGTGACCTGCGTTTGCTCGGCGGCCAGCGTCGCCAGTCGTTCGACTTCGCCCCGGCGCGCGGCTTCTGCCGCCAGCAGCCAGAACAAACCCGCCGCACCACCCAGGCCCATCAGGGTGAGGAAAGTGCGGCGGGGCAGGCGGCTCGGGTTCGCGGTGGAGTGCATCATAACGCCGGTTTTTCCCTGGCCGACCGGAAGACCATTAAGGCTGATCGGTTCACGTTACCCCCGGTACAGGCCCGCCGGATCGAGTACTTCCCGCATCATGCGCAAATCCTCCGCCGAGGGCGGTGCGACATCTTCCAGCGAGTCGGCGACCGGCAGTTCCCACCCGATTTCGGCCTGCACGTCGGCCACGGTGACTCCGGGATACAGCCCGGCCAGGCGCATCTCGCCGTTCTCCGGCGCGAAGTCGAAGATGCACTTGTCCGTGATCACCTGCTGCGGCCCCGCGCCCGGCATGTGCAGCGCCTCGCGCGAGGACCGGCCATCCAGGTAACCAGGGCTGGTCACGAAGTCGACCTTTTCCACGAAGGTGCGTTTGTTCAGGCGCGTGATGTTGAGGATGGCGTGGGCGTTGATCGCGATCTCGCAGGCCCCGCCGCTGCCCGGTAGCCGTACCTTGCCCCCCGGATAGTCCCCGATCACGGTGCTGTTCAGGTTGCCGAAGCGGTCGATCTGGGCTGCGCCCAGCAGCGCCACGTCGACCAGGCCGCCTTGCAGGTAATACATAAACAGGTCGGCCATCGGCATGACCGCCGTCGCGCCGCTGACCAGCGTCGGGTCGCCGATGGAGAGCGGCAGGCGGGCCGGCTGCGCGCCGTACACGCCCGATTCGTAGATCAGCGACAGGTCGGGGTTGCCGGTGCGTTTGGCCAGGTTGCAGGCGATGTTGGGGATGCCGACCCCCACGAACACGGTCCGCGCTTCCCGCAGCGGGCGGGCGGCCACGGCGATCATCATCTCGGAAGCGGTATAGTCACTCATCACTCTATCCTTCGTCGTAAAAACGGAATCATTCGAAGGCAATCACCCGGTTCAAACGGCTACCCCTCCACCGCGCTGAGCCGCCAGGTGCCATACGGATTGTAATAAAACTCGTGTGTCTCCGGGTAGACCGAACCCTCGTGGCTGAGGCGGTAGATGGGCGCGCCCGGCTCCAGGCCAAAGGTCTGGCCTGCCTGCAGGGTCGGTTTTTCCACCAGCAGGTACAGCAGGAAGTTGTGCAGCAGGTTGGCGGCCGCCTGCGGATCGAGATCGGCGCGCACGATGGCGTCCGGCAGACCCAGGTTTTGCATCCCCGTGGAATAGAACGCGCCCTCATCCCCACCGACCAGGGTCACGTAGCCGTAGTACAGGGCTTCGTCGCCCTCATGGGCCGCCAGCTTCTGCCAGTCGGCCTTGTTATGGGCGGAGCCGGTGGTCTCCACCTTGACGGCCAGCCCACCCGCTTTGAGCAGGCCCACCCCGGCCAGCATGAGGCGCCGCGCGGCGTGGGTCGACCCGCCCGGCCCGATCAGGTAAAGGACCTGGGTGTGCGCCTGGATGGCCAGCATGTCCTCCGGGGTGAGGGACCGCCGTCCGGCCAGTTCGAAGGCGCGCGGCACGCGGGGGTCGACGCCGTCCACCTGCACTTCGAAGCCATCCTGCGAGACGACGTGCATCATCACGCCGCCGGCGAAGAGATACCCGTCGCTCTGCGTGGCGATGGCGGTCACCAGGGCGGTGCGGTCGGACCACTGGCCGGGGATGCACAGGATAATCTCGGGCGTGGAGTCGGTCATCACTGCTCCCTCAGTAGGAGGTGGTTGATCAGCCGGTTCAACTGGGCGACGTCGCTGCTGTCGCTGGTCCAACGGTACTGCTCCGGGTCGCGGCAGGCCCAGGTCTCGGCCACCGTATACCCATCGCCAGCCGGTTCCAGCCGGACCTGGAACACACAGAAGCCCGTCCAGCTACGGTGGAAGTACAGCCAGTCGTCCTCCAGGAAGATAAACCACCGGTCGTCCATGTCGCGCGGGACGAACCCCTGCCGCAGGCAGGCGGTTTCACCCTGGGAAAACGTGCGCTTGAAATCAAGGGTCGCCCTGGTCTCTGATAAGGGAATCGCTTTCTTCGTGTCGCGGGTCGCCGACAGGGGCGCTTCTTCGCGCAGGGTGGCCCGCACGTCCATCAGAATCTGGCCCAGCCTGTTCTGGCCGGAGCCGTCGGCCCCGCAGCCCCAGTAATCGTCATTCGGCGCGTTTTCGACCAGTTCGGCGTCGCCTGTGTCCAGCAGGACGGCCCGGATGTCGTCGTTTTGCTGGAACTTGGCCAGCACGGCCCGCCGCATGACATCGTCCTTGACCTGCTCCCAGTCGGATCGCAGCGGGCGCCCCCGATCTCGCCCGATGGCGGCTGCCTTCGCAGGCGACGGTGCGCGCAGCACGTCGCCCAGGTGCGGCGTCCCGGCGAACTTCTGCGCCTGGAAGTAGTGCTCGCTGGTGGGCCACTGTTTGCCATCCAGCCGAAAACCGTGCCGCGAAAAGTTGGAAAAGCAGCCGTATGGCTCATCCCTGGGACTGGTGAAGAAAATCGTCATCAGGCTGGCACCGGGACAGGATCACTTTTTGAAGGGGTTGGTCACGATCGTCTTGTCGCCTTCGATGTCCAGCATCAGTTCGATTTCGTCGGCGGGCAGCCGCTCGACCGTCGCCATGGTTTTAGGCGATTCCATGCCGAATTCGACCCACATGCGGTTGCCCTTACCGAGCGCGCTCAGGAACTGCTGGGCGAAGCTGTTGTCAGCCGGGGACCATTTGCCGCGCCACAATGCCGGGAATTTCTTCGGATTCTCAATGTGACCGATGCATTCGCCGCGCCAGAAGATCGGTTCGCGTTCGTCTGCCATGATTTCGTCTCCTCGCTGTAAAGGCTCGTGAGTGTCCATGTCCGTTTCCTACCGCCAGTATACGAAAACGCCGTTGCTCCTGCATGACCCCTACCAGACGGATTCCCTACGCATACAGCCCATAGTTGACTGGTTCGCTTAACGCCGTGCCGGGTTGGAGCCGGGCCAGCGTCTCGTCCCCCAGCTTTTTGACGTAGGCCGCCCGGTCCTGGATGCCGTAGACCCACTCGTCCAGCCAGGCCTTCGTCTGGTCCAGATCGCGGGAGCGTTCGCCCCAGTCCAGGTAGAAGGCGTTGTCGCGGTCGTAGTAGCCCTGTACGTAGGAGGGATGCGCCCCGTACGGCTCCACCACGATGGCGTCCACGATCATGCCGGGGATCAGCGTGCGGTTGGGATCGGCCCGGATCACCGTCTCGTCGACGATCTCCTCCACTACCACGATCACCTTGTCGGCGGCGAAGGCGGCTTCCTTCTGCACGCCGAGCAGGCCCCAGAACTGGGTATTGCCGTGTTTATCGCCGCGCGGCGCGTGCAGAATTGCCACGTCCGGGTTGAGGGGCGGCACCACGGCGATGGTCTCCCCGTCTTCGTAGGGGCTTTGCACCGTTTTGATGTTCGGATTGTGCGCCGGTAGATCGCTGCCGGTGTGGCTGCGCAGCGGGAAGAAGGGCAGTTTGGCCGCGCCCGCCGTATAACGCCCGATCATGCTGAAGTGCGTGTACTCCTCGATTGCCAGCGGGTGCGGGATGCCCTTTTCCACCGCGCGCCGCACCGCGTACAGCGACCCGACGCCGGGGTTGCCCAGGTAGCTGAAGACCAGCTTCTGCGCCGTCCCCGCTGCGATCATCTGGTCGTAGATCAGGTCGGGCGTCATGCGGCACAGGGTGAGGTCGCGCCGTTCCTGCCGGATGATTTCGTGGGCGGCGGCAAAGCCGATCAGCGAGGTGAAGCCCTCGATGGCGAGGGTCGCGCCGTCGGGCACGAATGTCTGCACCGCTTCTCGCATGTTGATGATTTTGTCGGGCATGGTATCGCTTTCTATTGATCATGATAACGGATCAGAGGATATGCCTTCTATGAATCTGCAACGCTCTGATGTAATCGAACTGCGCAACTCCTCCATAAGTTTGGGTGAAAA
>DAOUEM010000102.1:0-12943 GCA_034430555.1 Anaerolineae bacterium | reverse complement strand
CCCTGGTTTAGAGCGCCAAGCCTATCAAAAACATCGTAGCTGTCCGGCCCGGTAGCGTCCGCCAGGATCGGCAAAGACAGTTGATACAGGCTCAGGTCCAACTGGCTGACGTTGATATGGGTCGCAAACAACCGGGTCAGCGGCGCGTAGGCGCTGTAGATGCCCACGTTTCCTGGCACCATCATGCTTATGCTGGGGTCCAGGGCGCGGGTGGTGAAGGTGACAATTGTTTCCTGGTCGATGGTGTTGCCGTAAACATCGGCCATGCCCGGCGCGATTGTCACCGTGTAAGTCGTGCTGGGCAGCAGTTGGAAGGACAGCCCGTAGCGGTTGCCGTAGCTGTAGTAGTAGGTGTCGTAGTCGCGCTCCGGGGCGGGATCGATGGTCACCTTGTCCGTCAGGCTGTCGCGGTCCATCGGCGTGGCGAAGTAGATCGAAAAACCGCCGTAACTGCTGGCATTGGTAGACCCGTTGGCCGGTTCCGTGCGCACGATGCGCGGCGGTCCCACGGTCACAAAATTCCAGGCGCTGGTCTCATCGAGCGGAGTCAGCCCATTCGCCGCACGCGCGATGGTGGCATCGATGCGGGCCGTATAAAAGCCGCCCAATGCCAGCCGATCATCCGGCGTGAAGGTGAAACGCGACTGGCTGTTGTTCCAGCTAAAGGTACCGCTGACGCGCCCGCTGGATTGCTCGGCCAGCACAAAAGCCTCTTCCACGCTGGCCGTGTCCATCGCCTGGTTGAACAAAACCTCAATCTGGCCGTTCAGCGAGAAGTCGTCACTGTTGTGCCCCGGATCGATGCTCAGAATGGTCGGCGGCACGGTGCTGAAGGACCAGGTGTAATCCTCGGCCAGCACGCCGCCGGTCACGTCGGCCAGGCCGGCCGCCACGGCGACGGTATAGGTCATGCCACCTTCCAGCCGCTCCGGCCGGTAGATGTAGATCGACGTATTGAGCCATTCGCCTTCGCCGGGCAGGGCCGGTGAAATGGTCAGCGGCTCCGGCAGATCGGCCATTTCCTCGACCGTCACCAGCGGCACCACCGGGCGATTAAAAATCACCGTGATGCTGGTATCGGTCTCAATAAAAGTAGCATCCGGCGCGGGCAGCACTTCCGAGACTTCCAGAAATCCCACCGTGCGCACTTCCAGGGTAAACGGCTCCGCCAGTTTGAGGCCCGCCGCGCTGGCAGCCGCCGTGTCCAGCGTGACCGTATAAGCGGTCGCCCGGTCGAGCGGCTCGCCGGGCGTGAAGCGCAGCGTCAGGTCATCGGGCGAATCGAACACTCCGTCCACGGCCGGGTCGATGACAAAGGCCTCCTGCACGCTGGCCATGTCCATCGCCTGGTCGAAGTACAACGTGATCGCGCCTTCCAGCGCCATTTCCTCGCCGGAAAGCGGCATCGTATCAACCACGCGCGGCGGCAGGCCGGAGTCCTCCTGTTCCGGAGGCGCTCCCACCACCACCGGCTTCAGGCCGCCGGCCCACAAAAACAAAACAACAACAGCGATAATCGCCCCACCGAATCCCAGTAATTGGCGCCGGCGCATGGGTTAAACCTCCCCTGAAAAGTTTACATTTTTGAATGGTACCTACCCTTCAATCATAGGAGGAAATGGGAGGAGACGCAATCACGTCAGGCACGCGATCACCCAACGCCCGGCCTACGACCGCGTCAGGTGATCATGGGGGAAGTGTCAGGCAAAACCTTCGGGGGGAAGCGCTGCCGGTTCAGGACGATCAGCGGCGGCGGTGGCCGGTCAGCTCGTTCGCCACGGAAACCAGCTGGTTGATGCTGACCGGCTTAACCATAAATTCCTGGATATCGCGCGGGTTGATCTCGTTGCGCCAGAGCTGGTTAGCTGTGATGACCACGATATTGGTATTACGGAAGCGCGCATCGCCCCGCATAAACTTGATCACGTCCGCCCCACTTTCGTCGGGCATGTTCATGTCCATAAAGACCAGGTCCGGGACCTGCCGCCCCAGGTGAGCGCGCGCTTCACTGCCGCTGCGGGCCATCGACACTTCATGACCGGCCAGGGCCAGGGCCGTCCGGTAAATGTAGACCAGGTCTTTATCGTCTTCGACTACAAGCACGTCTGCCATCGATCCTCATCCGGGAAAGCCCGCCAAGCACGGCACGATCATATGGTATTCTAGCGGAACCCGTGACAATTGTGCAATCAGCGGCTGGGCATCCAGATTACAGATGGGTATACGGCAGGCCCAGGGCATCTTTTCCCACCTGCCAGAACAGGGCCAGCACTTCTCGCCCGACAGCTACCAGGTATTCGGTCGGGTTCAAAGCGCCGGTGGTCGCCTGGGCCGGACTCACACCGACCACCGTGATGCCATATTTGCCAAACAGCAGGCTGGATCGCCAGAGATGGTAGCGGTCGCTGGTGACGAGCGCCGTCTGCCACGCCTGCTCGCGCATCAACACGGCGGTGAAGATGGCGTTTTCCTCGGTGCTGCGGCTGGCTTCCTCCAACCAGATCGCATCGCGGGGAACACCATCAGCCACCAGCAGTTCGGCGCAGACAGCCGCCTCCGAAATAGGCACGTCCTGGGTGAACCCGCCCGCACATATCACCGCCGGCGCGTATCGTTCCACATAAAGGACGGCCGCGTGCGCCGTGCGCCGGGCCATCGCCTCGCCGGCGCTCCCGTCCGGCTCCAAGCCGGCTCCCAGGACCACGATGACATCGGCGGCAGCAGCACCATCACTGCTGCCATAGAGATGCACCTGGGCCGCCAGGATCAGGCACAGCGCCATCCACACGGCCACGCCGACAATCGCCAGCCGGACCCACCGAGGCCACCAGGAGGGCGCAGGCTTTACGACCATCTCACCGTCCAACTATCCTCGCCTCCGTCAATCGTCGAACAGGTCGCGCAGGGTCCGCATCGTCCGGTCCAAGACCTCGGTTTCGGACAGGCTGTACCCGTCTTCAATCTCGTAAAACCGCAGTTGGTGGCCTTCCGGTCCTTTGCCGACGAAGGTCCGGCCCAGCGGAATATCACGTGGGGGCAGCACCACGGTGGCACCGAAATCCTGCCAGCGCTGCCATAATATTTTAAGGTCGTTGACGGCAACCGCCAGTTCCGTGCCCAACGGATCGCGGCCCGGCGTGAACATCTCCACATCGAATTGCAGCATGATCAGCGGTCCGCGGGCCGGGCGCAGCACGACAAAATCGCCCACACATCTCCTCGATCAGCGGCAGGCCGACCACGTCCGTATAGAAGGCTTTGGCCCGGTCCAGGTTGCGTACAAACACCGTCACCAGGCCGAGTTGATAGGGTATGTCGCCCTTCCTCATCGTGATTGAGTGCCGACTGATTGTGTTTATCTTATCGTGGAAAGCGCGGCAGCCCAAAAACAAGGGGCTTTGGTAAGCCCCCTGTCGCATCAACTGCTTAGCACTCGCTGTAGCTGCACGTGTAACATTTACGGCAGCCTTCCTCGTTGACGAGCGTAGCCTGGCCGCACTCCGGGCACAGGTCGCCGATGGCGCGGGACGCCGCCGGCAGCGGCAGCGGCTCCTGCTCGACCAGGAGGGCCTCCTCGGCATCCACCTCGACGGCCTCACTGTCGCTGAGATAATCCTGCAATACCTGGGCGATGCCGTCCGGCAGGCTAAGCACGCGCGCTGGCCCAAAGCCCATCGGACGCCCGCCGCCGATGCCCGACAACTGCCGCACGATCTCCTTGAGGCGTTTGCGAGGGCTGACCGGCGACGCCAGCCGCAGGACATAGGAGATCAGGCGGCCCAGCGCCTCGCTCACCGCTGCCGTATCGGAGCCGGCCTTGGTGGCATGGAGGAACACCTCGAAGGGCTGGCCCTCGCCGTGGCCGTTTTCGTTGACGGTCACGTAGGTGGTGCCCAGCGGGGTGGCTACCCGGTAGGTCTGGCCGGCCAGGCGGCGCGGACGGGGCTTTTTGTGCTCGTTAAAGAGCGGCTGCTGGCTGGCCCGTCCGACGGCCACCGGCAGTTCCGGCGCAGGCTCGCCCGCCTCGCCTTGAGCCGCCCTGGTCGCATTGGTCTCCAGGACGACCTTCTGGCGGCTGCCGGTCACATAGACCGTCAGGCCCTTGCAGCCCAGGTCCCAGGCCAGCTTATAGGCCCGTTTGACATCGTCCACGCTGGCATCCGCCGGCATATTGATCGTCTTGCTGATGCTGTTATCCACGAAAGTCTGCAAGGCCGCCTGCATACGGACGTGCTCTTCGGTAGTCACGTCGCTGCTGACGACAAAGGTGTCGCGGATGTGGGCCGGCAGGTCGGTGATATGCTGGCAGGTGCCGTCCTGGTTGACCTGCGCCACCACGCGAGCGATGGCCTCGTCACCCAGCCCGGCCTGGCGCAGCACCCGCTCAAAGGCCGGACTGGTATATTGCAGCTCCAGGTCCTGACCGTTGTCGTTGACGTGGCGGACGTAGGCCAAGGCGAAGACCGGCTCGCAGCCATAGCCCTCACAGCCTGCCACCGTCGAGATCGTACCGGTCGGGGCGACGGTAGCCTGCGCGCCATTACGAATGCCATGCGCCCTGATGCCCGCCACAATCGTATCCCAGTTGAGCGCCGGGCGGTCCCAATCGCGCTCGTACGGCTGGAGCGGCTGCGGCGGCCGCCAGGCGAGGTTGGCCGGGTCGTAGATGCTGCCCGCGATGGCCGGAAACGGCCCGCGCTCTTCCGCCAGGTCGATGCTGGCCCGCATGGCGTGAAAGCGTACGAACTCCATGACCTGCGCGCCAAACTCCTGCCCGTCCGGGGAGCCGTAGCGCACGCCCAGGCGGTACATCATATCCGCCAGGCCCATGATGCCCAGGCCAATGCGCCGCACGCGGTGGGCCGCTTCCTTGAGCTGCGGCACGGCGGGCACGTAGGCGTTGGCGGATACCACGTCGTCCAGAAAGCGGGTCGCCTCTTCGACGGACTGCTGGAGGCGCGCCCAGTCGACGCGCCCGTCGTCCGTCATGTGCTGGGCCAGGTTGATCGACCCCAGGCAGCAGTTCTCGAACGGCCCTAAAAATTGTTCTCCGCAGTTATGGGCGATGAAGCCGTTGGCGATCAGACTGTGTGTCTGCGGTTCGGTCAGGTCATAGACATCGGCCAGGCCGGCGTCTTCGACGGACAACACCCGGTCGGTGAAGGTTTCGTGGTTACTGCGGCGGCGTTTGCCACCGATGAACGCGGTCAAGCGATCCTGTTTGACGTGATCGGCAAAGCCGATAAGTTCAGCAAACCTGTCCCGGTTGGCCTTACCGATAACCAGTTCGTATTGATCTTTGAAAGCGTAATCCTTGCTGCCGCCCTTGCCGTCCGGCATGGGCCTGACGCCAGCCTGACGCCGATGATACACGCGCGAGACAATACCAAAATTACTCAGCAGCACCTGCACGTCGTCCAGCAAACCAGGGGAGCTGGAAGCCAAGCGCACCGTGCAATCCTGTTTCTTGAGATTGACCTGCGCAGAACCGTCCGCCGAAAAAAGTCCCTGCAAAAAGCCCACGACGGCCTCGCGAGGCGCGCGCCAGATCGAATCCGGCAGGCGTTTCTCGTAGGCCGGTGCGATTATCACCCCTAACGCCTTGAAGAATTCGAAGGGCACGCGGGCATAGGTCAACTGTTTGACGCTACCCCGGTGGTGAATGTGGCCGTCACCAAACCATTCGCGCATCGGCTCATGCACCAGCGCCAGGTTGTGGTCCTGACCAAAGGCGAAGCCGAGACTACCATTGCCACCCTCGGTCAACCAACCATCGCCGACCAGGTAACCCATCACCAGGCCCAATTCATGCGACCAACGCGTCGGCAGGCCGGCATACAACGCCTGGAAATCCGCCCGCTGGATCAATGCAGCACTGGCCCGGTCGCCCGCCAGCGCCATCTGTCCCATAGCCTCGTGTAGGGGCATCATATTCGGCAGTTCGTCGCTGGTATTCCACGCACCTTCCCCGCTTTGCAGATAGACGGAATCGCCGGGCTTCAAATCCTCCAGCGCCACATACCCGTCCGGGGTCAGGAAGGGGTGATCGGGCGTCGCCGTGACGGTGTAACCCTGGCGAGTCGCCAACCGTTTGACCGGGACGCGGCGGCGCGTCTGCCAGGCGGGGGTAGCGGCCCGCAGCGCCACGCCATTTTGCCCGGACTCCGGCTTCCCAACACCGGCGAACGGAGCGCGATTGTCGGTGGCAACGAAAAGCGGCAGTTCCCGGTCGGCCATCTCTTTGATCGTCAGCAGGCCGTGCTGGGAGGCAATACGAGTATCGCCGACAAAACACGGATTGGTGGCTTCCAGTTCGTAAAGCTGCGGCACGGGATTGGTGCGGTTGGCCGCATCCAGGAAGAGCGCGCCCGGCTCGCCGTTGTGATGCGCCTGCCGGGTGATCTGATCGAACAACTCGCGGGCGTTTACGGTCTCCCAGACTTTGCCATCGACCGGATTGACGAGATCGAAAGGCTCGTCCCGCAGCACGGCCTGCATAAAAGCATCGGTGATGCCGACCGAAATGTTAAAATTGGTGATATGGCTTTCGCCCGTCTTGCAGGACACGAACTCGCGGATATCCGGGTGATCCACCCGCAGCACGGCCATATTGGCGCCCCGCCGGCTCCCCCCCTGCGCGATCTCACCAAAGGCCTGGTCGTATACCCGTAAAAAGCCCACCGGCCCCGTCGCCTGGCCCATCGAGGATTTGACCAGCGCGCCCTTGGGCCGCAGCCGGCTGAAGGCAAAACCGTTGCCGCCGCCGGTCTGCTGGATCAATGCCGCGTCGCGCAGCGTCTGGAAAATGCCGGAGGTGGAGCGGCCCATGTCATCTTCAATAGCGAGGACGAAGCAGGCGGCCAACTGTCCCAACGGGGTCCCTGCCCCCGTAAAAGTCGGGCTATTGGGGAAAAAGCGGATTTCGGTCAGCAAGTCGTAAAAACGTTGCGCCCAGGTGAACTGGTCGCCGCCCATCTCAACCTCGGCCTGCGCGATGTGGCTGGCTACGCGCCAGAACATTTCATGTTCCGTCTCGGCGGGCTGCCCGTCCGGCCCTTTCCGCAGGTAACGCTTGGCCAGCACGGTACGCGCGTTGTCCGTCAAGTCGATCTCGCGTAAGGGCTGGGGAGGCCCTGAAAAACCGTTGGCGTTGGACGGTGAGGGGGTGCCTGCCTGTTGCCGTGTCGTCATGGGATTCTCCTCGCACATCAAGTTTTGATAATACCCGTCTTCAATAGTTTTAGACCACGCGTTCTTAATTTCATCAACCAACAACACAAGCCCGCCGGAACCGGGCTTTTACCACAACACCCCGGTTCCTCGTCCAAAAATGGCTAACTGGTTGGACAGCAGCTGGTTTGACGCCTATCTGGCAAGTCTCATAGCCAGGCGTGACGATCGATTATCCGGCCCGCTCACCGAGCGACGGGTGAGCGGCCCACCAAACCACGGGTGGGCGGCCACCAAACCACGGGTGGGCGGCCCACCAAACTTCGTGTGGGCCTGGGATTTACTGCTCTTCCAGCAGCTTGTTGATTTCTTCGCGGAGGCTGACGAGATTGTCCAGCTTGAGATAGACGATGCCGTACCGGATATAAGCGATGGCGTCCAGTTCTTTCAGGCCCTCAATCACCATATCCCCCACTACCCGGCTGGAAACTTCTGCTTTGCCCATCCGCTGTAGATTGGCCTCGATCTGATCGGTCAAGCGCTCCAGATCGGCCGCCGCCACGGGGCGTTTGGCGCAGGCGATGCGCATCCCTTGCAAGAGCTTGTCACGGTCGAAGGGTTCGCGCTCGCCACCGGCCTTGATGAGCACCGGTGTCGCCAGGATGGCGCGTTCGTAGGTACTGAACCGCTCACCGCAGGCTTTGCACTCGCGCCGCCGTCGAATACCACCTCGCGAATCATGGCTGGTATCCACCACCCGCGAGTCCCCCGCCGCACCACAATGTGGGCACTTCATCTTTCCGACTCCCGTCTTATGCTGCCTGGCCCCAGATACTGTGCGGCATCCCTGTTGGGGTTAGACCTTACCCCATATATGGGGGTTGTTATGGAGAGACACCCTGTATATGGCGGTCAATGGGACTTAACTGTATCACGGTTGCCGACATCACTGAACAGTACCCTGGTACCATTTTACATTAAATTTTTGAAACAGGCGTTCCACCAAGGCTCTTTTGCCGCGCGGTGCGACATGACCGCTGCGGAAGCCGGTCATTAACGCCGGCATAAAAACAAATCGGCCCTCTTTCCTGGCGCGCGACACACGCTTCAGGATCAAGGGCCAGCCTGAGGAGAAAAAAACTAGTGGTGCTGAGCGCCGACCTGGCGCTGCCTGGCAGTTAGGCGTTCCGTCACCGCACTTATCGCTTACGCAGGAAGGTCGGAATCTCGATGTTGTCGCTGTCGTAGTAGTTCGGTTCGACCGGTTGCTGCTGCGACGGCTGTGTCTCGGCAGGCACCTGCCGCTGAGGCTGCGTGGGCGCCGGAGCCTGCAAGGGACGCCGCTGCTGAACGGCTGGCGCGGGAGCGGCCTGCCCGGTCTGCACCTGACGACGGGCGACCCGGCTCTGTTCGAAGCCGGTCGCGATAACCGTGATGCGCACGCTGTCGCCCATGTTCGGGTCGATGACCGCGCCGAAGATCAGGTTGACATCCGGATGCGCCGTATCCTTGATGATGGCCGCCGCCTCGTTGACCTCGAACAGGCTGAGTTCCGGGCCGCCGGTGACGTTAAACAGGATGCCGCGCGCGCCGTCGATGGTCACGTCGAGCAGGTGGCTACTGATGGCGGATTCGGCTGCCTCGCGGGCGCGATCTTCACCGCTGGCGACGCCAACGGCCATCAACGCCGCCCCGCCCTCGGACATAATCGTCCGCACATCGGCAAAGTCCAGGTTGATCAGGCCGGGCACGGTGATCAGTTCGGAAATACCCTGGATACCCTGGCGCAGCACGTCGTCGGCCACGCGGAAGGCATCCTGCAGGCTGGCGCGTTTGTCCGCGATCTGCAGCAGGCGGTCATTGGGAATGACAATGAGGGTGTCCACCTGATCCTTGAGCGCCTCGATGCCAGAATCTGCGGCATCCTGGCGGCGCTTGCCTTCAAAGGTGAAGGGCTTGGTGACCACGCCAATCGTCAGGGCACCCAGTTCCTTGGCGACCTGGGCCATAATCGGAGCCGCGCCGGTCCCGGTGCCGCCGCCCATGCCGCAGGTAATAAAGACCATATCGGCGCCACGCAGCACCTCATAAATCTCGTCGGCGCTTTCCTCGGCGGCCTTGCGGCCCACCTCAGGATTACCGCCGGCGCCCAGACCGCGCGTCAGCTTATCGCCAATCCGCACGCGGGTCTTGGCCTGGGAGAGCATCAATGCCTGGGCGTCAGTGTTGACGGAGATAAACTCCACACCGCCCATGCCCTCTTCGATCATCCGGTTGACGGCATTACCGCCAGCGCCCCCGACGCCGATCACTTTTATCTGCGCGAAGTTCTCACCAGGAGTCAGTTCAATATCGCTCATCAGTCTCTCCTCAGGCTAATGCCAGCACAAATTCTCTATCTCACCCCAAATGTATTTGCATCAGAAGATTATATTTTCTCCCCACATGACCCTATTTTATGCGAAAACGTGGGATAAAGACAATCGGGAAACGGCCTGATCGGGGGCAAATAGCCTAAAAGGACTATAAAACCCCGCAAAGGATCGCCTGGTTCCCGGCCCGGTCTCCCGGTCAGTCGCTTTCCTCCTCCGGCAAAAAGCGCCGGAACAGCCCGCCCAACATCTTGCCGATCTGGAAACCTTCACCGCCGGCGCGTCCGCCAGCGGCGCTGTTCCGCTTCCGATCCTCCAGGTCCATCACCAGCCCCAGGCGCAGCAAGCCCACGCTGGTACTGAAGGACGGGCTGCGCAGTGTATCGGCCATGCCGGTGATCTTCTCCGGCTGCGCCACCCGCACCGGCAGGTTCAGCACTTTGGCCGCCACCTCGCGTATCCCCGGCAGCAAGGCGCTGCCCCCCGTCAATACCACCCCGGCTGGCAGCATGGGATCAATGCCGGCGCGTTTGACCTCCTGCAGCACTAGGTTAAAAATCTCCTCGACACGATCCCCGATGATCTGCGCCAGGTCCTTGCGCAGCACCTTGCTGGGCAGGTCCTCGCCGAACGGCTGCACGGGGAACGATTCGATGGCGTCAACCTCGCGCGGGTTGGCGTGGCCGTATTGCAGCTTGACCGCCTCAGCCAGGTCAAAGGGCAGGTGCAGCACACCGGCGACATCACTGGTCACATACCAGCCGGCGACCGGCAGCACCGCCGTATGCCACACCGTCCCGCTGATGTAAATTGCCAGGTCGGTGGTGCCGCCGCCGATATCGACTACCATGACGCCCATCTGCCGCTCGGTGGGCGTGAGCACCACATCGCCGGAAGCCAGCGGGTTGAGGATGAAGCGGTCCACGTAGACGCCGGTCGATTCGACGCACTTCTCCAGATTCTGGACCGTCGTCGCCGAGGCCGTGATGATATGCGTTTCCACCGTCAGGCGGAAGCCGTGCATCCCCAGTGGATTACGCACGTTTTCGTTATCGTCCAACGAGTAGCGGTGGGGAATGACGTGCAGCACTTCCCGGTTATGGGGGATGGCTATGGCCCGCGCATTGGCCAGGGCGCGCTCGACATCGGCAGCGTCCACGGGATGCACACCGCTGATCCCGGCCACGCCCTTGCTGTTGATCGACGAGATATGGTTGCCGGCCACGCTCACGAAGGCCCGCCCGATCTCGTAGCCGCTGCTGCGCTCCGCTTTGTGAACGGACGACGAGATAGCATTGGTCAGGGCGTTCATATCAGTGACCACGCCCTTTTGCATGCCACGGCTCGGCTCCACGCCAAGGCCGACGACATAGATGTCCTCTTCGCGCACTTCGCCGACGATGGTACAAACCTTCGTCGTGCCAACGTCAATACCTACGACTAATTCGCTCATGATAACGGTTCGCCACCCGGTGCAGACTGCTCGTCATCCCGCCAGAATACCTTGTAGTGCGGCGAGTCGACGTTACCAACATCCACATATTCCGGGAAGATACCCTGCGCCTCCAAGTTAGCGACAATGGCATCATACACATTCAGCTTGGCCGGCATGTCGGTCCCGGAGCCAAACCAGGCACGCCAGCCCCGGGCATCCTGGTAGCCCAGTCCTTCAGCCGAATTGTAGATCAAGGTCTCGATGTTCGGATAGAGCCTCTTCAGCTGCAACGCGCCGTCGACCACATCCTGCGGGATGACGATGTGCGGTCCCACCGGCGTATCGACATCTTCGGCGATAATCAACAGCAGGCCTTCCAGGTCGGTCCGCTGGGGCATCACGCGACCACGTACGTCGATCCAGGTGCGGACCCCAGCCTGCTCCCAGACCAGCGCCGGCTGGCGCTCCTGAACCTCGATTTGCAGCAGGTGCGGCGGCCAGCCGACCGATACATCAACAGCGGCCACGCTGGGCGACAGCAGGATGTTATCCCGCACCTCAGCCGGGTTCACCCAGAAAATATGAGTCGTCGCCACGCCGCTTAAGGTAAACACCTCGTCGGCGGCCAGATAGGAAAGTCCCCCGACCTCGATCCGATGCACGTAAAAGGCATCCGACTGGAAAAACAACAGCAGGACCACCAGCAGGCTGAACAGGATCACACTGCTGAGCATCCGGGCGGAATACACCACGTCAAACTGATCGCCGCGTGTCTGCGTCATGGAGTCGGGCGCATTGAGCGGACGGCGGCGGGCCCGGTTTTTGCTGCGGCGCACCGGCGTTTTGACCGGCCCAGGCGCCAGGTGCTCGGCGGGCTGCGCCACCCGCTCACGCTGGCCGCGTGGCGCGACATGCGACGAATTCACTTTGGTGCGACGCCGCTTTTTCTGTCCGGACGTCCTGGATGGTGCTGCCATGGATGATCTTTACCGTCAACTAGTGGGGAACGTCGTAAGCACCTGCCCCCCCGCACCAGCGACCGCATCAGCGGCGGCTTCGGGTGGTCCCTGCCCTGCCCCCAAATCTGGCTTATTTTCCCACTTAATCCCACTATATGCCAACCCGAAACCATTTGCCAACGACAAACCCCGGCCTGGCGGCGTAAATTCATATAATTTTCACATAAGCTCGATTTCTAATTCCAGCGTCACGCCGAAGCGCGCCTGCACCGTCTGCCGGGCCAGCTGGATCAAGGCCCGGTAGTCGGCCGCCGTGCCTTCGCCCAGATTGACGAAAAAGTTGGCATGAATTGGCGAAATCTGCACGCCGCCGATCTGCCGTCCCTTCAAGCCGGCAACTTCAATCAAACGCCCGGCATAATCACCCGACGGGTTTTTGAAGATGCTGCCCAGGCTGGCCCCTGGCGGCTGGGTCCGCTTGCGATGGGCAATAAACTCCTCGGTCACGGCCTGTAACTCAGCCGGGCGGTACCCGGGCGTCAGCGACAGAGTCGCCGCGGTGACCAGGTACCGCTCACCGCTGCCCTTCAGCGCCGAGGTCCGGTAGCCGTATCGCAGCTGCACCAGCGACCAGTTCTCCACGCTGCCGGGCTGGTGAACCGTCACCTGGCGCACGCTGCCGGCCATATCACTGCCGTGCGCCCCGGCATTGTTGATAACCGCACCGCCGACCGTGCCGGGCACGTTTACCGCCCATTCCAGGCCGCCCAGGCCGCGTCGCATACAGCGCCGGGCCAGCGAACTGAAGTTAGCCCCGCTTTCCGCACGAACAAACCCATCCTCGATGAAACGCACCTGGGTCGCACGGTTGAGGATGATCAGGCCGCGGAAGCCCTCATCGGCGGCCAGCACGTTGGCGCCGGCGCCCAGGATGCGATAGGGTACATCTTCCGCCCAGGCGAAATTGGCCGCAAAGATCAACTCCGCGACGCTCTCCGCCAGCACCA
>DAOUEM010000101.1:0-22761 GCA_034430555.1 Anaerolineae bacterium | reverse complement strand
GCCCCCATCACCGGCGAGAGCATTCCGGTGCGCAAAGCCGCCGGCAACGAGGTATATGCCGGCTCCATCAACGGGGAAGGCTCGCTGGAAGTGTTGGTAACCCGGCTGGCCGCCGACAATACCCTGAGCCGCATCGTGCAGCTGGTCCAGGAAGCCCAGGCGCAGCGCGCGCCTACCCAGCGCCTGATCGACCGCTTTGCCCGGTGGTATACGCCCGGCGTGGTCCTGCTGGCCGCGCTGGTCGCGCTGGTCCCCCCGCTGTTGTTCGGTGCCCCGTTCTGGAATACGGCGGACGGCGGCTACGGGTGGTTATACCGGGCGCTGGCCCTGTTGATCGTGGCCTGCCCCTGCGCGCTGGTGATCAGCACGCCGGTGACTATCGTCAGCGCCCTGAGCAGCGCCGCCCGCCAGGGCATGCTGATCAAAGGCGGTGCACCGCTGGAAGCCCTGGCCGGCATCCGCGTCTTCGCCTTCGACAAAACGGGTACGCTGACCGAAGGCCGGCCCGAGTTGGTCACCGTTCGCGCCGTGGACTGCGAAGACCCGGTCAGCGGCCGCTGCGCGCCGTGCGACGATCTCCTGGCGCTGGCCGCGGCCGTCGAGCGGCGCTCCGAGCACCCGATGGCGCGGGCGGTCGTCTCCGCGGCAGACGAGCGCGACCTGCTGCACCGTTATCCCGCCGCTCAGCAGGTCGCCAGCCTGACCGGGCGCGGCGTCAGCGGCCTGATCAACGGCACACCGGTCACCCTGGGCAGTCACGCCCTGTTCGATGCCGAGTATCCCCACCCCGCCGAATTGTGCCGCGCGGTGGAAGCGCTGGAGCACCAGGGGCAAACGGCCATCCTGCTCAACGTCGGCGACCGGGTGCGCGGTCTGCTGACCGTCGCCGACCGCCCGCGCGGCTCCAGCCGAGCGGCCCTGGCAGCGCTCAATACCCTCAACCCGCAGGCGCACACGGTGATGCTCACCGGGGACAATGCCAGCGTCGCTCAATCGATTGGCAGCGAGGTAGGCATCGACGAGGTGTTGGCCAACCTGCTGCCCGACGAGAAACTGAGCGCCGTCCGCCGCCTGGAAGCCCAACACGGCGCAGTCGCCATGATCGGCGACGGCATCAACGACGCTCCGGCGCTGGCCGCCGCGACTGTCGGCATCGCCATGGGCAGCAGCGGCGCCGCCCAGGCCATGGAGACCGCCGACATGGTGCTCATGCAGGACAACCTCAGCCGTTTGCCGGACGCCGTCCGACTCAGCTGCCGTACACAGCGCGTGATCAAACAAAACGTAGCGCTGAGCCTGGGCATCAAGGCCGCCTTTCTGGTGATGGTGTTGTTCGGCGGGGCGACGTTATGGCTGGCGGTGTTTGCCGACATGGGCACCTCGTTAATCGTCACCTTCAACGGGATGCGTCTGCTGCGTTGGGCGCCCGCCGCCGCCAACACACCTGGCAGTTGAGTCACTTGCATAAACGGAGATAACCACCCTATGACCCAGCCACCGCCAGACCCCAACCAGGACATCTGGGAGTTTTTGGACCGGCACCTGACGGCGATCTTCAACCGCGACTGGGAGACTTACGCCGCCACCACGGCTGGTGATCTCTCATTGTACGAATGGTGGGTCACCCCGCACCGGCAGGACGGCCTGGCCTTCCACCGCTTTATGATCGAAAACGCGTGGGCCGGTGAAGCGACCGCCTGGCGCTACGACCTGCTGGAGAAACGCTGCCAGCGCTACGGTGAGACGGCCATCGTAACCTACACCTTCATGCTCAGCCAGGCCGCCGAGGGCGGCATCAGCCACCGCATGCACAACGAAAGCCGGGTGCTGGTCCACCTCGACGGTGAATGGCGCGTGGCTCACGTCCACAAATCGCCCGCCGGCGGCTAACCTGGCGGCTGGAGCAATATAACGAAAACGAAACGGTATTCAAACGCCGGCGCCAATTGAAACGAAGGAATCGGTGCTGTAAGATGGATGGTAAGGTTGGTTTATTGGTAACTTCCATAGGTAGGGAAGCCTATGACATCTAGACCGCAATGTCCGTTCTGCCTGAAGGAATTTGAGACGATCGAGCAGGTGACGCAGCACTTGATCTTCGACAACTGCTCGGTCCAGACGATCAAAACCCCTGCCGATCCCTCCGAAAGCAGCAGCGACAATGCCGAAAATGAAGACGCTTCTGCCGGAATAGTACTACAATCCTAAAGATATCCTTGAGAAACCATGATATTGTATGGTAGCTCTATCGTAATCCAATCATAGGAGATGTATCATGCTGTATCTACCTCGCGAAGAGGGTCAGGGCCTCGTAGAGTACGCTCTCATCCTCGTGCTGGTCGCTGTCGTTGTTATCGTCATCCTGGCCCTGCTCGGCCCGGCCATCGGTAACATCTTCAGCAACATCGTGAACGCTCTGTAAGATCGAGCACTGTATTATCTAGGCATTATGGAAGGCCTCGCCCCTGGGCGGGGCCTTCCGCTTTTTTACCCCAAAGTGAGGCGGGCTGGTATAATCCTCGGGCCTGCCCGGTATTTTTACCTGAACTCATCCGAATATGGGCACATTTGCTGACAGTATTTGGCGATTCTACTCAATCTCTCGCCTATCAAGGGGGAGCGTGTTAGAATGCGCCGTAGACCATCAATCGTATCCCGACTTGATCAACCGTTACGTTAAGGAGCACCCTCCATTATGGCGCTGGATGATTTTTTATTTCGCGACGAACTGGACTCGCTTGACCCGGAAGTCGCCACCCTTATTGGCTTTGAAGAAGCGCGCCAGGCCCGCCGCCTGATCCTGGTCCCCTCGGAAGCCACCATCCCGGCAGCCGTCCGCAGCGCTACTGCCTCCAGTTTCCAGAACGTCTACGCCGAAGGCTATCCCCTCCAGTCCACGCGCGGGCTGACTGAAGACGCGATCCTGGATTACGAAACCCGGCTGGCCGAATACAGGCGCTATGCCGACGAGCGTTATTATAAAGGTACCGAATACACCAATATCCTGGAAGCGCTGGCCCGCCGCCGGGCCGCCGAATTGTTCGCCACCGACGACATTCCGGCTGAGCACTTGTGGGTCAACGTGCAGCCGCTTTCCGGCGCGCCGGCCAACAGCGCCGTCTATTCGGCCATGATACAACCGGGCGACACCGTGATGGGCATGGACCTGCTACATGGCGGTCACCTGACGCATGGCAGCCCGGTCAATCGCAGCGGCATTTACTACAACATCGTCAGCTACGGGGTGGACCCCCAGACGGAGCAGCTCGATTACGACGCCATCCAGGCGCTGGCGGAAGAACACCGGCCCAAGATGATCATCGCCGGCTTTACCAGCTACCCGTATATTGCCGATTGGGCACGCTTCCGCCAGATTGCCGATGCGGTCGGCGCCTACCTGCTGGCCGACATCTCACACATCGCCGGGCTGGTGGCGGCCAGGGTCGCGCCCAGCCCGATCGGGCACGCGCACGTCGTCTCCCTGACCACCCACAAGACGCTGCAAGGTCCGCGCGGCGCCATCCTGATCACCACCGATCCCAAAATCGGCCGCAAGCTGGACCGCGGCGTGTTCCCCGGCGAACAGGGCGGCCCGCACATGAATATCATCGCCGGTATGGCGGTGGCCTTTAAGCTGGCCCGCACCGACCGCTTCCGCGCGCTGCAAGACCAGATCGTCCGTAACGCCGTGCGCCTGGCGGACCGACTGGCGGGACACGGCTTCCACATTCCCTACGGCGGGACCAACAGCCACATGCTATTAGTAGACTGCCACAGCATCGTCGGGCCGGACGGGTCCTTCCTCAGCGGCGACATGGCCGCCCGCCTGCTCGACCTGGCCGGGATCGTGGTCAACCGCAACACCATCCCCGGCGACAAGAGCGCCTTCCGGGCCAGCGGCATCCGGCTGGGCACGCCCTGGATCACCCAGCGCGGCTTAAAGGAGCCCGATATCGACCGGCTAGCGGCCGTCATCGGCGACGTGCTGCACGCCGCCACGCCGTTCAGCTACATCGGGAGCGGCAACCGTCCGCAGCCGCGCAGCAAAATCGACTTTGACGCGCTGCAAAACGCGGCTCTCCAGGTCCGCGCGATGGCGGCAGAGGCTGGCATCGACGTGCCCGGCCCACAAACGGTCGACTACCCGCACGTCTACTACGCGGACAGCCTGCCCGATTCCGGCTGGCAGGTGCTGGAGATCGCCGGTCCGCCAGCGGAAGCGTTTCTGGACCTGGCGTTGACTTCGCCCGTTACCCAACTGGCCGATGGGGAGGCCCAGAACACCTTCCTGCTATACCCGGACGGCTCGGTCCTTTGCGAAGGCACGCTCCAGCGCCTGTCGAAGGACCGCTACCACCTGCACCTGGCCGCCCACGCCGGTCGGGCTGCGGCCTGGCTGCGGGCGCTGTCGGATGGTTTCGTCCGCTTCGACCCGGTTGACCTGTACGGCAAGTTGCCCGGTCCTGTGTCCGTGCGCGCGGTACCCGGCGCCAATCAATCCGCCGTCACCGATAAAACCGGCGATGGCTATACGGCCGACAAAGCCTACTTCATCGGCATCCGCGGCGACCACTATGCCGGTCCCAGGGCCGACCCCAAACCCACGTTTACCTGGTCTGAGCCGGAAGAAACGCTGCTGCGCAAGACGACCCTGCACCCGCTGCACCAGGAGCTGGGGGCGAAGATGGTGCCCTTCGCCGGGTGGGACATGCCGGTGTGGTACAGCAGCGTGGGCGAAGAGCATACCGCCGTCCGGACGGGCGCGGGCCTGTTCGACGTGAGTCACATGGGCATCTGGGACCTCAAAGGCAGCGGCGCCGAACGCTTCCTGGATGCGCTGACGACCAACGAGGTGCGCGCCTTACCACCGGGCAACGCCCATTACAGCTACCTGCTGGGCGTGGACGGCGTGCCCATCGACGACATTTTTGTGTACCGGCTGGCCGCGGACCACTTCATGATCGTGGTGAACGCTTCCAACGACGACAAGGACTGGGCCTGGGTCAGCGGTGCGCTGGAAGGCACGGTGATGATCGACCCGGATAATCCCGGCGCGACCGCCCCCGGCCGGACCGAGGTCACCCTGCGTAACCTGCGCGACCCCGCTTCAGGAGCGGACATGCGCGTCGACCTGGCACTGCAAGGCCCGAAGAGCCGCGACGTGCTGCTCGGCCTGCACCTCAGCAATGATGACCGTGACCGCATTCGGCAGCTTAGCTGGGCGGGTATCACGCGGGTAACCGTCAACGGCTACGATGTTATCGTGACGCGGACCGGGTACACTGGGGAGCGCATCGCGTTTGAATTGTTTATCCACCCGGACCAGGCACCCGCTTTCTTCAAAGACCTGGCGGAAAGCGGCGCGACGCCGTGCGGATTGGCGGCGCGCGACAGCACCCGCACCGAGGCCGGCCTGCCGCTGTACGGACACGAACTAGCGGGGGGTTTGAACCTCGGCCCTGCCGATGCCGGGTTTGGCAGCTACGTCAAAACCTGGAAGCCATTTTTCGTCGGCAAGCAGGCCTTCCTGGCGCATGAGCAAAGCCGCGACCACATGGTGACTCGCTTCCGCATGGACGAAAAGGGCGTGCGTCCGCCGCACCAGGGCGACCCGGTGGTCGACCGGCGGGGACGCGTGATCGGCGTGGTCACCAGCTGCAGCATCGACAGCGACGGCTACCAGCTCGGACAGGCCTACCTGAAAAAGGACTATCAGCCAGCCGGCACCCCGATCGCCGTGTATACCGGGTCTTCACACCTCAAAGTGAAGAAGGCGTTGGGCGAGTTGAGTCTCGGCGACCGCACGCCAGTCCCGGATGCCGCCACCGTGCTGACCCGCTTCCCCAAGCGATAGCGCCGGCCCAGCAACGGACAATAGTGTGAGATCACAGCGCTCATCAAACGGTGGGCGCTGTGCGTTGTTTATGGCCCACTTGCGCCCTGCCGGTTCGGAGCGCACAATAGCCGTGGGAGACACGTGCGCTTATAACCTGCCCAGGCCCCTGATGAACAAACCGGCGACGAAACATTCTCCAACTGAAACAGCGCCAGAACCCTACCCGCTGACCATGGTCGTGCTGACCATGATCGCCGTGCTATTCATCCTGATCGCCGGCGCCTACGTGGTCGACGTGGCCTGGGGCGACTTCCACGCGCAGCACGACGGCCGCTTTGCCAACTTTCGCGGCTCCTGTTACTGGGTAGGCGATTCCCGCACCCTGACGCGGATCAGTCTCAACGGATACACGGACTATTTCTACGACCTTTCGCGCCGCCACATCACCGATTTACCGGATCGCTCGTGGTGGCCGGTCTTCCCGCTGCTGACCTCGTGGATGATCCGGCTCAGCGGCGACGGGGCCTGTTCCGGCTGGACGGTCAATGCCATCGCCGTGGTACTGCTGGTGCCGGTGATCCAGGCCATCACAGGGACGCGCCGCCCGGCTTTGCTGTTCGGCCTGATGATCATTCCCTTCGCGCTGTGGCTGTACGTCGCCATGGCAGAGGGGGTGTTTTTGTTAGGCTCAGGGCTGCTGTGGCTGGTCTGCCGGCAGGTGAAACCCGGCCATCGGCGGCGCAACATCCTGGCCGGGGCCGGGGCGCTGCTGCTGGGAATCGTTGTGGGGCTGACCAAACCAAACAGCATCGCCCTGCTGCCGGCCTTCCTGGTGATGGGCCTGATGGAACAGCGCCATCCCCATCCCGATACCGCTGATGTCCCCCTGCCCCGGAAAGCGCGCATTGCCCGACTGCTGGACGACGCCAATCCCGCCTGGGCCGGCATCCTGGCGACGGCGGGTATCGCCCTTGGCAACGGCCTGTGGTTTTACCAGACCAGCGGCTACTATCCGTTTTACGTCCTGCTGGCTCAGCGGACGCTGTGGTTCAAGCAGTTTTTCCCCGGCGACCCCGGCACACTGTTCAATTACTTCGCCGGGGGATTCACGCAATTCGCCGCCGGTCGGCTCGACCTGCTGGGCCTGGAACGCTTGATGCGATTCAGCGCGGTGGTGCTGATCGGCATGCTGGCCCTGCGCGACCTGCCGCCGCGCTGGCCGGGGTCCCGGCCGTTGCTTCGCACGCCGCTGTATGCGCGCCTGTCGCTGGCGGCCATCCTGGCGCTGATGTTCTTCAGCGGACAGGTTCATGCCATCACCCGCTACGCCATGGGCAACATCTTTTTCGTGGTGCTGGTTCTACAATACGTCTACGGCCGGGAGGACGAACCGCCGCTGTGGCAGCTACCGGGCATCTTACTGCGCGGGAGGCCGGGGGCGTTTGCGGCGCTGCTCCGACTCGTTGTATGGTTGCTGGGGCCGGCCCTGACCCTGCTCGTGATCGACATTGGCCCGCAGTTGGGAATCTGATGATGAAGAAAGCTTCGTTTTTCCTGGGGGGCATCTTCCTGGCCGCGCTGCTGCTGGGCCTGATGCTGCTGATCGGCATCCTGTCGCCCAAGTACGAGCCGTTCGGCGCTAACCGCCATACGACCTGCGGCGAGCCGGCGGCCATGCGAGCCGAAGGCTACAACATCCTCGGCGGCACGCGCTACGGACGCGGCCCGGACGACAGCGGCGACGACTTCCCGCTGGCGCTGCTCGACTTTTGCGACCCCTTCGTCGAGATCACGGCCGATGGTGAGGAGCGGTTGTGGTTCTGGTTCGAGGTGGAGGTGATCGGGCAGGTGTTCCCCTACGCGGCGTGGGGCCTGCCCTGGGAAGACCTGGCCCGCATCAACCCGGCGGACAGCCGCAACCCCATCGACCCGATCTGGACGCCGGAATCGATCTGGGGCACATCCAATGCCAGCGCCGGCAGCGCCTATTGGGCCGGCCGGGAGGCGCACGTTTGTAGCGATTGGGACCAATCCGGCATCACGCAGTTTTTTAACGCCCAATACGGTTATTCCATTCCCTACGGCACGACGCGCGCCGGGTGGGTCTGCCTGACCTTCAGCACCGAGGCCGGCGACCTGGACCTGCCGGAACTGCTGGTCGTCACCAGCCGCCCGCAGCGCGCCCGCCTGACGCGCTGGGTTGACGCCGAATTCCGGGTGCGGACGGAGCCGGGCCTCGACGCCCCCATCGCCCTGGACACCGTCGAGACAGCCGCCGAACGGTGCGCCTATGCGGAAGCGCAGCGTCCGGGCAGCGTCATCCCCGGCGGCCCCTGCCAGGAAGAATGACGTCATGACCGTTTCGTCCCGGACCCGCTCATCCCTGCGCCACCGTCTTCAACAACTGGTCGGCGGCTACCCCTGGGACGCCGTTCTACTGGCCAGCCTGCTGGTCTTTTTGATCGTCTTCCTGGGCAGTTTTGCGGTGGATGCCGTGTGGCGCATCAACTGGACCGCCATGGATCGCCCGGCGGCGGCTGAATTCCGGGGCACGTGCTACTGGATGTCCGATGCGCGGATCATGGTGCGTATCGCCGGGCAAGGGTACTCGGACTACGATGTCAACCTCCGGTTCCGCCACCTGACTCAGCTCCCCGATCGATCCTGGTGGCCGGTGTTCGTCTGGCTGAGTCACCTGTCGCTAAAACTGACCGGCGGCCACTACTGCGCCGCCTGGATCGTCAACCTGATCGCCCTGCCCTTGCTGCCGCCGGTGATCCAGGGCATCACCAAAACCCGCCGCGCCATGCTGATGGCCGGAGTCGCCCTGCTGCCCTTCGGATTCTGGCTGTATGCCGGCATCAGCGAAGGCATCTTCCTGCTGTTTTCCGGCGTGCTGCTGTGGATCGCCCTGCGCAAACCCTCGGCGCGCTGGCGCGTCAATGCTGCCTGGGGAATCCTGGCGCTGGCCATGGGTATAATCGTCGGCCTGACCAAACCAAATACCCTGGCCCTGCTGCCGGGCTTCGGACTGCTGGCAATTAGCCGCACGATCACCTATTTACGGGAGCAGGCCGGCCATCCTGACGGGCGCGACGGGCGCACCTGGCTGGACCTGCGCCGCGCCTTCGACGATGCCAATCCCGGCTGGACGGCGCTACTGGGTACCATCGGTATGCTGCTGGGACTCGGCCTGTGGTTCTACCAGACCAGCGGCTTCTACCCCATCTATGTGCTGATGGCGCAGCGCACCCTGTGGTACAAGGAATTTGATGGCGGCAGTCCACTGGCCTTTATCAACTATATCATGCTCGGCTGGCTGCACATCTTCCAGGGGCAAGGGCTGCCCAATCCCTCCCCCTGGAACATGACGCACTTCGCCGCGCTCAACGTGATGGCCGTCCTGCTGGTCCGCGACCTGCCGCCGCGCTGGCCGGGGGCGGACCGGTCCCGGCGCATCCCGCTCTACGCCGCCGCCAGCATCCTGACCGTGTTCGGCCTGATGTACAATACCGGGCAGGCGCACGCCATCGAGCGGTATCTCGTGGGCAATATCTTTTATGTGATCGCTTTACTGCGTTACGTGTATGGCGACGAGGATGAGCCGCCGCTCGGCGCGCTGCCGGGTATCCTTCGCCGTCGGGAAGCGGGCAGCCTCAAGGCCGGTCTGCGCCTGGCCGTTTTCGGCAGTGGATTGGGCCTGCTGGTGATGGGCACGATCGTGATGGTCGTCTTTGGGACACGATGAACAATAACACCGCGCAAACTCGTTTTCTGCTGGCCGGCGTGGCTGTGGCCGCGCTGGGCCTGGCCGCTTTGATGTGGCTGGCTTCGTTCACCACGGCCTTCACCCACTTCCTGCCGAACACGCACGAGACCTGCGGCCAGCCGGTCGTGCTGCGGGCGGAAGGCTATAACCTGCTCGGCGGCACCCGTTACGGCACCGAGCCGGGCGACCCGGGTGATGATATTGAGCTAGCCTTGATCGACATCTGCGATCCAGTGGTACAGGTTTTACCAAGCGGCGAGGAGCGCCTGTGGTTCTGGTTAGAGGTGGCAGCCATCGGGCAGACCTTTGACTACTACGCCTGGGGCTTGCCGGAGCGCGACATCTATAATCCCAACGCCAACGAGTGGCGCGATCCGGTCGATCCGCTGTGGGGGTACAGCGCCTTCGAGATCTCCAGCTACGCGACGTCGCCCGGCTACTGGACCACCGGGCGGGGCGAGTTATGTCCGCTGGGCAATGACGATCTGCCGGGTATCACGTTGTTTGTGGACAGCGAATACGGCTTCCGCATCCCGGTCGGCCGTACTCGGGCCGCCTGGGTCTGCGTCCGGATGGGCCAGGGTCTGCCGCTGCCGGAGTCAACGCTGATCAGCATTCGCCCGCAGTTGGCGCGAATCACGCGCTGGGTGGACAAACTCTTCGAGGTCAAAGGGGAGCGGTCGGTCGAAACGCCGCACCCGGCGGTGACTCGCGGCTTTTTGCTGCCCATGGTGCACACCAATACCGAGGTCTGCGTCCACGCCTTTGACACCCACCCGGAAAGCATTATCCCGCAGGGAGGCTGTCCACGGACGGCGCGGTGACCGGCGGCTCCGGTCGAGGCCACAGCCGCTCGGCCAGCAGGACCAGCGTCACCAGCAGGCTCATACTCCACCGGGCAAACGGCGATGTTTCCCCTGACATCATGGCAAAGAGCCAGGTCAGGAGGCCGGCCGTCAGCGCCAGCAGGAGCCGCCGTCGTCGGCCAGCGATGAAGGGCAGCAGCACCACCAGGTCGTAATCGTTGACGAAAGGGCCGACAAAAAAGAACAGGAGCACCCAATCGTAGAGCACCAACTTCCCGCGCCGCCAGCGCAGCAGCAGGTAGACCACTACGCCCGCCAGCAGGCAAAAGCCAAAAGCGGCCAGCAGCTCGCCAGTCCCGGGCGCAAAACCCAATCCTCCCAGGATAACCGGCACCTGGGCCAGGCTCGCTAGATTCACCGGCTCAAAGCCGCGTCCGTTGGGCAGCCATTCCAACAGCCAGTTCGGTCGCAGGATAAACGATGGTAGCACGATGGCGATCATAACCACCGCCCAGGTCACCAGCGCGGACCACTGACGCTGCTTCCACCAGCGCCAGGCCAGCCACACCCAGACCGGTGCGGCCACGTGCGGCTTAAAAATCCCCAGGGCCACCAGCGCGCCCTGCCACCAGGGGACGGCGCGATCATCCCGCTGGCGCGCCGCGACGATGAACGGCGGCATCAGCAGCCAGCTGCTCTGGCCGATAAGCAGCAGCACGCCCAGCGGCGCGTACGCCAGGGCCGCCGCCCGGCCCCGCGCCAGCCACAACGTCAGGACAACCGGCGCCAGCATCCACACCCAGCGCAAAACCGGCTCGGCCACGCGATACGGCAGGCAGAAGGTGCTGTAAAACGGCGCGGGGTAGTGGATGTGCAGGTCCCGGCCAAATTCAAAGCTGTCCGGGTCAAAACAGAACAGGTCCGCGCCGCGCATCAGCAGGTAGTAGTCCCACGGCTGCGAATCGACCACAAAGGACATCGTCACAAAGGCGATCAAAAAGCCGACCAGCAGCGCGACCAGCACCAGATTGATCGTCCGTATCCTGCCCCGCAGTTGCCCCTGTCTCGTCACCATTCATGCTCCTTCGATCGGGTCCGAGCAGCAATCTACCTGAAAGTGCCCGGAAACACAAAACGCCCCTCCCCCGCCGCTGGCGAGAAAGGGGCGTATCTGCCAGTTTGATGTCCGGCTACGCGCCGACCTTCAGATCGGTGGTCGACTGCCCGGACCAGTCCGGGATGGGCACGCAGCACAAGGCCAGCTGTTTGGCGGCCAGTACTTCGTCCACCCGGCCAACCGGCGTGTTATGCGGCGCGTCGTGCAGCAGGTCGGGATTCTCGTGCGCCTCTGCTGCGATCTGCTTCATGGCCGTCACGAACGAATCGAGCGTTTCCCTACTTTCAGTCTCGGTCGGTTCGATCATGAGGGCTTCGTGTACGATCAGCGGGAAGTAGTTCGTCGGCGGGTGGAAGTTGTAGTCCATCAGGCGCTTGGAGATGTCCAGCGCGTGGATGCCCGGCGCATCAGCCCAGCACCCTTCCACGACAAACTCGTGCCCGCAAAACCGATCATACGGCACGGTGTAGGTATCGCGCAGTTGCGCCCGCAGGTAGTTGGCGTTTACCACGGCATAACGAGAGATATCGTGAATGCCGGTATCGCCCTGGATGCGGATGTAGGTGAAGGCCCGGACGTGCATGCCAAAATTGCCATGGAACGCCTTCAGACGGCCGATGCTCTTCTCCGGCAGCACCCAGCCATACAATGGCACGTCATCGTCGTCCACCGGCTCTTCGGTGATGCCCACGATCGGTCCCGGCAGGAAGGGCAGCAGTTTCTCGTTAACCGCCACCGGTCCGCTGCCCGGCCCGCCGCCGCCATGCGGCGTGGAAAACGTCTTATGCAGGTTGTAGTGCATCACGTCGAAGCCGATCTCGCCCGGCTTGGCGACGCCCATCATGGCGTTCATGTTGGCGCCGTCCATGTACATCAGGCCGCCGCAGTCATGCACCGCCTGCACCACCTCCAGCATGTGCCGTTCGAACAAGCCCAGCGTGCTGGGCACGGTGATCATCATGCCGGCCACGGTGTCGTCGCAGGCCTCGCGCAGCGCGGCCAGGTCGACATCGCCGTTTTCGTCTGAGGGTAATTCGACCGCCTGGTAGCCGACCATCGTCACCGAGGCCGGGTTGGTGCCATGCGAGCTGTTGGGGATCAGGATTTTGGTGCGCCCGGTATCGCCCCGATCGAGATGATAGGCGCGGATCATCAGCAAGCCGGTGAACTCGCCCTGCGCCCCAGCCGCCGGCTGCAAACTCACGCCCTGGAAGCCGGCGATCTCGGCCAGCCACTCCTGGAGGTGAGCCATCAGCGCCAGCGCCCCCTGCGATTCGCGGGCACTCTGGCGCGGATGCAGCAGCGCGAAACCGGGCAGGCGCGCCATGTCCTCATTGACCTTGGGGTTGTATTTCATCGTGCAGGAGCCAAGCGGGTAAAAGCCCTTGTCGATGGCGTAGTTCAGTTGGCTCAGGCGGGTAAAGTGCCGGACGACGTCTACTTCGCTGACTTCCGGCAGGTCCAGGTCGTCGCGCAGCAGGCCCTGCGGCAGCTCGGTGGTCGGCACGTCGACCTCAGGCAGCAGCACGCCACAGCGCCCCGGCGCGCTCAGGTCGTAGATCAGTGGTTCGGTCATGCCAAGGCCTCCTTCAGGGCTGCCACCAGCCCATCGATCTGCTCGCGGGTATTCATCTCGGTCACGGCCACCAGCATCGTGTCAGCCCGGTCCGGGTAATCCTGGCCCAGGTCATAACCGCCCACGATGCCCCACTCCTCCAGCAGATACTCGTTGATCGCCGCCACAGGCCGGGGGCACTTCACCATAAACTCCTTGAAGAACGGCTTGCCCATCTCCACGCTGTAACCGTCCAGCGCATCGATCTGGCGGGCGGCGTAGTGCGCCTTGTGGTAGCACAACTCCGCCACCGAGCGCAGGCCGCACTTACCCATCAGCGAGAGATACACGGCGGCCGCCAGCGCCATCAAGCCCTGGTTGGTGCAGATGTTGCTGGACGCCTTCTCGCGGCGGATGTCCTGCTCGCGCGGGCGCAGGGTCATCACGAAGGCCCGCTGTCCCCGGTTATCCGTCGTCTCGCCGACCACGCGACCAGCGATGCGCCGTACCAGCTTCTTGGTACAGGCAAAAACGCCCAGGTACGGCCCGCCGAAGCTCATCGGAATGCCCAACGGCTGCCCTTCCCCAATGACCATATCGGCCCCCAGTTCACCGGGGCTGCGGTACATCGCCAGCGCGATAGGATCGACGACGAAGGTCAGCAGCGCGCCGGCAGCATGTACCTTGTCGGCCAGCGCTTGGTAGTCGTCAATCTGGCCGAAGAAGTTCGGGTAACCGACGGCCAGCATGGCGGTCTGGTCATCGAGCAGCGCCACCAGGTCGTCGATGCCAGCTTGTCCGTCGTCGCCCACGAAGGTGACATCCTGGCCCTGCATGTAAGTCCGCGCCACGGCCCGGTACTCGGGGTTGATGGCCGGGCTGAGGATGACCTTACGGCGCTTGCCGCGTCCCTGCGCCAGGGCCACAGTGATGGCCTCGGCCAGGCTGGTCGCGCCGTCGTAGTGGCTGGCGTTGGCTGCTTCCATCCCGGTCAGCGCGCACAGCATGCTCTGGTATTCGTAGATGGCCTGCAGCGTGCCCTGGCTGACTTCCGGCTGATAAGGAGTGTAAGCCGTGTAAAATTCTCCACGCAGCAAGATGTGATTGACGGCGCTGGGAATGAAGTGGTGGTAAGCGCCTGCCCCCAGGAACATGGCGTATTCCTGGGCGCTGGCATTGGCCGCCTGCAAGTCGTGCAGCTCGGCGACAACTTCCATCTCGCTGAGCGGTTCCGGCAGGTCCAGCGTCGGAAAGCGAAACGATTCCGGCACCGCGTCGAACAATTCCTCGATCGACCCGACCCCAATCGTGTCCAACATCGCCTGGCGGTCGCTGTCGGTATGAGGGATGTAACTCATCAGTCAGTCCGTTCTACTCGCGGTCTTCGAGATACTTGGCGTAAGCGGCGGCATCCATCAAACCCGCCAGTTCGGCGGCATCCTCGATCGAAATCTTGATGAACCAGCCGGCGCCGTACGGGTCGCTGTTGACAATTTCCGGCTCGTCTTCCAGCGCCTCATTCACGGCGGTCACCGTGCCGCCCACCGGCACATGCATGTCGGAAGCCGCCTTAACCGATTCGACCACGCCGAAAGAGCCACCCTTGGCGAAGGCCGCGCCCACGTCCGGGAGTTCCACGTACACGATGTCGTTCAACTGGTCTTGCGCGTAGTCGGTCACGCCGATGGTACCCGTGCCACCTTCCACGCGAATCCACTCGTCATTTTCGGTATATTTGAGGTCTTCGGGAATATTGCTCATGATCACTGCCCCTTTCATTGGCTTAGGTAGAGATGTAACGACCTGAATTGTGAAGCGAACCACAACAAAAAAAGGCGCATAACACATAGTGCTGCGCGCCCCTGTCTTAAACCTGAGAGATTCACCCGTCCACCCGGCATGAGCCTGTGCCTATCTGCCATAGTGAAACCGGTTTGCCCCGTCGGTGCGCCTGAGCGCTTTCCAGGGAAACTGCGGCCTGCGGGTCTCTGGTACCTGAGAGTTTCACCGGCGGTTCAGCAACCCCGCCCGGCTTGCCCCTTCGGCGCTCCCGATGATTACCCGGGAGTCTCTCCCCAACAGGCCATCCATCCAACTGATCGATTGGGTAAATTGTACATTAGCCGGGGACCAGAGGCAACAATTTTGGTCGACAATCTATTGGACGGCAGGTGCGTCTGGCGGCAAACGGCTCATCGTCCTTACAGACGCGGCACCCGTGCCAGCACCGTGCTCAGCAGTTCAAAGATGCTGGTTGCCAGCCACCCGGCGACTTCCTCCACCGTGATGGCCGCCTCTTCCTGCCGGCCGATCAGCACTACTTCGTCGCCGGCCCGCACGGCAGGCACGCTGCTCACATTGACGGTCGTCTCGTGCATACCCACATGCCCGACCACCGGCACACGCTGCCCCCGGATCAGCACGTCCTGCCAATGATACGGCTCGGAACGGAAGCCATCCGCAAAACCGACCGGCAGCACGGCGATACGTTCCTCGTCGGAGGTGCGGTACCGCATGCCGCTCCCGATATAACTGCCCCGCGGCTGACGTTTGACCTGAGCCACGATCGTTTTCCAGTGCAGGGTTGGGCGGAACCCCGCCGGCAACGAGACACGCGGCGACGGCGCCAGACCATGCAGGATGCATCCGGCGCGGACCATCGAAAAGTGACTCTCCGGTGTGGTGAGCAAGGCAACCGAATCGGCGGCGTGGACGTACTGGAACGACATCCCCGCGGCCAATAACGGGCTGATCTGCCCGCGGAAGGCGTCAAGCTGTTCCTGGGTGTAGGCCTCATCTTCGGCGGCGGCCAGTTCGGTGTAGATGCCCTCCACCGCCAGGTAGCGCAGATTCTTCAGGCTGCGGAAGAAGTTCATCACCTGGCCGGGCGATAGCCCCAACCGTCCCATGCCACTGTCGACATTGACGTGCAAGCGCACCGGGCGATCCAAATCCGCCGCAATCCGGTTACACAGGCGCGCGACATCAAGCTCGTACAGGGCCACCGTCAGGTCGTAACGAATAGCATCCCTGATGCCCCATAGCGGCACGTATCCCTGAATCAAAATTGGCGCCTCGATGCCCGCTTCACGCAGCGCTATGGCCTCGTCCAGCGACGCCACGCCGAGATACGCCGCCCCGTTGAGTACGGCAGTCGTGGCCGAGCCTACCGCGCCGTGCCCGTACCCATCGGCCGGCACCATCGCCATCAGCGCCACGTCAGGCGCGGTGATCGCCTGTACCAGCCGGATGTTATCAGCCATCGCCGCCAGGTCGACTTCGACCCAGGACGGGCGCGTAGGCTGCCCGCTCCAGGCCTGGATTTCGTCCGACTCACCCTGCGCCAGCAAATGAGCATCGGCCTCGTCTTTGAGCAGCAGCCGGACAACCTCGTCCATACGCGCCGACCGGCTTCCCTTGACCAGGACGATGTCGTTCGGTCCCAGGTCGTCTTTCAAGACGGTCCAGGCATCGCGGTGGCTGTAAGTCATCCGCACCTGGCTGCGCGGCATGCCATAATCGAGCGCCGCCCGCCCGGCGATACTCGCCAGATTGCCCTGTGTGACAAACAGATCGGCCACCCCGGCCACGTGTTCGCCTAACTGCCGGTGGGCCCGCTGGGTATAATTACCCAGGTGATCCTGGTCGCCCATCACGAATATCAGCCGGCCGTCATCCTCGCGGACGCCATCCAACCACTCCAGGGCCGCCTGGGTGGACTGCGGACTGGCGCTGAAGGTATCGTCCACCAGCAGGCAGCCGCCGGCGCCATTGAGCGGGTGCAAACGTCCGGGCAGCGGCTCGACCTGTCGCAGGGCACGCAAGCCTTCTTCCACGTTGATCTGGTAGCTCAGGCCGATGGCCATGGCCGCCATCACCGCGTACAACTGGTGGCGTCCCAGCAGCGGCACCCAGCGCCCGACATAACGTTCCGCGCCGTAGCGCAGGTCAAAACCGGTTTTATACCGACCCACGACGATGTTGTAGGCCATCAGATCGGCATCAAAGCTGTCGATGCCGATCGAGAAGACATTGGCGCGGGTCGCATCAGCCATCCGCCGCACCAGCTCCGAATCGTAGTTGAGGACCGCCAGGCCGCCTTCCGGCAGGTGTTCGATGAGAGTCGCCTTTTCCTCGGCGATGCGCTCGACGCTGCCCAGGCGGTCCAGGTGCGAGTAGCCGACGTTCAAGACCACCCCCACCAACGGCCGGGCGATCTCGACGATCTGCGGCATTTCTCCGGGGCGTTCGGTGGAGAGTTCCAGCACGGCCAGTTCATGCTGGGCGGAAAGCCGGCCCAACGCCAGGGGCAGGCCCAGGCGTCCGGCGAAACTACCAGGTTTATGGTAGACATTGTAACGCGTGCCCAGGACGGCGGCGATGATTTCCCGGGCCGTGGATTTCCCCACCGAACCGGTGACGCCAATGACAGTCGTGCCGAACTTGCGCATCACGATCTGCGCCCAGCCCATCAACGCCTGCTCGGCATTACGCACAATCATGACGGTGATACCGTCGGTATCAAAATCGGGCGGCTCGGCGCACACCAACCCCAGCGCGCCGCGTTCTACGGCTTCTCTGAGGTGCACATGCCCATCGCCCTGATCGGTCTTTAGCGCGACATAGAGGCAGCCCTGTTCAACCTGTCCCGGTTCCACGGCAAAATCGGTGAATATCTGGGCTGCGGGTTCGCCAAAGAGTTGGCCGTCTGCGGCTTCGAGCATATCGTAGAGGCTTATCATGGCGGGCAGTATAACACCGTCACCCCGCACACGCTATTGCACCGCATAAAAGCAGCGCGATAGTAGATTTGGGCGGCAATTCCGTTCCGGCTATAATGGGCGCTTGGATTTGGGAGAGCCGTTCCATGGATTTTTGCTTTGTGCTGGAAGGGCAGGACCAGGGCGCGCGGGCCGGTCGGTTCACCACGCCGCACGGCACCCTGCACACGCCGATTTTTGCGCCGGTGGGGACTCAGGCCACCGTCAAAGCGGCCAGCCCTCGCGTGCTGCAGGAACTGGGCGTGTCACTGGTGCTGGCCAACACCTACCACCTCTACCTGCGGCCCGGTGATGATCTCATCCGCGACCAGGGCGGTCTGCACCGGTTCATGGCCTGGGATGGCCCGATCCTGACCGACTCGGGCGGCTTTCAGGTCTTCAGCCTGGCCAACATCCGCCAGATTGACGGAGATGGCGTAACCTTTGTCTCGCACATCGACGGCAGCAAACACCGCTTCACGCCGGAGAAATCGGTCGCGATCCAGGAAAATCTGGGAGCCGACGTCATCATGTGTTTGGATGAGTGCCCCACGCCCAAGGAACGCGACGCGGTGGAAGCCGCTCTCGAGCGGACGCACGCCTGGGCCGCGCGCTGCCAGCAGGCCAAAACCCGCCAAGATCAGGCGCTGTTTGGCATCGTCCAGGGCGGCGTTTTCCAGGACCTGCGCGAGCAGTCGGCAGCAGCGCTGAGCCGGCTGGATTTTCCCGGCTACGCGATTGGAGGGCTGGCGGTGGGTGAAACAAAAACAGAGATGTACGCGACGCTGGATCACACGACGCCCCTCCTGCCGGCAGACAGGCCGCGCTACTTGATGGGCGTCGGCAGCCCGGAAGACCTGGTGCACGGCGTGGCACGCGGCATCGACATCTTCGACTGCGTGCTGCCCACGCGGCTCGCGCGCAATGGCGCAGCCCTGACCCGGCGCGGGCGGATCAACCTGCGCAACGCCGGTTTCGCCGCCGATTCCGGGCCGGTCGAACCCGGCTGCTCCTGTTACACCTGTACGACCTTTTCCCGCGCTTACCTGCGCCACCTGGTGAAAACGAATGAAATACTGGGGCACAACCTGCTGACCCTGCACAACATTCACCTGCTGCAAACGATCATGCGTGAGTTGCGGGCGGCGATCCTGGATGGCACCTTTGGCGCTTACGCCGCCGATTTCCTGCGTCACTACCAGCCAGCCGGTGACGGGTCGCCGCTGCCCCTACCTGCCGCATTTTCCAGTTAGGCGATTCTTGGCGTATGATATTGCTACCTGAAAGGACGATAGTCGTTGGATTTACTCCAGGCCATTTTTCTGGGTATTGTCCAGGGCGCCACCGAGTTTCTGCCGGTCTCCAGTTCCGGGCACCTGGTGCTGGTTCCCTGGTGGCTGCATTGGGCAGTGCCGCCCAGCCTTGACTTCACAGTCGCCGCACACCTGGGATCACTGTTTGCCGTCCTGGTCTACTTCCGTCATGATTGGGCGCTGACCATCAAGGGGGGTATCAACCTGTTTCGCACGCGGAAGGTCGCTACGCCGGAAAGCCGCCTTTTCGTTTTTCTGCTGATCGGCTCGATTCCGATAGGCATTGTAGGCGTGCTGTTCTCCGAATCGCTGAAAACAACCTTCCAGAACCCGGCAAGTGCGGCCGGCTTCCTGCTGGTGACGGCTGCCTTCCTGCTGTTCAGCGAGCGGAAAACGGCAGTTCTGAAAGAAGCGAAAGCCATGGAAGCCATGACCTGGCGCGACCTGCTGTGCGTGGGCTTCGCCCAATTGCTGGCGATTGTCCCCGGCGTGTCTCGGTCCGGCAGCACCATTGCCGCCGGGTTGTATCGCGACATCAACCGGGTAGATGCGGCCCGCTTCAGCTTTCTGCTGGGGGCGCCGGCCATTCTCGGCGCCGGATTCATAGCCGGTGTTGACCTGGCGAAATCGGGCGACATCGCCAGCCAGCTGCCACTGATGTTGGCCGGAGCCGCGGCCGCGGCCGTGGTCGGTTATCTGGCCATTGCCGTGCTACTGACCCATCTGCGGACGCACCGGTTATATGTCTTTGCTGCTTATTGCGCAGTATTCGGGCTGATCAGTCTGCTGGCCGTAGTGATAGGAAGGTAAACGGTCATGCGGTGGGGCAGACGTGCGTTCGTCATCCTTGGGCTGGCGCTGGCTGCCTGTCAACCGCCGGTGTTGAGTATCACGCCCGCCCCCCCGACCATCGCTGTGCAGCTCCTCAGCACCGAGGCCACCGCCCCCCTGGCCACCGAGTTGGCAGCGGCTTACCAGGCCGAGAATACCGCCCTTCGTTTCGCCTTTCGCCTGACAACGACCACCTATACCAACCTGCTGAACACCGTCGGCGGCGCTGACGCGGCAGCGGCACGTTTTGGCATCTCCCACCACTGGCCGGAAGATAGTCCGCTGTGGGCGGCACCCATTGCCCTGGACCAGATCGCCGTCGTCGTGCACCCAGAAAACCCGGTAACCAACCTCAGCCTGGCCGATGTACAGGCCATTTACCAAGGCCGGATCGTCAACTGGGCGGCAGTGGGCGGCGAAGAAGGGACCATCACCGTCGTCAGCCGCGAGCCGGATTCGGCGACACGCCGCGGCTTTCAGAAGACGGCACTGGGTGACCGGCGTATCACGCTAAATGCCCGCCTGGCCACGTCCAGCGCTGCCGTTCTTCAGATCGTGCAGGAGGATCGCTGGGCTATTGGATATGTGTCGCTGGGGCTGCTGAGCGGCGACGTGCGGCCCCTGGGCATTAACGGGATAGAACCACGCCTGGATCAACCGGGCGACTACCCGCTCCAGGCACCGATTTTCGTGGTGGGGGCCGACGATCCCCAGGGCGCCTACCGCGCGTTTTTCGCCTGGATGCAAAGCAGCAGCGGCCAGGCCGTGATCGCCCGCCGGTACCAACCGCTGGCCGAATAAAAGCCAGAACCGTTTCTCCCCCTTTCCCAATACCTGCCCCAGCCGGGTATCACAATAAACCATTTTTGCATATAATACGGATGTGTGAAGCCTTACCCAGACCATTCCAGGGGGAAGAACGTGAACCGTCGTAAACTACTCTTGACAGTGATTGTGGTTGTGGTCGTGGCACTGGGCGTGCAGTTTGCGGCGGCCCAGGACGCCAACATGCCCCAGGCCGTCGTTAGCGTCGAACGGACGGTCCTCCGTGATGCGCCTTCCCACGCCGGCGGCTTCGTATCCGCGCTCTCAGAAAGCGCCCAGGTCACGCTCCTCGACATCGACAGCAGCGGCACGTGGTTTCAAATCGAGACCGCCGACGGCGATCAAGGTTGGGGACGGGCCCTTCATTTTACACCGCTCAGCCGTGCGCGTGTCACCCGCACACTGGTCATCTTTGAAGCGCCCAACGACCCGCTGAATTACGTGACGGGCATCGATGAAAATGGTGAAGTGCTCATTTTGCAGACCGACGAGACAGGCGAGTGGTCCCGCGTGCTGGCTCCTGATGGCCAAACCGGCTGGACGGAAACCCAGCTGCTGCGCTTTGATTACGGCGTCGCCGCGGAAAACAACATCACGCTCTATAACTGGCCGGACAGCACCGCCGGTCAAGAAACGGCGACCTTAGCCGCCATGACCCCCGTGTTTATCAAGGATACCCTGGCCGATGGGCGCTGGATACGCGTCACCACCGGGATCGGTGAAACCGGGTGGGCCACCATCGGCCAATTCATCCGCACGGACCAGGTCGCGCGAGGGGTGGTGGAGCTGGCCGACAGCGAAATGGCCAACCTGCGCACCCTGCCGGCCATCGACGCGATCTCCGGCGGCACCGTGCCCAATGGCGCAGAGGTCTGGGTAGCCGGCCGCGACGCCGCAGGTCGCTGGCTGCTGATCTCGACATCGGCGGGCCGGCTGGCCTGGATTTCCAGCGGTCTGATTGAGTTTGAACCCGGAGTAGGACTTGGATCGCTGGCCGTCCTCGCGCCCTGAGGACCATCGTCCGGCGCTTGCGGCCCGACCGTCACGGTGGGCACTACCGTCCACGCCCGTGATTCTGCGGCTGCCGCGGCTGGCCCTGCTGCCGCGGCTGGCCCTGCTGCCGCGGCTGGCTCTGCCGCCGGCCGTATGTTTGTTGATTGCCTACCTGCTGCTCATCACCTCGCCGTGGATCACCGCCGCGCAGGGAGATGAGCAGCCCGTTTACCAGCGTCTGATCGTCATCACCGAGAGCCAACTGCGCCGGCAGCCAGCCGTAGACGCAGCGCCGCTGTCTATCCTGACGGCGGGCACGCTCGTCTGGCGGGATGGCCCGCCCGCTGACGGCGATTGGCAGCAAGTCCGCTGGCCGGCCGGGCGCGAAGCGGTTACTGGCTGGCTGCCCGATGCAACCCTGCGTGAAGTCGCCCTGCTGGTCGCTGAGAGCGGCGTAGCCCTGCGCGGCTCGCCATCCCTCGACGCGCCGTTCGTAGTCACCCTGCCGCCGGGCAGCGAAGCCTGGGCTTTTGAGAGCACCCGCGATAACGACTGCCACTGGCGTCACGTCTGGCTGACCTCCGAAGTGACCGGCTGGGCGTTCTCCGAGTTATTCGAAGCCTTTGCCGTCACAGCGCCGGTGGCCATCCCGCTGCTCGACTGGCCGGGAACCGATCCCGGCGATGATGCACCTGAACTGGCACCGGGCTGGGCCGCCACCATTCTGGAAGTCTCGCCGGAAGGACGGTGGCTGCGCCTGCAAGACCCGGAGGGACACACAGGCTGGACCGCGGCGCAAGCAGTCCAAACGCTGCCTGTCGCCGCCCGGGGACGAGTCATCCTGCCGCCACCGGTGCAAGCGGACGGCGCCAACCTGCGCGCCTCACCGAGTCTGGATGCACCTGTGATCGGCAGCCTGCCGTATGGCACGCCGGTCCGGATCGTCGGGCGTGATG
>DAOUEM010000100.1:0-10292 GCA_034430555.1 Anaerolineae bacterium | reverse complement strand
TACAGCGCCTAACACAGTGCCGTCACTATTGAACGTCAGGCTCTCTGTCCAGTCCTCAAGATTTTCCAGACTGTATCTGATCTCACCGGAAGCAACATCCCACACATGGACGATATGATTCACCTGCCCATAAGGTCCGATACTCCCCCCCACCGCCAGCAAACCATGCGATCCATAAGCTATAGCCCCACTCGACCAGAAAGGAAATTCCAGCGTGGCTCGCTTCTCACCTGTTGTCGTATCAAACAAAATAGCCTGACCGTTAGCAGCGACCGCCAGGGACGTGCCATCCGGGCTGAAATCCATGACGAGATGGTCAGCGACGAAGTATGGCCAGTCAAACTCCAGCCAACGTAGGGGATTCCCTGGTTCATTGACATCGACTAGCGAGGCTCCGATGGGACCGAGTATGGCCAATGTCCCGCCATCCGGCGACCATTTGATAGAAAATGGTCTTCCGCGCCCTAACACCGCCACCTGCTCCAGCCGGTCGACGTTGGCCGCCGTGATCGGTTCCAGCGGCGGCAGGAAGGACGGCGTGGGCGTCGCCTGAACAAGCGGCCCGCCCTGGGCAGCCGGAACCAGACTGCCCAACATCAGCGCCAGCAACAAGCCAGTGCCAGCGATTACACAAACCTTTCGACGCATGACCGGCTTCCTCCGCGACTATCTCACTATCGCCGCTAAGTGTCACGCAGATCGCCCAGGGCGTCAAACCCCTGGACCGTCTATCTTGTCCGCCCCACCCATACCCGCTACAATGGCCCGCATCCCACACCCGAACCCGGATTCCTGCACCCATAAGGAGCACCCGCCATGTCGAATACCTTCGACGTCCTGATCCTGATCGCGCGTCCTGCCGCCGGCAAAAGCGAGATCATCGACTTCCTCAAGCGCACGCCCGACGAGCAGCGCGCCCGCCGCTTCCACATCGGCCCCTTCCGGGAGATCGACGACTTCCCCATGCTGTGGGCCTGGTTCGAGGAAGACGACATCCTGGAGCGGCTGGGACACCCGCGCCTGCATTCCACGCCCGGCTACTACTTCACCGAGGACGTCATGTGGCACGTGCTGATCGAACGCATCAGCCTGCAATACGCCAGGCTGGTCCGCGACGACCCGGCCTATCTCGACGAGGGCACGGTCATCGTCGAGTTTTCGCGGGGGACGGTCCACGGCGGTTTTCAGGGAGCCTTCCAGCACCTCTCGGAAGACCTGCTGCAACGGGCGGCTGTGCTTTACCTGGACGTGACCCTCGAGGAATCGCTGCGCAAAAATCGCCGCCGCTTCAACCCGGACCGCCCGGACAGCATCTTGCAGCACGCGCTGGAAGACGAGAAGCTGGAACGCCTCTACAAAGAGGTGGACTTCGCCGAGTTCAGCGCGGCGGACCCGGCCTGGCTGACGGTCAAGGGCATCCGGGTGCCGTACGTGGTCTTCCCCAACCACGACGACGTGACCACCGGCCAGCCGGATCAGTTGGCGGCGCGGCTGGAGGACCGCCTGGGCGCGCTGTGGGCGCTCTACCAGCAGCGGTAACCCCCCAGGCCCGACTTATATCGTTCAGACATATTCTATCGAGCCGATATATTCTATCGGGCCGATATTCGCTCTAAAGTTCTGAGCATTGTCAAGGGCGCATCCGGCATGTACAATCGTAGATAGCGCAAGCAGCGCCCGCGCCGGCGATGATTCTGAGCGTTCACGCGGGCCTGAGCACTAGAGGGAGCCTTTTGTTTACCACCGAGGCCGAGGCACGGACGTTCCAACTGAGCGACCTGCCGCTGGTGCACCGCCTGCAATCACGGGGCATCAGCCTGGACAGCGAAACCTACCTGGCGCGCGGTCTGCATACCATCAGCGATGCCGCGCTCTCCCGCCTGCCATTGACCGACCTGGGCACGCCCACCGTGGTGGCGCGTTATGGCAACGCCCGTGTCTTCGGGCAGTTCCGCCATCCACCCGGCGATTCGCACGCGCATATCGTGTTCATCGCCCCGGCGCTGACCAACGGCACCAGCGATACGCTGGAAGGCGCGTGGTTCCACCTGCTGGATGCGCTGGCGGTGGCCGCCGCCCGCAGTGGGGCACAGACCATCCAGGCCGAAGTAGCAGACAACAGCGTGGTCTTCGAGACGCTGCGCCAGGCCGGTTACGCGTCGTACGCGCAGCAGGACATCTGGCGGCGCGACCCGCAGCCGCCGCCGGCCTACAACCGGGCGGTGGTACCGCATCGCGCCACGGAGCAGGACATGCCGGCCATCCGCTACCTGCACGCGCGGGCGGTGCCGCGGCTGGCCCAACAGGCCGATCCCGCCCCGCCGCCCGATGGCCTGGTCACCTACCAGGACGGACAGGCCTGCAGCTACCTGGCGATCAGCGAGGGCAACCGGGGCATTTACCTCAGGCCGTACCTGCATCCGCAGACCTCGGCCTGCGCGCAGACCGGGAACCGCGCCCAGGACGTGCTCAGCGCCGCCCTGAACGTGCTGTCGCACACGGCCCGCGTGCCGGTCTACTGCTGCGTGCGCCAATACCAGAGCTGGCTGGGCAGCGCCCTGCAGGACCTGGGCTTCTCGCCGTGGGCGCGGCAGACCGTGATGGTCAAACATACCGCGGCCCACGTGAAGCACCCGGCGTTCGCGCCTTTACCGGCCGTTAAGGGCGGCATCACCATCCCCGGCGGCCCGACGGCGAGTATCCAGTGGAAAACGAGGGAAACAACCGATGATCACCGTCCTTATCAAGAGATAATCCAGGCATCGTGAGCCTACGATGCTAATCCCGTAACCGTTACCTGAGTCAAGAAAAACATTGCACAGGACAAGTCACAATCAAACCAACCATAGCGGTACACACACCAGCGACCGGGCACCGGCGTCGCGCGGTTAGCCGTGCGCGTGCCCGGAACGCTGTGCCCAGAGAGAGACTATATGACGTTGGAATATCGGATTACAGACGATATTGAGATGCTGTTGGACGTGCTGCCGACCTCTATCCGGCACATGCTGACGGAACCCGATCGTATCAGTGAGTTATTGGAGATCATCCTGGACCTGGGGCGGGTCCCCACGGCGCGCTTCACCGACGGCGAAGTCGTGCTCTCCGAGATCGAGGTCACGCCGGTCACCATCGAATACGTGGTGGAGCGCGTGGGCGACTTCGACCTGGATAACCGCGCCGGCATCGAGCGCACCCTGCACCGCATCAGCGCCATCCGCAACCGGCGCCACGAAGTCGTGGGCCTGACCTGCCGGGTCGGGCGGGCGGTGTACGGCACGATCGACATCATCCAGGACCTGATCGAATCCGGCCAGAGCGTGCTGATCCTCGGCCCGCCCGGAGTCGGCAAAACCACCATGCTGCGCGAGGCGGCCCGGGTGCTGGCCGAATCGCGGCGCGTGGTGATCGTCGATACCAGCAACGAGATCGGCGGCGACGGCGACGTGCCCCATCCCGCCGTGGGCCGGGCGCGGCGCATGCAGGTGGCCCGCCCCGACCTCCAGCACGAGGTCATGATCGAGGCGGTGGAGAACCATAACCCCGAGGTCATCGTGATCGACGAGATCGGGCGCGAGCTGGAAGCCCAGGCGGCGCGCACCATCGCCGAACGCGGCGTGCAGCTCATCGGCACGGCGCACGGCAATACCCTGGATAACCTGCTGCTCAACCCCACCCTCTCCGACCTGGTGGGCGGCATCGAATCGGTGACGCTCTCCGACGAAGAGGCGCGGCGGCGCGGCACGCAGAAGACCGTCCTGGAGCGGCGCGCACCCCCCACCTTCGACGTGCTGATCGAGCTGCAAACGCGCAACCGGCTGGCGGTGCTGGAAGACGTGGCCGCCGCCGTGGATGCGGCCCTGCGCGGGCGTCCGCTGCCGACCGAAGTCCGGTCACGCAACGCCGAGGGCGCGATCGACATCGCCAGCGAGCAGCCGGACTACAACGCCGTGGCCGCCACCGAGCGCGGCGGCCGCCGCAGCAAAAACGGCGCCGGGCCGAAGCCCAAGCCGGTCTTTGACCCCGGCGAGGTCGGCGCGGACCCGCGCGACCTGCCGACGCTGCACGTTTACATCTACGGTGTGGCCCGCAACCGGCTGACCCAGGCCGCCAAACGCCTCAACCTGCCGCTCGCCATCGAGGCGGACGTCGGCAAGGCGCAGGCGGTGGTTACGCTCAAGAACTACTACCGCCGCCGTCCCAAGCTGATCGTGGACGCGGAGCGGCACGGCACCCCGGTGTTCGTGCTGCGGGCCAATACGGTCACGCAGATGGAGAACTTCCTGGTGGACGTGTTCCAGCTGGAGCGGCGGGAAACCGACCCGCTGTCGGAAGGGCTGCGCGACGCCGACCAGGCCATCCAGCAGGTCCATTCCGGCACGGAGCAGATCGACCTGGAGCCACAGCCGCCCTACATCCGGCGGCGGCAGCACGATCTGGCGCGTAAGGCCAACCTGGTCAGCCACAGCTACGGCAAGGAGCCGAACCGCCACGTGCGCATCTTCCGGGAAGACCGGTAGGCCGGTTCCCTCGATGACAGACAACGCCCCGGCTGAAGGTAGTCGGGGCGTTGCGTTTACTGCGGTGAACGTGAGGTCGATGACCAAGAACGACTACATCTGAACATCAAGCAAGCGTAAGGGGGGACAACGATGGGCAGCAGGACGCACGGCTGGAGGGCGCGCGCCGCCAATGGGGACCGCACATGGCGCCCGATTAAGCGGTCGAACGGCTGTTTGCGAGTGCACCATGAGCAGCGTAGAATGCGGTTATCTGTCTAACATAGGGGACCCAATCTGATGACGACCCCGCGATTCCTGCGCGTCACCGCCCTGGCGGGCCTGCTGCTTGCCGGCCTGCTGACCGTCAGCCTGATCCCTGCCGCGGCGCAGGGCGACGGCCTTTCCGCAGAAGCGCGCGAACTGCTCGCTTACGTCGTCAAGGCCTTCGACCTCTTCGCCCTGCAAGACACCTACCATCTCAACATGGACTATCACGTCGAGCAGGTCATGTCGACCAGCCTCGGCGGCACCGAAATCGAGGCCGCCCACAACGTCATCCACCAGGTGATCGACGGCGTGGTCGTCCAGGTCGCCGACCCGGAACCGGCCACGGCAGCCATTGACATGACCCTGGTCCAGGAAATGATCGTAGAAGCTGCCGGCCAGAGTGAAACCACGGTCAACATGACGATGGGCATGATCATGGTCGACGGCGATATCTATGCGCGCATTACCGAATTCGAACCGCTCACCGCCGGCCTGGTACCCAGCGGCTGGGTCAACTGGTCCGAAAACCCGGAGAGTCTGCCCGGCGGCAACATGCTGGACTTCGAAGGGATGGTGGACGTCGGCTCGCAAATCCTGCTTTATCCACTGAACCTGCAAACCGTGGCCGCCATCCGCGAGATCGAACCGGCGGCGGAGGCCGGCGAGGGCGTGCGCGCCTTCGAATTATCGCTCGACTCGGCGGGAGTGGCCGCCGTGGCCGGAGACGCGCTGGCCGGTATGTTCAATACCTCGGCCTTCCCTGGCGACGCGGCGGCGATGCTCCAGGCGATGCTAGAGCAGATGACCATCGACATCACCCTGCACGTGGACGCCAACACGCACCTCCTGGTGATGATCAGCAGCGAAACGGCCTTCCTGGTAGAACTGACCGCCGAAATGACGGGCAGCGTGCCCATCCTGATGGATCAGGTGACCACGGTGATCGTCAAACTGAGCGAGTTCGGCGCGCCGGTGACCATCGAAGCGCCGGAGGTGGACTGAGCCGGACGATGCGCGCCGGTAAATGGGACTGTGCCTGTCGCGCCAGGCGGAGTACAATGGCCGGCGGCATTCGAGGCAAAGGACGCACCGTGTTCATCACCTTTGAGGGGCCGGACGGCTCCGGCAAGACGACCCAGTTCCGGCGCACGTTGGACGCGCTGCAAGCAGCCGGCTACCCCGTCATTGCCACACGAGAACCGGGCGGCACGTCGATCAGCGACCAGGTGCGCGAGGTGCTGCTTAACCGCCTGGACAACACCGCGATGATCCCGCAGGCGGAGGCGCTGCTCTTCAGTGCGGCGCGGGCGCAGCTCGTGGCGGAGGTGATCCGTCCGGCGCTGGCCGCCGGTAAGATCGTGGTCAGCGACCGCTTTTACGATTCGACGCTGGCCTACCAGGGCCACGGCTACGGGCTGGACCTGGCCGCGCTGCGGGCGATCACGACCTTCGCCACCGATGGACTGACGCCGGACCTGACGATCTTCCTGGACTGCCCACCGGATGTCGGGCTGCGCCGCCGGGCCAGCAACGACGTCGAATGGAACCGGCTGGACGACAAGGCGCTGGCCTTCCACCACCGCGCCTACCAGGGCTACCGGGCGCTGATCGCCGCCGAGCCGGAGCGCTGGGCCGTGATCGACGCCTGTCAGGACCAGGACGCGGTTTTCGCGGATATCGCCGCCGTGCTGGCGGGACGCGGCCTGCCGCTCGAGGCCTCATCCTAAGCCCTGCCTGAGCCAGCATCAACCATCAAAGGAAAAAGGCCATCGGTATCCTGAAATACGCACGGCACTGGCTGGGACAATGGCTCCACCACATTGACCCCGGCTGGCTGGCCGCCGCCGCCCTCCCCCTGCCCGGCATCGCGCTCACCTTCCCGGACGGCATCATCCGCGCCGCGGACAGCGCCATCCACCTGCACCGCCTGTACGCCATGATGCTCGCCTACCAGGCGGGTAACTTCTGGCCGCGCTGGGTCACCTATTTCCACCTGGGCTACGGCTACCCGATCTTCAACTTTTACCCGCCGCTGGTCTATCATTTGGGCGGGCTGCTGGGCCTGCTGGGAGTCGGGGCGGTGGCCGCCTACAACCTGATCATGGCCGGGGCGTGGCTGCTGGGCACGCTGGGCGCGTACCGGCTGGGGCGCGCCTTCCTGCCGGGCGGGGCCTCGATCCTGGCGGCGATGCTGTGGGCCTATGCGCCGTCGCGCCTGTTCGAGGTGTGGAACCAGGGCAGCCTGGCCCAGACGTTGGGCGCGGCCCTGATCCCGTGGATCGCGCTGGCCGTGGTGTGCGTCGCGCGAGGGCCATCGCGCCGCAACGTGGCCGGGTTGGCGATTTCGACTGCCGCGCTGGCGATGACCCACCTGCCGCTGACCATCATGACGGCGGTGTTCCTGGTGCCGGGGGGCCTGCTGCTGGTCCTGTGGGAGACGCGCACCGACCGGCGGGCGGCGCTGACTCGCCTGCTGGGCCTGGGCGGCGGGGCGCTCCTGGCGCTGGGGTTGGCCGCGATCTTCGTGCTGCCGGTGGCGGGGGAACTGCGCTTCGTCGAGGCGGCGGGGCAGGACCCGGTCCCGGAATTGATGGATAACTTCCTGGAGGCGCGCGACCTGGTCCGGCAGCCCGCGCCGCTGGACCGCACCGACGTCCAGTTCCTGCTGCTGCCGACCATGGGGCTGTCCTGGCTGGTTCTGGCCCTGGGCGGATTGGGCGGGCTGTTATGGCGGCGGCGCTTCGGCGCGGCGTCGATCCTGGGGCTGGGGCTGCTGGCGCTGCTCTTCCTGATCCAGGAAATCTCGCTGCCGGTCTGGACGGCGGTGCCCTTCCTGGCGAACGCGCGCTTCGCCTGGCGTTTTTTCCGTTTCGGGGCGCTGATCGCGGCGCTGGCGGGCGGGGGTATCCTGCTCCTCCTGCCGCCCCGCCGCCGTTGGATCGGCCTGGCGGCGCTGCTGCCGCTGGTCCTGGTCACGGCCCTGCCCTGGCTGCTGCTGGAAAAGGACGTCCAGCAGTGGGATAACCTCTCGGCGCTGGACGAAATCCTGTACGAAGAGACCTATTTCCACTGGGGCACCACCTCCTACAACGAGTTCAACCCGGCCTGGGGCCGGACGGTCGCCTGGGACCCCGCGCCGGACAAAGAGACCTACGTCCTGGACCCCTTCCACCTGAACGTGCAGGTGAAGGACCGGCTCGACGGGTGGCCGGACCTGCAAGCCGAACCGCTGGGCGGCGGCGCGGTGCGCGTCACGGTGACAGAGGGGCAGCCGGTGCGCTTCCGCCAGTACTATTACCCCGGCTGGACGGCCACCCTGGACGGCGCGCCGGTGGACATCACCCCGGACGACGAGTTGGGCCTGATCACCGTCGACGTGCCGGCAGGCACACACACGGTCAGGCTGCGTTACGCGGGCACGCCGCTGCAAACCGTCAGCACGCTGATCAGCCTGCTAAGCGTCGGGGTGACCCTGTTTCTGTTGTGGTATCGCAGGGGCGAGGCACCGCCGGGCGAGGCACCGCCGGGCGAGGCACCGCCTCGCCCCTACCAGGCCAACACGTTGGACGGCGAGCGGATCACGCGGCGGGCAGCGCTGATCGTCGCCGGGGGGATCGCGGTCTTCACGCTGGTCAATACGCTGATCGTGCAGCCGCATACGGCCCTGTTCCGCCTGGATTCGCCGCCGGATTCGCCTGCCTACATGCAGACGCCGGTCCATGCCCGCTTCGGCAGCGCGGGTGAAGTCGAGCTGCTGGGCTACACGCTGGACCCATCGCAGGCCGGGCCGGGCGGCACGCTGGACCTGACGCTGTACTGGCGCGTGCACGGCGAACTGCCGGGCCGGGTCGGGCCCACCATTGAGCTGGCGGGACCGCTGTCCGACGTGTACGGGCGCAGCCGCATCAACGTGAGCCTGAACACGCAGTTCCCGGACGACACCACGCCGGAGCGGTTCGTCTCGGTGTTTTATCGCCTGGACGTGTTCGAGGACGCCCCGCCCTACGCCGGTCGTCTGCGGATCACGATGCAGGTGTCCGGCCAGGAGGAGCCGCTGCCCCTGACTACAGGCGGCGATCACCTGTGGCTGGAGCCGGCCATCCCCATCGCCGGCAGCGATCCGCCGGCAGCGGACCACCTGGACGTCCGCCTGGGCGACTCGCTGGCGCTGACCTGCGCCTCGGTGACGTCCGCCGGCGATCAGATGACCGTCGACCTGTACTGGCGCGTCGATGGTATGCTGGACGCCGACTTCACGGCCTTCGTGCACGGGCTGGATACCGATGGGGCGCTGGTGGCCCAGGCCGACGGCCCGCCGCTGGCCGGCCTGTACCCGACCTCGCTGTGGCGGCCCGGCCAGCACCTGAGCGACCGCTACACCCTGCCCGCCGACGACTCGATCGTGACGGTAGCGGTGGGCCTCTACCTGCCGGCCACCGGCGACCGGCTGCCGGTTACACTCGACGGTCAGCCGTTGCCCGACGGGCGGCTCATCCTACCGGTAGAAAGCGTGAGATGCGGGCCTTGAAGGTTGGGTTTTTCACCCCCCGCGCCCTGGATATGTTACAATCTGGACCGGCTCGGCAGCAATTAGCCGTTCGGGAGGTTTACCGTGGACATCACCTTTTTATACTTCGAAGACTGCCCCTCGCACGACAAAGCGCTGGACCGGCTGCGGCAGGTGATGGCCGAGGAAGGCGTCGACGCACCCATCGAGATCATCAGGGTAGAGACGGAAGCGGAGGCCGAGCGCTGGCGCTTCACCGGCTCGCCGACCATCCGCTTCGACGGGCAAGACATCGACCCGCTGCCCCCGGATACCGCTTACCTGCTAAGCTGCCGCATCTACCGGCACGAGGACGGGCGCATCTCGCCCCTGCCCTCGCCGGAGACGATTCGCCAGGCCCTGCGGCAGGCCATGGCGGGCTGACACCGCGGGCGACAGCCCGCCCGTTTAACCAAACCCTTTGGCAAACCATGGAGGATTAGTATGGCTAACGTGAAACCCGGCGACCAGGCAATTCCCTTTGAGCTGCCCGGCGTGGACGACCAGGTCCACAGCTTGAGCGATTACGCCGACAAAAAAGCCGTGGCCGTGATCTTTAGCTGCAATCACTGCCCCTACGTGCTGGCCTGGGAAGACCGCATGATCCAGCTTCAGGCGGACTACGCCGAGCAGGGCGTGCAATTCCTGGCCGTCGGCGCCAATGACGACCAGAAGTATCCCGCCGACAGCTTCGCCAACATGAAGACGCACGCCGCCGACAAGGGCTTCAACTTTCCCTACCTGCGCGACGAATCACAGGCCATCGCCACCGCCTACGGCGCGGAGCGCACGCCGGAAGTCTTCCTGTTCGATGCGGGGGGCACGCTGCGCTACCACGGCGCGATAGACGACAACTACGAGCAGCCGGAAGCCGTCCAAGCGACCTACCTGCGCGACGCGCTCGACGCGGTGCTGGCCGGCCAGGCCCCGGCCCCGGCCACCACGCCGCCGGTCGGCTGCACCATCAAGTGGAAGTA
>DAOUEM010000099.1:0-4514 GCA_034430555.1 Anaerolineae bacterium | reverse complement strand
CGGAAGCAGAAGCCGAGCAAGCCGCCGAGCAGGAAAAGCCAACCACCGAGGAGGAGGAGCTTTTCCAGAAGCTGGCCGCCGAAGAGCCGCCCATGCCCACCCTGGAGGATTCGGGCACCGTCCGCGACCTGATCGCAATCACCGACTTCAAAGAACAGTCCGACTCCGACTCGGTGGAAATCCCGGATGAGATGATCCGGGCATTCTCCGAGATATCCGATGTTGAGGATATGTCCTTCGGCGAAGTCGAGCAGGACCTGCTGGAAGCGCTGGCCGCGGCCGATCTGCCTGATGGCTCGACCACGCCCTCGCCCGATATGATCGAGCCGGAGGACCGGCAGTTGATTCCCATGCCGGATGAGATTCGCGACCAGATCGAAACCGGGTCAACACGGCCGGTTGATATGCTCATGCCGGAATCCACCGCCACCCCACCACCCGACGACCCCGAGGCCGGACAAGCCGCCGCCAGAACCGGCGATCACGCTGAGAACGCTGAGGCCGCAGCGCTGGCCCTGCAGCTGACCCAGCACACGCTGGAATCATCCGCCCAGGCGACACTGCTCATGCGCCACGAGTCGGTGATCGCATCCGCCGGTGGGCTGTCCGATAATGACATCACCGCGCTGGTCGAGATGATGGACTATGAGACGGTCATGTCTGGCGGCAAGATCAAAATCAAGTTTGTGTCGCTGCCGGAATCGGGCATTAATTTTATGGCCGTGGCAGCGCCAACGGTCGACGACATGGTGCTGGTCATGATCTTTACGGAGAACATGCACCTGCGCGGCATCCGCCAGCAGGCCAAAACCCTCACCGATGCCCTGCTGGCGTCCTACCAGGAGGCTGAAGCGCCGGCAGACCAGGCCGACGACCTTGCCTACGAAACACCGGCGCCCGATCCCAGCGAGCAGGTGCTGGCCGTGACTCACGAGCCGGATGACACGGGGCACGGCATCACCGGCACGATGGCTTCCGAGGGGGGTGACGGCCCGGCGCTGGCTACCCAGGCGGAAGATGCCCAGGGCGGCACCGACGATGAGCGTGAAGCCGCCGAATCCGAGCCGCTGCTGGACCCGGCCACGCTGGTCAAGTATGCCTGCGCCTGGATTCTAAGCGACCCGGAAGCCGAGCTGGACGACGATCTGGTCGATGCCCTGACCGTCTGGCTGGACACGATCATCACGTCGCACCATTGGCTGCCGGAACAAATCGACGTGCAGCCGGACTACATCAGCGTGGTCATCAGCGTCGCCCCCGGCGAAACCCCCTCACAGGTCGTGGAAACCCTGATGGACGAGACGGCACGGCGCGTCCTGGCAGCCCGCCCGGAGCTCGGCGCCAACGGCGATCCGGCAGGCGAACCTTACACCACCCTGTGGGCCGACGCCTATTACGTCGTCGCACCGGGCCGTCCGCTGACCAACGAAGAACTCAGTAATTTCATCAGCTACCAGCGCGAGGCATAACCATCCACCCCGCCGCCCTGCCCGACTTCCAATAGACCAGTCGCTGCCGCTGCTTTTACCGGGCTGACCTGACCAGCCGAACATATGGTCAACCCGGGCGATTCGCGTTAAAGTTAGGCGTACGATACCGGCATCCAACCGACAAGACACCGGGCATCAACAGCCTTCAGTAGTCACGAGGTAGAACGGTTATGAGCCACAAGCAGCGTCCCACCCTGATCATGGTCGACGGTCACGCCCTGGCCTACCGGCAGTTTTACGCCCTGCCGGTCGAAACGTTCAGCACCCGCGATGGCGAGCCAACCAATGCGACCTATGGCTTTGCCCGCACCATCCTGGATATCCTCGATAAAGACCGCCCCGAATACCTGCTGGTGACGTTTGACCGGGGCATGAGCGGCCGCGACGAGCTGTTCCCGGATTACAAAGGCACGCGCGAAAAAATGCCGGACGAACTGCGCACCCAGATGGTGCGTATACACGAACTGGTGGAGGCCTTCAATATCCCGATTCTGGAGGTGGACGGCTTCGAAGCGGACGACCTGTTGGGCACGCTGGCCAGCCAGGCCGAGGATCAGGACCTGGACGTGCTGATCATCACCGGCGACCGCGACCTGCTCCAACTGGTCAGCGCGCACACCACCGTCCGGCTGCCGCCGGGCCGTTGGAATAAGAGCAACCAGGACTTTGACCCGGCCGCTTTCCGCGAGAAGTATGACCTGGAACCGGCTCAACTGGTCGATCTCAAGGCCATCATGGGCGACAGCTCCGATAACATCCCCGGCGTTAAGGGCATCGGCGAAAAAGGCGCGACCAATCTACTCCAAACCTACCAGACACTGGAAGGCATCTATCACAACCTGGAAAGCCTGCCCAAAGGCCAGCGTTCCAAACTAGAAGCCAACCGCGAGACGGCGTTTCTCAGCCAGAAGCTGGCCCGTATCCAACGTGATGCCCCGGTCAGCCTGGCGTTAGACGCCTGCGTCGCCCACGACTTCGACCGCCAGGATGTCGCCAGCCTGTTCCAGGCATTAGAGTTCCGATCCTTGTTTCGCCGTCTGACGCAGGAAGAAGAACCGACAGCCGCCGCGGAAGCTGACGGCCCCCAACAGCTCAGTATGTTTGGCGACGAGGCGCAAACCAACGTCAAAGCTGCGGCGCCGCTGGCCACGCCAGATGGCCCGATCGTGGAAACGGTCAAGACCATCATTGTGCAGGATGAGCAGGCATTGGCTTCCCTGGCAAAGACTCTGCACGGCGCCTCGGCCATCAGCTTCGACGTGGAAACCACCAGCACCGACCAGATGCGCGCCAAGCTGGTGGGCATCGCCCTGGCGGTGCAGGCCGATACAGGCTACTACATCCCGGTGGGGCACACGCCGCCGCCCGGCGAGGGTCAGGATGCCCTGCTGGACGAAGCCGCCCTCCAGCAGCTTCCACTGGAAACGGTGCTGGAAACCATCCGCGGCCCGCTCACCGACCCGGACATCCCCAAGTACGCGCACAACGGCAAATACGACCTGGTGGTTCTGCGCCGCTACGGTCTGGCCGTGACGCCCATTCGTTTTGACACCATGATCGCCGAATGGCTGAGCAACCCCAATACCCGCAACAAGGGCCTGAAGAACCTGGCCTTCGTCCGGCTGGGCATCGAGATGACGCCTATCGAAGACCTGATCGGCTCTGGCCGGGGCCAGATCACGATCGACCGGGTTCCCGTGGAGCGCGCCGCGCCCTATGCCGCCGCCGATGCCGGCATCACCTTCCAGCTGGTGGGAGAACTCGCGCCGGAATTGGAAGAGAAGCGGGTGAAAAAGCTCTACGATGAACTGGAAATGCCCCTGATTCCCATCCTGGCCGACATGGAGATGGCCGGCGTCCTGCTGGATACCGACTTCCTGGCAGAAATGAGCGCCGAATTGGCCGACCGCCTGGGCACCCTGGAACAGGACATCTACGATCTCTCCGGCGGCTACGGGCCGTTCAACATCAACAGCCCCAAGCAGCTAAACGACGTGCTGTTCGGCAAGCTGCAACTGCCGACCGAGGGCATCAAAAAGACCACGCACGGCTTTTCCACCGCCGCCGATGTCCTGGAGAACCTGCGGGACAAGCACGAGATCGTGGCCCACATCCTGGAACACCGCGAGCTGACCAAGCTGAAAGGCACCTACGTGGACGCGCTGCCGGAGCTGGTCAACCCGGCGACCGGGCGGCTGCATACCAGCTTCAACCAGACCGGGACCGTAACCGGCCGCATCAGCAGCGACAACCCGAACCTGCAGAATATCCCGATCCGCACGGAACTGGGCCGCCGCATCCGCAAAGCCTTCCTCGCGCCGAAAGGCCACGTCCTGCTGGCCGTCGATTACAGCCAGGTGGAGCTGCGTGTCCTGGCCCACGTCAGCCAGGACCCCACCCTGCTGGACGCCTTCCGCCAAGGCCTGGACATTCACCGCACGACGGCCGCCACCGTGAACGACATCCCCTTTGACGAGGTTACTTACGACCAGCGGCGCTTCGCCAAAAGCGTAAACTTCGGCCTGCTCTATGGGATGGGCGCTTTCCGCCTGGCCCGCGACAGCGACCTGACTCTGGCACAGGCGGAGACCTTCATCGCCAACTACTTCCGCCAGTTCCCCCGCGTGCGCGATTACCTGGACGATACCAAACTCCGGGCCGCCGATCAGGGCTACCTGGAAACGCTGCTGGGCCGACGCCGCTACTTCCCCGAATTGCAGCAAAGCGGCAGCGGTCGGTCGCTCATTCGCCAGCGGGCCGAACGCCAGGCCATCAACATGCCGATCCAGGGCACCGCCGCCGACATCATGAAGCTCGCCATGATCAATCTGCATCAAAAGCTGCAGGCCTCCTCGCTGCAGGTCAGGTCGCTGCTCCAGGTGCATGACGAACTGGTGCTGGAAGTCGCCGAGGACGCCGTGCATGAAGCCGGGGCGCTGGTCCGCGAAACGATGGAACAGGCCTTCAGCCTGAACGCACCGCTCAAGGCAGATGCGCAATACGGACACAACTGGCTAGAGATGG
>DAOUEM010000098.1:0-1925 GCA_034430555.1 Anaerolineae bacterium | reverse complement strand
GCTGGACGCCCATAGTCCCGCGGGCCGCCGCCGTCGTCACCGACGTGGGGGCGCCACTGTCCCACGCGGCCATCGTCGCCCGCGAGCTGGGCATCCCGGCCGTGGTCGGCTGTGGCAGCGCCACGACGCGCCTGCGCACCGGCGACCGGGTGCGCGTGGACGGCGGGCGGGGGACGGTGGAGATCCTGGGCGAGGCTTGAAACATGATGTGTGTGGCACGACAGATCAGGAGGTAGTGAGATGGGAGAGTTGCCAGCCCATGTACGTGGGGAGGAAGGGATGAATCGGGGCACCATGGCGACGAACTCGACGTCTTCCGAGTACGTGCTGCCCCTGGCCGATCCAGGGGCGACGCTGGAGACCGTGGGCGGCAAAGGGGCCTCCCTGGCCCGGCTCGCGAGCGCCGGTGTGCCGGTGCCGGACGGCTTTCACGTGACCACGGCGGCCTACCGGCGTTTCGTGGCCGAGAACGACCTGCAACCTGGCATCCTGGCCGCGTTGGAAGCGGTGGACATCAGCCAGCCGGCCACGCTGGAAGCCGCGTCGGGGGCCATCCGGGCGCTGTTCGCCGGGGCGCAGACTCCGCCGGACGTGGCCGGCGCCATCGCCTTGGCCTATGCCGCGCTGGCCGGGCGGGACCCCGTCGTCGCCGTGCGCTCGTCGGCTACGGCCGAAGACCTGCCTGAGGCCAGCTTTGCCGGGCAGCAGGACACCTTTCTCAACGTCCAGGGATATGGCGACGTTCTGGAGGCGGTCAAGCGCTGCTGGGCCTCCCTCTGGACGGGGCGGGCCATCGGCTACCGGGCGCGGCAGGGCATCGCCATCGAGGGCCTGAGCCTGGCGGTGGTGGTGCAAACGCTGGTGCCCGCCGAGGCAGCGGGCATCCTGTTCACCGCCAACCCTGTCACCGGCCGCCGCGATCAAGTGATGATCAGCGCCGCCTGGGGCCTGGGCGAGGCGGTCGTCGGCGGGCTGGTAACGCCCGACGCGCTCACCGTGGACAAGGCCAGCGGCGCGGTGCTGGAGCGCCAGATCGCCGACAAGCAGGTGCTGACCGCCCGCGTCAACGGCGGCACCGAGGAGCAGCCGGTCCCTGCCGAGCTGCGCCGCGCCCCCGTGCTCGACGAAGAGGCGTCTGCCGAGTTGGTGCGGCTGGGCGTGCAGATCGAGAGCCTGTACGGCAGGCCCATGGACATCGAGTGGGCGCTGGCCGACGGAACGTTTGCCATTGTCCAGGCCCGGCCCATCACGGCGCTGCCCGAGCCCGAGATCGAGCCGCCGGCCGGGTGGCCGATGCCCGATCCCAAGGGGCCCTACATGCGCGGCAGCATCGCCGACCTTATGCCCGATCCGCTGACGCCCCTGTTTGCCACGATGGCTGTGCCGGCCATCAACGCCGGGATGCAGGCGACGATCTCGGAAACCATCGGCGGCTCAATAGGCGGCCTGGACAACTATTTGACCACCATCAACGACTATGCCTATCTCTACGTGAAGCTTGGCTGCCGCGACTGGATCTGGATCCTGGCGAGAATGGCGCCGGCCATTCCGAGGCTCCTGCGCAACGGCGAGCGGCACTGGCGCGAGGTCGCCCGTCCCCGCTACGCCGAGGCCGTGGACCGCTGGCGGGACAGGCCGCTGCAGGAGCTGGCGGCCGGCGAGTTGCTGGACGGCGCGCGGGACCTGACCGCTGCCATGGCCAGGTACCTCACAGCGCTCCAGGTGGATGCCATCGGCGCCGCTGCCGGCACCGAGGGCCTGTTCACGGCCATCTATGACAAGATGGTCAAACGAGAGGGCGATCCGCCGGCCCCCACCTTGCTGCTGGGCTTTGACAATACGCCCATTCAGGCCGAAAAGGCGCTGCACGACCTGGCACTGTGGTGTCGAGAGCACGATGGCCTGGCAGCGTACCTGCTGGAGGC
>DAOUEM010000097.1:0-2596 GCA_034430555.1 Anaerolineae bacterium | reverse complement strand
CCTACAGTCGGGGGAAGAACGTCCTGCGAGGGGGTAGAGTTTAGCGTTTTCTCTTCTCGCGCTTCTCCCGTTCGAGGATGTGCGGCCAGTGTTTCTGGATTTCTTCGATGTCGCCGCGGGAATGCACATACTGCTCGATCAGGCCGCAATCCATGCAGACGTATCGCTCAATTTGTGCCCTACCAGGTCCCCAAAAGGCGTATCTGATAAACAGATTATCGTAATTGTAGCCCCAATGGGGATTTGCTTTGACATGAATTTCCGTCGACCCGCACTTGGGACAGGTGCCGCTTTTCATGGCTGTCTCTCCGCTGGATGCGTATAGATGGTATCCGTAGTATACGCGGCGGGAGAGACCGGCGGCATCCGAATCTTTGGGGGATCAGAGGTGGGAGTGTGTTTGTAGGGACATCCGGCCGGATGTCCCTACAGAGGTGATATCGCTTGAGGTGTCCCTACCGGTTCGGGCTGAGTTCGTCGTAGCTGTCCAGGAAGTTGCGCTTGCCCCGCTTGAGGATGTCGCCCTCGCGGCCCCGCTTGTGGATGTCGTCGAAGCCCTCCGGCTTGATCGTCAGGCGCTTGCCGGTGTGCAGGTCGGCCACGCCTTTTTGCAGGCCTTCCTCGCGCTGGCCGTCGCCTTCCAGCCACAGTTCTTCCCGCGCCTTGCGGTCGTAGGGTTCATCCGGCTCGTAGTAGGTGGTGATGAAGCCCTCGTAGTTGCGCAGCACGATCTTGCCCGGCGACTGGCTGAGCACGTAGTTGGGCTGCACGGGGATTTTGCCGCCGCCGCCCGGCGCGTCGATGCAGTAGGTGGGCACGGCGTACCCGGAGGTATGCCCGCGCAGCGCCTCGATGATCTCCAGGCCCACCGAGACCGGCGTGCGGAAGTGGCCCGCGCCCTGCACCAGGTCGCACTGGTAGAGGTAGTAGGGACGCACCCGGTTCCTGACCAGCTTGTGCACCAGCTCCATCTGCACTTCCGGGCTGTCGTTGACGCCGCGCAGCAGCACCGACTGGTTACCCAGCGGGATGCCGGCGTCGGCCATCCTGGCGCAGGCGCGGCTCAGCTCCGGCGTGATTTCCTTGGCGTGGTTGACGTGGATGTTGAGCCACAGCGGGTGGAACTCGCGCAGCATCTCCACGAATTCGTCGGTGATGCGCTGCGGCAGGAAGATGGGCACCCGCGAGCCGATGCGCACGATCTCGATATGCTCGATGGAGCGCAGCGCCCGCAGCAGGTTGGCGAGGCGGTTGGGCGGCATCGTCAGCGGGTCGCCGCCGGAGAGCAGCACGTCGCGGACCTGGGGCGTGTTCGCCAGGTAATTGAGCTGTTCTTCGTGGTCGCTGCTGCTGAAGTTGGCCGAGGAATCGCCCACGATGCGCGAGCGCGTGCAGTAGCGGCAGTAGCTGGCGCACTCGGTGGTGACCAGCATCAGTGCGCGGTCCGGGTAGCGGTGCACCAGGCCCGGCACCGGCGAATGTGCATCCTCGCTGAGCGAATCGGCCATCACGGCATCAAAGCCCTCTTTTTCCCGGCCCAGCGGGATCACCTGGCGGCGGACCGGGCAGGTGGGGTCGTCGGGGTCGATCAGCGCGGCGAAGTAGGGCGTCACGTCGATGCGGAACAGCCCCTGCTGGCTGATGCCGTCCATTTCTTCTTCGGTCAGGTTGATGATCTCGCTTAGCTCGGCGACCGTGTTCAGGCGGTTGCTCATCTGCCAGCGCCAGTCGGTCCATTGCTCGTCGGGGACATCCGCCCACTTGGCCGGGCGGGGGGTGACTTCCAGTTTGTTCGGGGTGACTTCACTGACCATGCGTTGTGCAACCTCCCATACATCAGGTAAAGGGTGGGGGTGAAACGTCGATTGGCCCCGACTCTAACATAGGAGAGGGTGCACAACAAGGGTCGTAAAGGCGGTGCAATGACGGTATCTCGTGTCGTCTGGCATGATGGACGACATACGGGGGGATGATAACCACCTGTCGTGCGCCGAGGAGGTTCTCATGGCCCAATCCAACGACCCCACCGCCATCCGCTGGCGTTTGCACCTGGCCTCCCCGCCGGAGGCCGTCTACCACCTGCCCGACATGAACATCTGCGCCGTGTTGAAGATGCCGTCGTGGCACTCGGCCAGGTCCAGGATGTACTCCGCGCCCAGCATGACCACGTTGGTCGCGCCCAGCGCGCCCAGCCGGTCGGCCATCTCCGGGATGTGTTGGCTGGGCACGGCCAGCCCCACGGTTTGCAGGTGGCCGTTGAGGTGCTGGGCATGGCGCGGCACGTCGGCGATGTCCGCCAGCGGCTTGACCATGACCGTGCGCTCCTGGCAGGTGGGCGAGAGCCTGGGGTTGCTGTTATCCACGATGACGGTGTAATCGGTATTGCGCGACTTGATCACGCGCACGTCTTCACCCAGCAGACGGCGCTGCAACTGGCTCTGCCGGTAGTTCATCACGCGCTCGGCCACGCCGAACGAGGCCTTGGGCGGGATGTGGGCCGCCAGTTCCGCCAGGTGTTCCGCGAACTGCAACGGGCTGAGCGGGCCGCCCGTCTCGACGTAGATGTTGGCCGGGGAGAAGCAGGCGTTGCCGTCGC
>DAOUEM010000096.1:0-17988 GCA_034430555.1 Anaerolineae bacterium | reverse complement strand
AGTTATTCTGGTCGCGCAGGGTGACCGTGTTTCCGTCTATGTGAATGGCGAGGTGGTCTTTGTGCGGCCCAACACCCCGGTTGAGGGCGGCGTGGGTATCAGCTCCCTGAGTTTCGATGGGAGTTTCGTTAACTGTCGGTTCATAGACACCTGGCTGTGGACCTGGGAGTGACAGCCGGCTGCCGCCGGTTTGCCGGGGCCAGAGGAGCGCCGTATGAGCAATACAGGAACGCCTTTTAACCGGACCATGGTGACGCGGTCGGTCGGCCTGGGCCTGGCGGTGTTTGTGGCGTTTATGGCCGCCGCCGGCCTGTTGTGGGCGCTGGGCGGTGCGCTGGGATTGCCCACGGTAACCAACCTCGTCTTGGGCGCGTGCCTGGGACCGCTGCTGGTGGCCGTGCCGGTGTTTGTCTGGTTTTATACCCAACCCCTGGAACGCCGCCAGCGGCTGTTTGGCGTGCCGGTTACGGCTGCTCCTGCGCCGCCGGAGGAAGAACAACCGGATACCGTGGATTGAAACGTTCCTGAGGGCTACTGCCCCAGCCACAGCCGGGTCAGCGTGCCGGCCCGCCGGTTGACGACCCATAACAAACCGTTATCGAAGGCCATCGCCTGCGGCAAATCCCCGACGGAGTAGCGGTCGAGCAGTTCCCCCGAGGTGAGGTCGCGCCGAGATACCGTGTCTGTCTCGAAGTCGGCGCTCCACAAGCTGCCGTTGATCATCAGCAGGGCGTTGGCCGGCGTGGTTTCGATCCGCCCGGTCTCGCCGAGAGTTTGGGCGTCCAGGCGCACCAGCACCCCTGATTCCGCCTCTCGCAGGGAAAGCCATACATCCGTCTCATCACTCAAGAGGGCCGTGGGAAAGCCGGAGGCCGTCAGACTGTCCAGGGTTTCCCCGGTGGCCTTATCATGCACGGTCAGCACGATGCTTGGCTGAGCCAGGCTCTGGTGCAGCAGGAACAGGCGGCTGCCCTGGCTGGTCAGCATGGTTGGGCTGTCGGCGCCTGCCGGCAGCGTGGTGAGGGCGCCGCTAGTCACATCCAGGCGGTAGAGGGCGCTTTCCGCGAAATTGGAGCACCACAGCACCGCGCCATCCCAATGAATACCACGGAGCAAACATTCGGCGCAGGGCATCGGCCAGCGTGCGGTAATCGCGCCGGTGGTGCTATCCACCTGGGTGATTATGCCCTCCCGGTGCGCGATCCACAGCCGGGTGCCGTCGGTGGTCATGCCGGTAGCGCCGCCATCCACGCGGACCGTGGCCAGGATCGTGCCGTCGGGCAGCAGCGCCAGCAAGGTGCCTTCTGGATGGACGACCCATATGAAGCCGCTGGCAGCCGCGATGGCCTGCGGCTCGATCCCAACCTGCACGTCGAGCACAAGGGCGATCGGCGTGGGCTGGGCGGTGTTGGTCGCAAACACGAGGGGCGTGGGTGCTTCGGTGGGAGTATAGGTGGGCGTGACCGTGAAGGTGGGCGTGGCTGTGGGACTTGGCGTGAAGGTCACCGTGGGCGTGAAGGTGGGCGTGGTCGACGGCGTCATGGTTGGCGTTGGGGTGGGTTCGGGGCCACCACAGGCCGCGAGCAGCAGCAGGCCGAGTGCCAGCAGGATGGCGAAGCGCCGGCGGCGAATTCGGGACATGGCTCACCTCCAGATAGATGCGGCGCAATCGTTCCGTCGTCTACTGTAGCGGGTGTGAGGCAGGCAGGCAAGGGTTCTGCGAAGGTGGGCATACATGGTGTGGCTGCTGGCGCGGCGCAGACTCGGATTCGGGTAACCTGCACGGCTGCCGCTGTAAAGGTTGACTTTGTCGCGTAAGAGTGCTGACGGTACTATAGGTCAGCATGGGTGGACGGCCTTCCTGCCGGACGGACCACCTGTGTGTTTACGCCGTGATAGGTATGAATCGACAGGGACAGAACAGGTGACTCGCATGATGGTGGAAGGTTTCGTGCTGGGAGTCCTGGTATCGCTGCCGGTGGGGCCGGTCAGCATTGGGCTGGTTCAGCGCGGTTTTACCTGGGGATTCTGGAACGCGACCTTTTTCGGCAGCGGGTCGGTGAGCGCCGATCTCGTCTATATCGGCCTGGTGTATTTTGGCGTCGCGCCGTTGTTGGCGGAGCGGTGGTGGCTGCGCGTCATCATGTGGGGGCTGGGTGCGGCGTGGCTGGCCTGGCTGGGGATTGACGCCATCCGCGGCGCGCTGCGAGAGCCGGACACCGAGGGTGAAGCGGGCGGGAGCAGCAACTGGCAGAGTTACCTGTCCGGAGCGGGTATTACCCTGCTCAATCCGCTGACGATTGTCGGGTGGTTAACGCTGGGCGGCGGCTATTTTGCCCTGCATCCACCAACCCGTACGCTGGGCGGTGGCCTGCTGGCGCTGCTGGCGATCATCGGCGGGCTGATGACCCACGTGATCGTGGTCTCCGCGCTGACGGCTGGCGGGCGGCGCTGGATCACACCCGGTATCATCCGCGGGATATCCGTGGCGGCTGGCATTTTCCTGCTGGTGGTGGCTGCTCAGTTCGGATGGTCGGCGATTCAGAGCTTGTGGGGTGCGCCGACCACGTGATCCCGGTTAGGGATGGGGTAAGCAGTATTCGACTTGGAAGGTAGACGTGTGTTAAAATTCCCGCCGCCAACTACATCTCCTGTGTCGGAGTGAATTATGATAAATCCTATATATCTTTCTCTCGTTTTTCATAACCATCAGCCGGTGGGCAACTTCGATTTCGTCAACGAACACGGCTATCAGGTTGCATACCTCCCCCTGGTTGAGGCATTGGAGAAACATCCGCGTATTCACACCGGCCTTCATTTCACGGGCAGTTTGCTTGACTGGTTGGTCAGGCACCGGCCAGAATTACTGGAGCGGATCAAGGCGCTAACTGCGCAGGGCCAGGTCGAAATCCTGACCGGCGGTTATTATGAGCCGATCCTGGCTACCCTGCAGGATGTCGACAAGCTGGGCCAGATTCGTAAGCTGAGCGATGCCGTGCGGCAGTGGTTTGATACAGAGCCGCAAGGGATATGGCTGGCCGAGCGAGTCTGGGAGCCGCAACTGGCCAAGCCGCTGGCCGAGGCCGGTGGGCGTTACATCATCGTCGATGATACGCATTTTGAGGGTGTTGGTTTTAACAAAGATAAAGACTTGTTCGGTTACTTCATTACCGAGGAGCAGGGATACCCGCTGGCCGTTTTCCCCACACTGACCTATCTGCGGTATGCCATCCCCTGGCGCACTGTCCAGGTCGTTATTGATTGGCTGCGTGAACAGGCCACCGACGGCCTGCGCTCGCTGCAGCCCAAGCTGGCTTTTATGGGTGACGACGGCGAGAAGTTCGGCGTGTGGCCAGGCACCTACAAGCACTGCTGGGAAAACGGCTACATGGAAGACCTCTTCTCCGCCATCGAGGCGAACGGCGACTGGTTGAAGACCACCACGCCGTCCGCTTACCTGGAGCAGTATCCGGCCATTGGACGCGCCTACCTGCCCACGGCCAGTTATATGGAAATGGGCGAATGGGCGTTGCCGCCCGGGCCATCCAATGAACTGGCCGGTATCCGGCACGACCTGGAAGCCGAACACAACGACACTTTACTGCGTTACTTGCGCGGCGGGATGTGGCGGAACTTCATGGTCAAGTACGATGAGATCAACCACATGCACAAACGCGGCTTGCACATCAGCCGGGCCGTGCACGCGATGCTGGAAGGACCTGCCAAGGAGGAAGCCCTGGATCGGTTATGGGCTGCCCAGAGCAATGACGCTTATTGGCACGGTGTGTTTGGCGGGATTTACCTCTTCCATTTCCGCGTGGCGAACTATGCCAATCTCATCGCTGCCGAAGTCCTGGCCGAAGGGGAAAACGCGCCGCTTTCGATCGCGAAGTACGACCTCGACATGGACAGTTTTGAAGAGTTGGTGCTGACCGGTTCCTTGTACGCGATGGTCTGGGACCTGGCCCGGGGCGGCGCTCTGCGTGAATGGGACTACCGCCCGGCGAGTTACAACCTCCTGAACTTGATGACGCGCCGCGACGAGGGTTATCACCAGGACCTGCTAGCGGCTGTTGCCGAGAATCGCGTGGTGGTGGTTGGCGAGTCTTCGAGTGGGCAGTTGGAGAATATCCATTCGGAAACAGTGCGTGTCAAAGAGCCGAACCTGCAGCATTGTTTGATTGCCGACTGGTACCGGCGTGGCGCCTTCATCGACCATTTTCTGCGTGAAGATGCGAACCTGGAAGGCTTCTACCGCTCGGCGTACCCGGAGCAGGGCGATTTTGTGATTCTGCCCTACGAAGCCCAATGGCAGATCGATGGTGAGCAGGCCAGTGTTCATCTGTCCCGCGATGGGCACGTCTGGGTGGGCGAGCATCATCTGCCAGTTCGGGTCTCCAAAGTTTTTGTGGTGACGCAGGGATCAACCCAGCTCGAAGTGCGGTACACGGTGCGTAATACAGCCCAGCAAGCGCTGGACGCCCGCTTTGCCGTCGAAACGGCGCTGGCCTTTGATGGCGGGGACAACACGGACTACTGCGCTTTGGAACTGGGCGACGAGCGCCAGTCCCTGGCGGATATCAAGGCGCACGAGGACGTGGCCGCCTATGCGGCGACGACCGACATTCGCAAGCTGCGGACCCGGACGACGCTCTCCGCGCCGGCCACTCTGTGGCGCTATCCGCTGGAGACGGTCACCCTGTCCGAAGCCGGGTTTGAGCGCGGCTACCAGGGCACGGTGTTCCTGCAGTGGTGGCACCTGCGCCTGGACCCGGGCGAAGAGTGGAAGGTCACGATGACGCTGGAGACCGAGTCGCTGGATTGACCGGGGTCGACCGGTTCCGGTTCAGGGAGTACAACTGAGAAACAGGCAAGGGGGGTAGGCGCTGGAACAGGCCTGCCCTATTGCGTTGGCGGGTATTGATAAAACTGGAGTATATGATTACATGCGTAAAACACTTTTGGTATTGTGGACGTTGGTGGTGCTTGCCCCGGTTGTGGTGGCGGCGTGTGGTGGGGCCGCGGCTTCCTCCATGCCCAGCCCGGAGTCGGCTCCCCAGGTACGGGTGCTTCCAACCGAAGACCCCGGCGTTGACCCTGATACCGTCATCGCCACGGTGGCCGGGCATGACATCACCGTGCGAGAGTTCCGCAACCGGGTGCGTTACGAGCGGTGGCTGGCCCTGGAGACGGTACGGCGTGTGATCGCGCTCTCTGGTTTTGAGGAGATTGATATCAACGATCAGAGTCAGCCCCTGACGCCCACCTTGATCGGGTACCTGTATACGCTTTCCGAAGCCGAAGCGTTTGCAGGGCGGGTTCTGGAATTCATGATCCAGGACTACATCATTCACCAGGAATTTGTGGATCGTGAGCTTGATCCCAACACAGCCCTGTATAACAACCTCTGGCTGCGCCTGATGAATATCGAGCCGGCGGAGAACGGCGGGCTGCCGCCGGACCTAGAGGTGCAGCGGGCGGCTTTGATCACGGCGCTGTCGAACTACACCGATTTCAGCGAGCAGGACCTGAGCTTGCTCCTGACCGTGCGCAGCGAGCAGCAGACCGTGGCCCAGTTGGTTGGGGAAGAGGTTGAATTCGACCCGGTTGAGAAAAAACTCCGGCACATCCTGGTCGAGACCGAGGCGGAAGCCAACGAGATCATCGCGCTGCTGGAGGAAGGGGCTGATTTTACGGAGCTGGCTCACCAGCGCTCGATCGATCCTGATGCCCAGGGCGACGGCGGCGCTCTCGGTTTTTTTGGCCGCGGGCAGATGGTGGCGCCCTTTGAGGAGGCGGCGTTTTCGGCAGCGCCCGGTGATATCGTGGGACCGGTACAGACCGAATTTGGCTACCATGTCATCGAGGTGCTTGATCATGAAGTGGAGCACCGGCTGCGGTTGATTCTGATCCCCTCGCAGGAGAACGCGGAAGCCGCGCTGGATCGCCTGGCGAATGGTGAGGACTTTGCTGCCGTGGCGGCCGATATGGCGATTCAGCCGGGCGCGGTGACCTCCGGGGGGGACCTGGGTTACCTGAGCCTGGAGCAGATGCCGCCGGCAGTCGCGGATGCCGTGTCTGTTGCTGCCATCGGTGACGTGATCGGTCCGCTGGAATCTGATGAAGGTTTCAATATCGTCCAGGTGACGGAGCGCCGGCCGGTGCGAGTGCACGCCCGCCATATCCTGTTGGAGACGGAAGCCGAAGCCATTGATGTGCTCGAACGGCTGAACGCCGGCGAGGATTTTGCCCGCCTGGCGCACGAAGTATCCATTGATCCGGGGGCGCAGGGTGATGGCGGTGAGCTGGGTTTTGTGCCGGGCAGTATGCTGCCGGAGGCGCTGGCTGAGGCCATCAACCTTGCCGATATCAACGAGATCGTGGGGCCGGTGGAGACGGCGTTGGGCTTCCACGTGGCCCAGGTGACCGACACCCAGATCAACATGATCTCCACCGAGGAATATGACGATCTCAAGGCCGTGCACTTCCAGAACTGGCTGCGTGAAGCCATCGAAACCGTTGCCATCGACGAGATCTGGCGCGACGTGTACCCTTCCGATCCACAGCCCGCTGATGTCGACCCATACCTGGGCGAGCTGTACCTGGTGATGCAGGAAACGTTACGGGAAAGCGATATCATACCTTCTCCAGGGGAATGAAATCCGCGTCGCTTTCACCGGTGATGACCTTCGATAATCCCTGAGACGCGCCTGTAGACGGGGTCTACTGGATTTGCCCCCTATTTGTTGGGGGGCGATTCGAATGGGCAAACATGTTATAGTACGCACGGTTATTGCGCGGTATAAAACGATGACTGATGAATGGCAAGGGGATATTGATAGGTCCCACGCCTGATAAGTATTTCTGGATGGGGGAAACTACACAAATGGCAGACGAACGTGTTATTGAGGCGTCGAATATTACCAAGTCGTATGGCAAGCATCTGGCGGTCGATGATTTGAGTTTTGAGGTGTGCCGGGGCGAGATATTTGCCTTCCTCGGCCCGAACGGCGCCGGTAAGACCACGACCATGCGCATGATCCTGGACATCCTCAAGCCCGACAGCGGCGCGATTGCCGTGTTGGGCGGTCCGCTGACCGAAGCCGCCAAGGATCGCATCGGTTATATGCCGGAGGAGCGCGGCCTGTATCGCAACGTCCAGCTGCTCGATCTGCTCACCTACCTGGGGATGTTGAAGGGCATGAGCGCTTCCCATGCCAAAAAGCGGGCGGCCGAACTATTGGGCCGGGTGGAACTGGGCGAATACCAGAAAAGCAAAGTCAGCGAACTCAGCAGGGGTATGCAGCAAAAACTCCAGTTTATTGTGACTATCCTGCACAACCCGGAATTGATCATCATCGACGAGCCGTTCAGCGGCCTGGACCCGGTCAATACCCAGGTCATTAAGGATATGCTGTTTGAACTGAGCAACAACGGCGCGACGATTGTGATGTCCACTCACATGATGCACCAGATCGAAGAGATGGGCGATCGCCTGCTCATGATCGATGCTGGCCAGCAGGTGTTGTACGGTCCGGTAGACGAGGTGCGTGACCGCTTCGCAATGAATGCGGTCATCGTGCAGGGCGAAGGCGATTGGGCTTCGGTGCCCGGCGTGCAGTCGGTGGAGGTAGACGAGACCGGCCGCGAGTTTACCCTGCACCTGGCCGACGGCGTGACCTCCGATGATGTGATGCAGGCGCTGGCCATCAGCCCGGATCACCGGGTGCGCAGCTTCACGCTGGCCGTGCCCAGCCTGAATGACATCTTCATCCAGGTAGCGGGGAGGAATAACAACCATGCGTAAGCTGTGGCTTATCGCCCGTCGGGAGTACCTGTACAATTTCCGGCGGCGTTCCTTCTTGTTTACGGCGTTTGGGGTGCCGGTCTTTACCTTCTTTATGTGGTTTATCCTGTTCTCAGTCGCCGAGAACACGGTCGGCGGCACCGGCCAGTTGGGCAACATCGGTTACGTGGACGAAGTCGGCTTCCTGGCCGATCCGGTCGAGAAGCCGGAAGAATACGTCGCCTTCGCCGACGCCGAAACCGCGCAGGCAGCGCTGCTGGCGGGTGATATCGGCGCCTATTTCGTGGTCGTCGCGGACTTTATGAACGCCGGTCAGGTGGATGCTTTCTCCATCGAGGGCGTGCCCGAGGGCATCGAGGACCAGCTCGCGGACTTTGTGAAGACCAACCTGGCCTATATGGCCCCGCCCGATGCCCCCATCGACCGGCTGCTCGACCCGATCAATATGACCACCGTGGAGCTATCCACCGGCAACGAGATTGAGGGTGAGGCCTTCGTCGGCAAGATCATGCTGCCCATTGTGTTTGCCCTGATTTTCATCATGGCCGTCAATACGACATCACAGTTTTTGATGTCCGGCGTGGTTGAGGAAAAAGAGAACCGCATGATGGAGATTCTGGCCACCAGCAGCACCCCCCTGGAGATGCTGTGGGGCAAGGTGCTGGGACTCGGCGGCCTGGGCCTGACCCAGGTGGCGCTGTGGGGCGTGGCCGGTTATGTCTTGCTCAATGTTCAGCCGGATAATGAATTCCTGTCCGGCATCTCGATTCAGCCGGATATGGTCATCATCGCCCTGATCTACCTGGTGCTGGGTTACTTTCTATTCGGGGCGATCATGGCCGCCATTGGCGCGGCGGTTACGGCGGAGCAGGAAGGCCGTCAGTTCGCCGGGTTGTTTACGCTGGTCGTCGTGCTGCCGATGATTCTCATCGTTAGCTTTCTGGAGGACCCGAATGGCACGGTGCCGGTCGTATTGTCGTTGTTCCCGCTGACGGCGCCTATCGCCATGCTGATGCGGATGCCGCTGGCCCCGGTTCCGATCTGGCAGGTGATCGCCAGTATCGGTGTGCTGGCAGTGTCGGTGGCGGGCGTGGTCTGGCTGGCGGCGCGCGTTTTCCGCCTGGGGATGTTGATGTATGGCAAGCGTCTGTCGATACGTGAGATCGTCAACGCGATACGGCAGGGCCGCCGCACGATGACGTCGGTGGCCGGGGCGCAGGAGGGAATCTGAGATGCGTAAATGGTGGCATGTTTTTCGCTTTGACCTGCTTCGCCAGGGACGCCGGCGCGCCTACCTGTTCACGACCTTTGGTATTCCGCTGATCGCCGTGCTGCTGCTCCTGGGCTACCAGGCCATTCAGGACTTTAATGCCAGCCGCGCGGCAGAGGAGCCGCCCGCCGAGGGCGAGACCGAAGCCGACATCACCCTGGTGGGTTATGTGGATAAAAGCGGGCTGTTTCCATCGCCGGGAATGTACGGCGCATCCCTCTTTCGTTACGACACCGAGGATGAAGCCCTGACGGCGCTGGACGACGGCGCAATCGATACCGTGTTTGTCATCAGCGCCGACTACCTGGACAGTGGGGATGTGACCCGCTACACGGACACCTTCAGCCTGGAAAGCCTGAACGTTGATGGTTTCTTCCAGTCGTTTTTGCTGCGAGCCCTGCTGCAAGAGTCGGATGTCGATCGTAACCTGCTGCAGCGCCTGCAGAGCGACCTCGTGATCACCGAGTACCGGGTGGATGCAGCCGGGCAAGCAAGTGTTGCGCAGAGTGAAGGCGCTTCTTTTGCCATGATCTACGTTTTCGCGCTGCTGCTGGCCTTCGCCACCTTTTTCTCTGGCGGCTACCTGATGCAAAGCGTCATCGAAGAAAAAGAAACCCGGATGGTCGAGATCATCCTGTCGACCATCCGGCCGCTGCCGCTGCTGGTCGGCAAGGTGCTGGCCGCCGGTCTGCTGGGCCTGGTGCAGATCATCGTCTGGATCACGACGGCCATCTTTGTGCTGGACCAGTTAGCCAACATCCTCCCGGTCCTGGGCGCTATCGAAGTGCCGCCCGGTATGCTGCTCTGGGCGATACTGTACTTCCTGCTGGGGTTCCTGTTTTTTGCCGGCGTGTATGCGGCGATTGGCGCGGTGTCCACGTCAATGCGCGAGGGGCCGCAGTTCGCGGTGATCGTCACGCTGCCGGCGATGCTGCCCTTCTACTTCCTGTTTATCTTCACCGAGACGCCCAACGGCGCGCTGCCGGTGATCCTCAGCCTGTTCCCGGTGACCGCGCCGCTGGCGATGATCCAGCGCATGACTGTGACCGAGGTGCCGGTCTTGGAGCTGGTGATCAGCCTGACGTTGCTGGCGCTGGCCGCCGTGGGCACGGTCTGGTTGGCCGGCCGGGTCTTCCGGGTGAGCACCCTGCTGTCCGGGCAGCTGCCCAAGCTGCGTGATCTGGCCCGCCTCGTGCGAGACGGCTGAGGCGCCATCGACCAACCAACAAAGCCCTCATCATGTGACGGGGGCTTTGTTATGTCTGGCAGTCTGGCAAGTCCGATTATTCGGCCCGTTTATTCGGCAGCCCAGCGCACCAGTCCCAGCTGTGATGGCTGGTCCAGGTGTTCATGGTAGGGCAGCACCCGGACGGAGATACCGCGCTCCCCGCTGGCGTCATACACGACATCCCCCAGGAACTCGTAAGTGTTGTCCTCGCGGGTGCCGTTGGGGACCATGTCCACGGCGCTGCCGTCCTCGATCAAGCCCTTCGTATCGAGCCGTCCGAAGTACAGCTGCACCCGGACCTCGTCCGGTGTGAGCGTGCCCAGGTTGACCCAGGCGCGCACGTTCAAATCGTCGCCGACCTTGAGTTCTTCCGTGGACAACTCCACGTGTTTAACCTCGATCTTATTCCATTCACTCCGGATGTGCTCCCACCACTTCAGATACTGCTTGCTGTTGCTGAAGTTTGACTCGCTCAATTGCAGGAAGCGGTCACGCGCCGGTATGTAGTACTGCTCGGTGTATTCTTGTAACATCCGGTGCGTAGTGAAGTAGGGACTGAGTTCGCGGATGGAGTTTTTCATTTTGGCGATCCAGTTGTGCGGAATGCCATCTCGACCACGCTGGTAAAAGGTGGGGACGATATCCTGTTCCAGCAGGTTGTAGAGTGCCTGGCTTTCGATTTGGTCCTGCAGCTCCCATTCCGACTCGGGGTACTCTTCGCCGCCGCCGATCACCCAGCCCAGCGAGCGATCGTACCCTTCGGCCCACCAGCCATCCAGGATGCTGGCGTTCAGCCCGCCGTTGTAGATCACCTTCATGCCGCTGGTGCCGCTGGCTTCCTTGGGACGGCGGGGCGTGTTGAGCCAGATATCGATGCCCTGCACCAGATAGCGGGCAATGGTGATGTTGTAATTTTCCAGGAAGACGATCTTGTGCCGCAGGTCCGGGTGGCGGGCGTGGTTGATGATGGCCTGGATAAGTTCCTTACCCGGTGTATCATGGGGATGGGCTTTGCCGGCAAAGATCAGCTGTACCGGGCGGTCGGCGTCGTTCAGGATGCGCAGCAGGCGGTCCAGGTTGCGGAAGAGCAGGGTGGCTCGCTTGTACGTGGCAAAACGGCGGGCGAAGCCGATGGTCAGGGCCTCCGGGTTGAGCACCTCGTCCGCAGCCGTGATTTCGCTCTGGGAGACGCCGCGCTTGAGCAGTTGCTGGCGGAGCCGCTGCCGGGCGAACGCCACCATCCGCTCGCGACGCCGTTCGTGGCTGCGCCACAGCTCGGAGTCGGGAATACGGTCGACCTCTTTCCAGATTTCAGGGTCCTCAGGACGGTCACGCCAGGCCGGGTCCAGGTAGCGATCGAACAGCATCGCCATTTCCTGGCTCATCCAGGAGGAGACATGGATGCCGTTGGTCACGGCCCCAATTGGGACTTCTTTGATGGGCATTTTAGGGAACATCCAGTGCCACATATCCTGGCTGACCTTGCCATGCAACTGCGACACGCCATTCGCGCCGGAGCAGATGCGCAGCGCCAGCACCGACATGGAGAATAACTCGTAACCGCCCATGTTCTCCCGGCCCAGGTCCATGAACTGATCGCGGGTCAGGCCGAGTTCGCCGATCATCGGCGTAAAGTGCTCGTCAATCAGGTCAAATCCGAAGCGTTCCAACCCTGCCGGCACCGGCGTATGAATGGTGAGGATGTTGCCCGCCGCCGTGATACGCCGGGCGGCGTTGAAGTCAAAGCCGTGTTCTTTCATCAGCAGGCGGATGCGTTCCAGTGTCAGGAAAGCGGAGTGCCCCTCGTTCATGTGGCACACGACCGGGCGCAGGTCCATCGCGTCCAGCGCGCGGATGCCGCCGATGCCCATCATGATCTCTTGGCGGATGCGAGTGCGGCGGTCGCCGCCGTACAGCCGGTCCGTCAGATCGCGGTCTTCTTCCACGTTCTCTGGCAGGTTGGAATCGAGCAGCAGCAGCAGGATACGCCCGACCTGGACCTGCCATACCTGGGCCGTCATCTGGCGGCCAGGCATGGGCACCTGTACCTTGAGCGGCTGACCCTCATCGTCGATGACGCGCTGCACGGGCAGATTGCTGTAATCGTTGATCGGATAGTCTTCTTGCTGGTAACCATCCGCGCTCAGGTATTGGTGAAAGTAGCCTTCCTGGTAGAGCAGGCCTACGCCGATCAGGGGCAGGTCCAGGTCACTGGCACTCTTGAGGTGATCGCCGCTGAGCACGCCCAGACCGCCGGAATAGTTCCGCAGGCATTCCGTCAGGCCGAATTCAGCGGAGAAATAGCCGATGTACGGTTTCTCAAAGTTGCCGTGTTTTTTGCGAAACCAGGTACTGGTGTTATTCATGTAGTGATCAAAGTCAACACATACCCGGTCCAGGTGAGCCATGAAGGCTTCTTCTTCGGCAGCGGCCAGCAGGCGCTCCTGAGCGATTCCGCCCAGCAGGGCCAGCGGATTCATGCCGGTCTCTTCCCACAGATCACGGTCGAGCCTCCGGAAGAGGTTGATGGTATCGTGGTCCCAGCTCCACCGCAGGTTATAGGCCAGTTCAATCAACCGCTCGAGCTTGGCCGGCAAGTTGGGTACCACATCCACTGTGGCGATGGGTCGAATCATTTGTCGCTCCGATATATTAGCTAATTTTCACAGACTCTCTGGTGCTGAGCCAAGCATAGCTTGTGGGCAATACTGGGTCAAGCAATGGTTTTGGTCAAGGTCTACAAAATATTTGCCACGAAATCTTGTTGAAAGTTGGGCATAGGTCCTGTTACACTGGCTAATGAGGGTGCTCTGTGCACGTCGACTGTGGATCAAGTAAGTACTGGTAAGCGGTGGTGCGTTCGCCTTCGACGGCGAAGCTGTCACCACCAAAGGAGTTTTTGTACCAATGATGCGCAAAAAAACACTAAAGAGCAAGCCGATCTGTAAAGTGACGTTTGAAGTGCCGCGCGAGATCAAAGCTGATACCGCTCACCTGGTGGGTGACTTCAATGAATGGAATCCGGCGGCGACGCCGATGAAGCGGCTGAAGGACGGCCGTTTCACCGTGACTCTGGACCTCGCCAAAGACAGTGAATTTCAGTTCCGTTACCTGTTCGATGGAACCGTCTGGGACAACGATTGGCAGGCCGATCGTTACGTGGCCAATCCCTACGGCGGTAGCAACTCGGTGGTGTGTACCTGAGTCAAAAGGGCCGCTCGCCCCGGCGGCCCTTTGTCCGTGATCCTGTGCTGCTAGCTGGCAACGATTTCTGTGCCAGCCGGCACGATCTGGTCTTTGTATGGAGCGAAGTGCTGTTTGCGCAGGTCGGTGCCCAGCACGCAGTTGGCGCCTACCTGAAACCCCGGCGGAATGCGGCTGTTTTTGCCGATCAGGGTCAGCCCCAGATCGCCCACCTGTTTAATCTCGCCGATGCGCGCGTTGCTGCCGATAAACACGTACTTGTCGACAATACATCTTTCTATAACGGCATTCGCATCGATATAGGTGTCGGTCATGATGATCGACTCGCGCACGACTGCGCCAGGCCCGACGTAAACGCCCGGTGAAAGGATGCTGCGTTCCACGGTCGCGCCGGCGGCGATGACCGACCCATCGGTGATCATGCTGTCGGTCACGCTGGCGCCCCCCTGGATGTGGATGGATGGTCGCTCCTCGCTGCGAGTGTGGATGACCCAGGTCCGGTCGTTCAGGTCCAGCGAGGGCGGCGTTTCCAGCAGGTCCATGTGGGCGGACCAGTAGGCGTCCACCGTTCCCACATCGATCCAGTAGCCTTCATAGGGATAGGCGTAGACCTTGAGGTTGCTGGCCACCATCCTGGGCAGGATATCTTTGCCGAAGTCATGCGAGGAGTTTGTCAGGTCGTGATCTTCGGCCAGATATTGGTCCAGCACGTCCAGGTTGAAGAGATAGACGCCCATATTCGCCAGGTTGCCGGGCGGATCGGGCGGCTTTTCCACAAAATTGCGGACCTGTTTGTTTTCATCGACATCCACGATCCCGTAGCGGCTGGCCTCGTCCAGGGGAACCGGGATCGTGCAGACGGTGGCATCGGCCCCGTTTTCGTTGTGCTTGCGGATCAGGCTGTTGTAATTCATCTGGTACACGTGATCGCCGGACAGGATCAGCACATGTTCGGGATGGCCGCGCCGCACGAAGTTGACGTTCTGCGCGACGGCGTCGGCGGTGCCGCTGTACCAATCGGTGTCGAACTGTCCCTTATAGGGCTGGAGCAGCTGGACGCCGCCCGAAAATGAGCGGTCCAGGTCCCAGGGACGGCCGCGGGCGATGTGTTCGTTGAGGCTGTGCGGGCGGTACTGAGTCAGCACCAGGACATCAAAGATGCCGGAGTTGACGCAGTTGCTCAGCGGGAAGTCAATCATCCGGTATTTTCCGGCGAAGGGGACGGCAGGTTTGGCGCGCTTCACGGTCAGGACTTTGAGGCGGGTGCCTTCTCCTCCGGCAAGAATGACTGCTCTGACTTTCAATGCACCTTCTCCTTGGCTGTAAGGGCGAACGTTTTTTTCAGGATTCAATAACGTTTTTTACGCAGGGCGCGTTCATAACGGTCGATGTACTGGGCCGCGCTGTGCTGCCAGCTGAAGTCGCGGCCCATGGCGCGCTCCTGCATCCGGCGCCAGGCCTTGGGTCGCCGGCGATAGGTGTGCATGGCCCAGCGCAGCGTACCCAGCACCGCGTCCGGGTCTTCCCACAGGAAGCGGAAGCCGGTGCCGGTGTCGGCGGGGCCATTGTCGTAGCTGTCGACGGTATCGGCCAGGCCGCCAGTCTCCCGCACGAGCGGCAGCGCGCCATAGCGCATGGCGATCATCTGGCCGATGCCGCAGGGTTCGTAGCGGCTGGGCATCAGGAACAGGTCGCACCCGGCGTATATCCGCTGGGCCAGCGCCGCGTCAAAGGTGATATAGGTGCGGGTCTTCCAGTGGAAGTGATGCCCCAGCAGCCGCATGTCGTCTTCAATGCTGGTTTTGCCGGTGCCCAGCACGACAAGCTGCACGTTTTCGCTGGCGAGCAAATAACGCAGGGCCGGCAGGGCCAGGTCCATGCCCTTCATCTCCACCAGCCGCGATACGATCCCGATCAGCGGCACCTTATCCCGGACTTCCAGCCCTGATTCGCGCTGCAGGCCGCGCTTGTTGTTGAGGCGTTCGTCCAGCGTGTCCACCGAAAAACGCGCTGCGAGGTGTGGATCGCTCGCCGGGTCGTACTGGTCGGTATCGATGCCGTTGAGGATGCCGTACAGGTCGCGCCGGCGTACCCGGATTAAGCCTTCCAGGCCCTCGCCAAAGCGCGGATACTGGATTTCTTCCGCATAACCCGGACTGACGGCGGTCAGCTCGTCGGCGTACGCCAGGCCAATGGCGAACAGGTTATCCGTTTTGTCCTGGTAGACTAGGTCGGGGTGGTGCCGTCCGGGCACGCCCGCATCCCACAGGTAGCCGCCGGCATCCCAGCCCTGGTATCCCAGGTTATGGATGGTGATCATGGAGGCCGTCTGCGCCCAGCGATCGTGGTAGCGGCTGTCGTGGATCAAAAAGGGCAGCAGCCCGGTGTGCCAGTCATGACAGTGAAAGAGATCCGGGAACCAGTCCAGCCGGCTGCCGAACTCCCAGGCGGCCGCCATCGCGGCCTGCGAAAAAAAGATGTAGCGGGGGATATCCCAGTCGACCGTCGTATACAGCTGTTCGTCTTCACCGAAGTAAGGCCAGCCGCTCAAAAAGTAAGTCGGCACCCCTTCGTACTCGGTATGCGCGACCTGGATGTCGGCGGTGCCGGCGCGGCGCGGCAGGCTGAAGGTGAAGAGCGGCTCGATCCCGTACTTCTCCCTGGGGATGAAGCCATAAAGGGGGATCAGCACCCGGGCATCCACGCCTGACTGGCGGAGCACCTTCGGCAGGCTGCCGACCATGTCGGCCAGGCCGCCGGTTTTGGCAAAGGGTACCGCTTCTGCGGACACAAACAAGACATTCATGGCGGTCTCACCGTGTGCGATGCTGCAGAAGGTTGCTGCGATATGGGTCAACAGGGGGCGTCACGGCCATGCCGATCAGCCCCTTGCGCTCGGGTGTTCGCCGGGTTACGGGCGAGGCGGCGCCGGACGCGCCCGCCACCAGCGGTAATCCACATTGGGGAAAACGCGATCGCGCTCCCATAGCTGCGCGGCCAGTAAATCGTCCGGCTCACCCGCTTCGATGCTCTCCGCCAACTGGTTAAATCGCTCTGTATGCTGGCTGAAGCGCTGGATGGCATACTCGCGTGCCTGCCCGGTCGTGACCAGGAATGGCCAGTCTGAGCTTTCCAGCAGCAGTAGTTCGCGGGCCGCCTGTTCGAGGACGCCGTGTGTGCGCTCGTCCGGGTCGGGATTGTCGGCCACCAGGCGTTCCATGCGCCGTTCGGCTTCGTAAATCGGCTTCCACATCCAGCGGGTTTCGTTGTTGTCCCAGGTGAAGTGGTTGCCGCCCATCCCCCAACTGGACTCCGGGATGTGCAGCACATCTGCCGGCGGATGGGCGCGGATGAAACTGCTGGCCGTCGTCAGCTCCACGTTCGGATTCGCAGCCAGGCGGCGCAGCACTTCGCGAATCCAGTCTACGCCCTCGAACCACCAGTGCCCGAACAATTCCGTGTCGTAGTTTGACGAGATCAGGCCGAAATCGCCGCCGCTGCCATCGTGATAGGCGCGCAGTTCCTGTTCCACCAGCCAGGCAAAGTGCTCGGCGTGCTGCTGCATCTTGAACTCGGCCCAGTCGGGGTGGTAAACATCCTTGGAGCCGAGATCGGTTTTAGGAGCGGTCACCCGCCAATACTGCAAGCCGCTGACATGGTCCTTGCGATGAAACTCGCGGTAATCCTGGTCGCCGGGGTACCCCCAGTCCGCGCTCCACACCTGCTGGCCGGTGCGGTTGTTGCGCCCGATCACGGCCACGCCGGAATGCTGTTCGGCTTCAGGGCCGCTCGTGGTGTCGCTAACGTAATAGGGTTTGAAGGTCGTGGCCCATCGTTTGGGCATGACGGCCGTGACCGGGATCAGATAGCGGCGCTTGATCTCGCCGTAAGGCCCGATCACATCGCCCGCTGCCACCCCGACCGGCTGCCCGCCGGTAATGGTGTGCGTCTCGCTGAAAAAGACCTTGATCCCCTGTTCGGACAGGAACCGCTCGAGGCCGGGCCGCAGCCTGCCGTCGTCGGTGAAATAAGCCGGGCGGTAAGCGCATTCCGGCAGCCAGATGCCGGTCGGGCGGCGGCCAAACAGCCGCTCGTAGCTGGCGATGCCGGCCCTGATCTGGCCATAGATCGCCGAGTCCGTCCCCAACAGCGGCAGGTAGCCGTGGGTGGCCGCGCAGGTGGTGATCTCGATATAACCATCGTCTTGCAGCTTGCGGAACGCGCCGATCAAGTCGCGGTCGAAGCGCTCGTTAAACGACCGTTTGATATGCTCGTGCCACTGCTGGTACCACGATGCCAGGTAGGCCATGTGCGGGTCGGCTTCAGACGTAGGAACAAGCTCTTCCCGGATTACTGCTTCTTCCAGGCCCTGGCTGGCGGCGATCTCGGCGGTCACGTTGACGGGAGCAGCCGGTTCATCCAGCTCGCCTTCAAAACGTGGGATGTCTGCCCTGGCCGCCTCAATCTTCTCGTCCAGGT
>DAOUEM010000095.1:0-3054 GCA_034430555.1 Anaerolineae bacterium | reverse complement strand
GTTGGGCACGATATCACATGGGAAATAGGGATTGGACGAAGAAGTACATGATTGTTTTTGATGAAACCGAATACGCAATAACCGCAACCTGCTTCGACCAAAAAGAGTTTGTAGAAAAAGAGAAGATTTGGGATGAGATTGTAGCATCATTTCGTTTATTAGCCCAAGTTGGCAATATACGATGATTCAAGTGGTTAAAGACTCGAGTTTTGCGATGATTTGACGTAGCGGGCGAACTGTGGCATAACATGGTCAAAACCTAGTACTAGAGGTGTGACCATGCGCTTGCCTATTGTTCAATTTCCGAGCGTCGTCGTTAACAACTTGATGCACTTCGCCCCGGTGTTTACTACCGACGAACAAGTCAAGCACTTCTGCGAGTACGTGACCGGCTTGATCGCCGGTGACAAAGCCACCATTGCAGCCATCAATGCTCTGTTCCTTAACAAGAATGATCAGAGTGCGCTCAACAAGTTCCTCACCCAGGCCGTTTGGGGCGAGCGAGAGATGAATCGCTGCCGCATCCAGCTGGAACTGGCGCGGCTTCATCGTCGTCCGGTGAGTTCTCGAGCTGGTCGGCTCATTCTCGACGATACTCTGGCCCATCACACTGAGTGTTCCATGGAAGGACTGGCCTACTTGAAAGACCATGCTCTGGGCCAGTACGTTTGGGCTCACGACGTGGTGACCAGTTACTACCTCAATCGCGCCGACCAGTTTCCTGTGGACTTCCGCCTGTATCTCCAGTTTCGCGAGAAGAAAGAACGGACCATCCTGCGCGAAGCGGCGACAGCTCTGACTACCTCTCCCACGCTGGAAGGCTATCATCAGCACCTGGTGGATCTGTTGAGTTTCTACCTGCGACGACAGACCTTTCGTACCAAGACCTACTTGGGTGCTGACTTGGTCCGAGAAGCTGTCCGCTGGGGTCTCCCTTTCGATGTGGTGCTCTTCGACAGTTGGTTCAACCGCAAACCTCTGATCAATGCAATTGAGGAGGAACGCAAGGACTGGGTGGGCGGTTGTCCTAAGAACCGAAAGGTCCTGTTTCAGAACCGCTGGACTCAACTGCAGGAGTTCATTCGCACCATCCCTGCCGAAGGATACCATCCCTACAGGATCGGGGAGCACGTCTACTGGGCCTTCACCAAGGTCTTGCCGATGGAGTACCTCGATCAGCGGCGAGTCCGCATCGTCGCTTCCTATCGAGACACCTTGGACTTGAGCAAGCTACCCAACTTCTACAACACCAATCGCAAGGACTGGGAAGCAAAGCGCATTCTGACCACCTATTGCGACCGCTGGCCTACCGATACCTTCAACCAGGACGTCAAGGGAAACCTGGGCTTTGAAGATTATCAGCTACGCAAGTTGCGAGGTATCAGGCGACACTGGTACTTGTCCTTCGTAGCGTATTCTCTTCTTGGTGACCAAGGATCGCCAGGACGCTCGCGTTGGGCGGTAAAAGGCCAGTACGAATCAACTGGTCAACGGTGCCGTGCGGTCGTTGATGAACTGTTGGGCTATCTGGTACACTGGATCGCCCAGCAATTGGAGGTAGGTTCTCCGCCGACAACCATCATGCAGATGCTGCTAGCCTGACTGACAAGCAGCCACAGGCTTATCCTTAGCCGGGCGGGTCAGGCCAATGTGGCAGGACCTGGCTGGCTTTTGGTGGTTGGCTCTGATAGATTGTTAGGCTGCTCTGGGCTTACCTACCTCTACCTATCGCAAAACTCGAGTAAGATCATCGACGCTGCCATTCAGGCCGGCATCAATTTCATCGACACGGCCGATTGTTACAATCGGGGGCAAAGTGAGGAGATCCTCGGACGCGCCTTGAAACAAAACGGCAAACGGTCGAGGATCGTGTTGGCCACAAAGGTGCACGTCAGCATGGATGACACCGATCCAAATGCCTGTGGCAATCACCGCCGCCACATCGTCGAAGGTTGCCATGATTCTCTACGACGGCTGGATACGGATTACATCGATCTATATTACATTCACCGGTACAGCACGCAGGTCCCGATTGACGAGACCTTGCGGGCGTTGGACGACTTGGTCCGTTCGGGAAAAGTCCGATACGTCGGCACCAGCGATTTTGCCGCCTGGAAGATCGTGGAATCGTTGTGGGTATCCAAGGAATATTGCCTCAACCGCTTTGTGTGTGAGCAAGCGTCCTACCATCTGCTTGACAGACGGGCTGAACGGGATCTGTTGCCGATGGCGCAAACGTATGGTATCGCCGTGACCGCGTGGTCTCCTCTGGCAGGAGGATTCTTGACCGGGAAGTACAAGCGTGATGGGTCTCAACCGGCCCAGGCCCGGTTTCAGCGAGGTGGCGAACCGAATGCCTGGGCTGATAAACACTTTGTCGATGGTGCCTTTGACGTGATCGAGACAGTTACGGCAATTACCCAGGAAAAAGGCTGCACGCCTACACAGTTTAGCCTGGCCTGGATTGTCCAACAACCGGGAATGCTGGGTCCGGTGCTGGGTCCGAGAACGTTCGAGCAATTTCAGGAGCAATTAGGAACGTTGGACGTGACGATCACTGATGAAGATAGGGAGCGAATTGATCGCGTATCCCCGCCAGGCCGGGTCATTGTACCTTATTACCTGAGCGATGATTATGCCGATTTGAGGCCCAATCGGTACCGCTGGTAATATGCACTTTGTGTGGAGAATGTGCCACGGTCTGTCTCACGGCGGCGATCAGCGTGGACGGCGCGCTGACCGAGAAGGTCATCCTGAGCAAGTTCGACATCAGACCCTGCCGGGGCTGCGATGCCTGCGGCAAAACGGGCAAGTGCGTACAGCAGGACGACCTGCCGGCGCTGCTGGAGCAGATAGAACGGAGCCAGGTGTGGGTGCTGGGCACGCCGGTCTACTACTGCGGGCCGACGGCGCAGTTCAAGGCGTTCGTCGACCGCTGGTACAGTACTGAACACCAAGTGACGCCGAAAATCGTGGAGTTCAAGGACAAGCGGGTGGTTCTCGCCATCCCCCTGGGAGGTACCGCGCATGACGCCTGCCACACGATGGGGATGA
>DAOUEM010000094.1:0-8145 GCA_034430555.1 Anaerolineae bacterium | reverse complement strand
TGCTCGGTTGCGTCTCTCCCTATGTGATTCGTCTGGCCCTGGCGGATACCCGGACGGCCGGTTATACCGCCGGTCGGGTGTATGCCTTCTCGACACTGGGCAGCATCTTGGGGACGTTCGGGCCGGTGCTGGTGCTGATACCTGCCGTGGGCACCTCCTGGACCTTCGCCGTATTCGCCGGTGCGCTGTTAACCCTCGCCCTGACAGGTCTGTTTTACCTGTCCCCACGTACCGGAATCCGTTATGCCTGGATGCCGCTGGTGCTGGTTGTCGGCATGGCTGCGGTGTTGCCGGGGCCGATTAAACCGCCACCGGATGGTACTATCCTGCTCTACGAGGCGGAAACGCCGTACAACTATATCCAGGTGGTGGAAGTCTCGCCGGGGGTGGTCGTCTCGCGCCAGCAGCCGGGCACGCGTCTGCTGCTGCTCAACGAGGGGCAGGGCGTGCATTCAGTATATGATCCGCAAAGCCTGCAAACCGGTGCCACCTGGGATATGTTCCTGGCTGCGCCTTACTTTAATCCTGCACCTTATGGCCCTGACTCGCTCGAGCGGATCGCCGTGATCGGGCTGGCGGCGGGCACGATCGCGCGGCAGTATACGGCGGTTTACGGCCCGGTGGCGATTGACGGCATCGAAATCGACCCCGGTATTGTCCAGGCCGGACGTCTTTATTTTGATATGACCATGCCCAACCTCAACGTTATCGTTGACGACGGGCGTTACGCATTGAACCAGCTCGAGCCTGGTTACGATCTGGTTGGCATCGATGCCTATCGCGTCCCCTATATTCCCTGGCACCTGACCACAGTGGAGTACTTCGAGGAAATCCGTGAGCGGCTAACCCCGGACGGCGTAGTGGCGATCAATGTGGGTCGGGCGGCCAGCGACCGCCGTCTGGTTGGGGCGATGACCGCCACGATGCTGCAAGTTTATCCGAGCGTACATGCGATCGATGTGCCGTACTCATTTAACACGGTGCTTGTGGCAACCCGGTCCGTCACCACGCCCGACAACCTGCTGGCCAATCTGGGCGCGCTGCCGCCGGATGCGCATCCACTGCTGCGCGAAACCCTGGCGCTGGCCTACGACGCCACCGTCCCCATCAACCCTTCGGCGGTCATCTTCACCGATGATCGCGCCCCGGTCGAGACGTTAGTCAACACCATGATCCTGGAGTTTGTGCTGGGCGAAGGTAACCTGGGCCTGGTGGGTGAGTGAGGGGTTCTGGCAACTGTCAGACCACCAGCCGGTCGTAAAGCAGTTCCTGGGTGAGGTCTTTGACGACCGTCTCGCGCGATTGCAGGGTAAGTGAAGCGGCTGTAACGCCTAGGCGCATCGCTTCGTCCAGCGGGACTTCGTTGAGCAGCCCGAAAATCACACCCGCCGTCAGCGCATCACCGGCGCCGGTTTCATCGACGATGTCCGTGATCATGGCCGGGATATGACCTCGATCGCTGCCGCTGACATAAACCAGCCCGTTCACGCCCAGTGTGACCACCACTACCGGGACGCCCTGTTCCAACAGCATTTGTGCCGCCCCGTGCGCCATTTCGATGTCCCGCACGGGTACCGTTTCCCCGCACAGCACGGAAGCTTCCGCCAGGTTAGGCGTGATCAGGTTGATACGGTTCAGGTAGGGGCGCAGCCGCGGCGCCAGGTCCGGTGCGGTTGGGTCTGCGCACACGGGGACTTTGTACCGGTGTGCCAGTTGGAACAGCTTTTTGATGGCGCTGTTCTCCAGGTTGGCGTCGATGACAATCATGGCGGCGTCGGGAAAGAGGTCTTTGTGCGAATCGAGGTAGTCGGCGTTAATCTCGCTGGCGATGGCGTAATCGCTCACGGCGATATCAAGTTGGCCGTCCGGGGCGAGTAGGGCGATATAGTGGCCAGTACGCGCTTCCGGCACGACGAGCACGTGACTGGTATTGATCTTTGCCGCTTGGCAGCGATCCAGCACCCGCTGCCCGGCGCCATCATCACCCACAGCCGACAGGAGGATGGTCGGTACTTCCAGCCGCGCCAGATTCTCGGCGATGTTGCGCGCCACACCACCCACGCTGCTGCGGATTCGTCCCGGGGTAGAGGTACCGGCGGTCACCGTGTAATCTGGGCGGCCTTTGACATCGATCCCCGCCGAACCGATGATCAGGACGTGTTGGTCGTCATAGTTGTGGTCCATAGGGTGCTCCTGGTGCCTTCGGGTGCTGGCTGCCGGGGAAGGGGAAAGCACATTATCGGGAGTGTAGCATATGCCACCGGGGCAATCAATGATCGGCTGGCATATCCCGCAAAATGGGGTGTGTCCCGCTGAGCAGAAGAGCCGCGGGGCCGCCGGGCAGTTCCGGGGCGTTGGCCCAGGCCAGGTGCAGGTGACGGTCACGATTCACCCACAGGCCAATCTGGCCGACCGCAGTGGCTTGGTCGATGATAGGCTGGTAGCCGGCGGCTGCGCCGTCCTGGAAGTAGCCGATGACAATCTTTTCACCGGTGGCGAAAACGACCGGCAGCACGGTGTATTGCCCAACTGGCGTGGCCGGTCTGCCGGCAGGCAGCGGTGGTGCGTCGTTGGCGCGGCCGGTTGTGCCGGTGAACGCGAAGGCCGGGCCGGTATTAAAGCCCGTCGTGAGTTGGGGGGCATCTTCCGCTGTGCTGACAGGGAAGCTCAAGTCGGTAATCAGGGCGGAAGATGGGGAACGGGTGGCTTCGTCCAGGGGGAATACCCAGGTATCGGTGTGCGGGAGGCCGCTCTCGGCGTTGCGGTGGCCGATGAATAAATAACCGTAGTGCTGGTCCAGGCCCAGTTGCGCGCTTTCGATAAAATCGCTGGTGTCCAGCAGGATGATTTCCCCGTTTACCTGCTGTGCAGTTTCTTCTGACCAGGGCAGCGGGCCGGTAGTAATCTGGGCATGGGTGATCCGGCTGTGGGGGGGACGGCGCAGTGAATCGGGCATACTCAACCAGGTCAGGGCCCAGCGCCCGTCAACCAGGCGATTGAGCGCTGGCCAGGCGGCGTTACGCGCGACCAGGGCCGGAGGACCGGCAGTGGGGCGTCCCTGGGTATCCAGGCGAGTGCCATGCAGATCAGGCTGCGGACTCGCGTCCGCCCAGACCAGGATGACGTCAAGCCCGTAACCCGGAGATATCGAGACCGCGCTGACCGGCTTCTGGCTCAACTGGATGGGGCCACGGAGCAGCGTGCCGTCGCTGTGCAGGCGCGCGCTGTACAGGTGCGGCTCGCTAAACAGGTCCAGGTCCTGCCAGATCAGGTGCCAGCCGTCGTCCGGCGCAGGCATCAATACCGGGTTCCAGGGGGAGCGCGTGCCAGAAGGGAGGGCTTGGGCCGGCGCTGCCACACCTGCTGCTGCGACCTGGCCCAGGTACAGTCCCGCGCCGTCTGTCCAGGCAGCAGTCCAGACATCGCCCGTACGCACGACGCTCGGTGCGCCCAACTGGTACGCGGTGCCCAGGAGTATCCCACGGCTCCAGGCAGGAGAGGTGCTGGCAAATGCCGGCGTCAGGCTCGGCCAACCACAACCCGACAGGTATACCAGCAGCCCGAGTAGCCACAGGAGGTTTTTTCCAGGCGATTTAGTACCCATGGGTCTTGTTTGCGAGCCTTTAATAGTGATAAAATGATTCTATCACCTTTACGAGTGGGCGATAGTACACACAGGCTATTTGAAACTGCTGTAACATTGCGATAGTATAGTCATAAGCTGAAGATCGCTCAAGATGACAACGCACTCGTAAAGGGCTTTGAAATGTTAACTTGGACGCAAAAACCCATGAAACGTGAAACCTCACTTTTAGGTGATGCCCGTCGTCCACCCATGCAGGAACGCGAAAGCCCTAAAACGGGCCTGCTTAATCAACCGTGGCGGCTGCTGATGCAAATTGGCGGTGATAACCAGACCACGGTGGGTATGGAGGTCCGCGATCAGATCATCCTGGGTCGCACCGATCCGCTGGCGGATTTTCATCCCGATCTGGACCTGACTCCTTATGGCGGCCAGGAAAATGGCGTCTCCCGACGGCATGTGGCCATCACTCAGGGTGATAAGGCGCTTTATGTCCAGGATTTAGGGAGCACCAATGGGACTCGCATTAATGGCTTCCAGTTGGAGGCGGACCAGCCTTACCGCCTGCGCGACGGTGATGAGCTGGAGTTGGGTCGAGTACGCCTGGTGGTCCGTTTTGTGCGGGCGCCCTATTAGACCGTTGTAAACGATTCGTTTGACCGGCAAACAATGGCGGCTGCCCGGCCTGAACGTTATCGCTGTGGTGCCTGGAATACCAGTCAAAAACGCCCACCTTACCCGGCGCGATGATCGGCGCAGAGCAGGGTGGGCGTCGCTGTTGTCGGGGTCCCTGAGATCAGGCGACGATGGGTTCTGCATTAACGTCGGCCGGTTCGGCGTTATCCATTAACGCTTCAAACTCATCCCGGTCGACCGTTTCTTTCTCCAGCAATGTCTCGCTCAACTGGACCAGCTTGGCGCGGTTCTCCTGGAGGATCGTCTTGGCCCGGTGGTAAGCGTGGTCCAGCAGGCGGCGCACTTCGCCGTCGATTTGAACGGCGGCTTCCTCGCTGTAATTACGCTGTTCCATCAGGTCCCGGCCAAGGAAGATGCTGCCGTGTTGCTCGCCAAAGGTCCGCAGGCCCAGTTTTTCACTCATGCCGTAGCGCGTGACCATCGCCCGGGCGATCTGGGTCGCCCGTTCCAGGTCATTGGCTGCCCCGGTGGTGATGTGGTTGAAGATGATATCCTCGGAAGCGCGGCCACCCAGCAGGCCCACGATCTGGTCCTCGAACTGCTCGCGGCTGGTGAGCATGGTGTCGTGCTCTGGAAGACTCATGGTGTAGCCGCCCGCCTGTCCGCGGGGGATGATCGTGATCTTGTGCACCGGGTCGGCTTCTGGTAGATGATACATCACCACGGCATGACCGGCTTCATGATAGGCCACGATTTCGCGTTCCTTGGGCGTGATCACGCGGCTGCGCCGTTCCGGCCCGGCGATGATGCGTTCCATCGCTTCCTGAAATTCGCGCATGCCGATGGTCTTTTTGTTGCGGCGAGCCGCCAGGATGGCTGCTTCGTTGACGAGGTTTTCCAGGTCGGCCCCGGCAAAGCCAGGTGTCAGTTTGCCGAGCGCTTCCATGTTAACGTCGGAAGCCAGCGGTTTGCCCTTGGTGTGTACGTTGAGGATGGCCTCACGCCCTCTTACGTCAGGACGATCCAGGGTGACCTTGCGGTCGAAACGACCGGGGCGGAGCAAGGCCGGGTCGAGCACGTCCGGGCGGTTGGTGGCGGCGATAATGATGACGTTGGTATCCTGCTCGAAGCCATCCATCTCCGTCAGAATCTGGTTGAGCGTCTGCTCGCGCTCGTCATGACCGCCGCCCAGGCCGGTGCCACGCTGCCGGCCAACGGCGTCGATCTCGTCGACGAATACGATGGCGGGCGCCTCCTTCTTGGCCCGGTCGAACAGGTCGCGCACGCGGCTCGCCCCCACGCCGACGAACATCTCCACAAACTCGGAGCCGGAAATACTGAAGAACGGCACACCGGCCTCGCCGGCGACGGCGCGGGCCATCAGGGTTTTGCCGGTGCCGGGCGGGCCGACCATCAGCACCCCTTTGGGGATGTGGGCGCCGAGCTGGATGAATTTATCCGGCTCTTTAAGGAATTCGACGATCTCTTGCAGTTCCTGTTTGGCTTCATCCGCGCCTGCCACGTCATCAAAGGTGACGGTCGGTCGCTCCATATCGCGGGAGACGCGCGCCCGGCTGCGGCCAAAATTTAGCGCCTGGTCCTGGCCGATCCGCGCTGTGCGCATCATCCGCCATACCAGAAAGATCAACAACCCTGTTGGCAGCAGGAATGGGATCAGGCTGAACAGGATGTCACCCGTGGTCTCGCCGGACTGAAAGTCGATGTCAACCCGTCCGGTGGAAGCGTCGATGACGGCCGGGTCAACGCCCAGGTTGATCAACACCTCGGCCAGAGTACCGCCGCGCTCCTTACGGCTGATGAAAACGTCGCCTTGCTGGTTCTCGGCTCGAATCTCGGTGTCGCCGCGGACGGTGAGCAACCACCTGTCGTTGCTGCTGTTGACCTGTGCCACCAGCTCAGAAAGCGGCACCGCTTCCTGCTGTAAGGATACGCCACTGAAGAGAAACTGAACGACCAGCACCAGCAAAAGCCCTATTCCCAGGAACAACCAGATCCGCGAGGACATGGGTGGGCCACCCGGTCTTTGATTCTCATTTGGGTTTGGGTTCACGGCAATGTCCTTCCAAGAAAAAACAAACGATAAACGGCTTGATTTTAGGCGTGTCGTAGATAGTTAACTATACCGCAAATCCATAAGATATTTGTAGGATAAACGTGAATGCCCCGTGAGAATTGTACCTTGCTTTGGGCGATTATGACATATCTTATCAGTTACAGGCCGGCTCGTGCGGCAATGTTGAAAATCTGACAGATGCTATAATAAGGTTCAGGTAATGCCCCGTTAGCTGTGGCTAAGGAGTAGTGCGGTGGTCTCTCGAATGCGCCTTACGGTTTTGCTGTTGATAAGTGGCCTGTTGATGAGCGTGGTGAGCCTGGTACTGGCTGGTCCACCGGCACAATCCAGTTCGGACTTCACCCTGATTGCGGCGCGCACCGACCTGGAAACCCTGGCCAATACCCTTATCGGACCGGAGCAGCGCCCGGCCGGGTGGACCAATTCGTTTGATGCCAGCGTGGAGAGTTTTCCGATCGATCTGCGTCTTGACCTGGAGATACTGGCCGGGACGATGCTGGCGCCGGATCAACGCCCGGATGGCTGGTTTGGCGCGGTGCCCGGCACAAGATGGGCGATTGCCCGCGATATCCGGCATGACCTGGAGCGCCTGGCCGCCGTGACGCTCAGTCCCGACGAGTGGCCTGCCATCTGGATTGGCGACGATCCGCTGATGAGTTGCAGCCGCGAGTTGCAGGCGACCGTCGCCTGGCTCGAACGGACTAACTCGGCCTTTGCCTTGAGCGCGCCGCAGCCGGGCGCTGATTATTGTGCCCAGAGCGCCCAGGAGGTGGACGTGATCGTGGAGGTTCTGCTGCCGGCCAATACGCCTGAGGGCGATCTGCGTGCCGACCTGAACGCCCTATACACGGCGATCATTGCCTCGGAAGAATTCCCCTCCGAATGGTCTGGCGACGCCGGGGCAGCCGGCATCCGCCAGGACCTTGAATACATGCGGCGTGTGACCGGGCAGATCGAGCGCGAAATCACGGATGACGATTGGTTCGGTGCGGTTTTTGGGGCTGACTGGGTGGTAGCCCGCGCCAACCGGCACGACCTGGAAATTCTGGCGGATTACAAAACGTCGTCAGAGGGACGTCTGGAAGGATGGACCTACACGGGCAGTGATCTGGTGCGGTGTTCGCGGGCTGTGCAAAATCTGGTGAGCCTGATCGAGGCCAGCGGCGGGTTCACCTATGAACCCACGGCTATCACCCCCGACTACTGCCCGTTTACCACCCGGCAGGCCACCAGTTTTGTCGAGAGCGGCGTTGGCGGACCCGGCCAGGGTGGGGGCACCCTTCCGACTGGCGAAACGACATCGGGCACCACCGTCACCGGGCCTATCGGGACGGCAGTGGATGGTCTGGCCGCTCAGGCGACTTCGCCCAACGCCTACCTGGATATGCGCGCCCAGGTGCAGATCGGCGTGATTCCGCGGGGCACGCCCTTCACAGCACTGGCCCGGAGCAGTGCGGAAAACTCTCACATGATGTACGTGGTGGGCCAAGCGTTTAGTGTGTGGGTCGCCTGGCCGTGGACGACCATGACCGAGCAGCAGTACATCAGCCTGCCATTTGTCGATGACGTCCTGCTCCCGCAGCTCCTGTGTTACGCCTCCTGGTGCCAGGATATTGTCCGCAATGGCAATCCTCTGGGTACCGGGTTGGAATTAGCCGCCGCCGGTTATGGAGGGGTGGGTGTGCCGGGAAGTAATTTGCAGCCGGTTTATGACGCTAACGTACGCCTGTTCTTCGATGTGGATCATGTCGGCGAAAACTGGGCGGAGTTTCGAGCGGAGTTGTGCGCTATCCCCGGCAATTATCCGACCTGCGAGCCGGCGCTGCGCTTG
>DAOUEM010000093.1:0-4711 GCA_034430555.1 Anaerolineae bacterium | reverse complement strand
CTCCATCGAATAGGTGGGCTGCAGAGCCTGGATCAAGGAGTAGTCCAAGACTGAATGAGCGCTCGCAGGGCTGGAGACAGTTGGGTGATTGATTTGAGCATGGCAGTACCTTGGAGAACAGCGTTGGCTTGCTCAGTCTACGTCAGATTTAGCCTTACTCAAAATCGGCTATCCTAAGGTGGCGAAAATCCGGTATAATTAAATTAACGGCTGTTTGAATCCTATAACTGATTCTCACCTCGGCAAGTAATTTTCCTTAATCATCCCTCTCAGCGCCCCTGCTCAACATAAAACGAGCCGGGGATAATTGCGTTTCGGCTGGTCCAGATGAGAAGTAACGTTTGGCAGGTAGGGCCATGAATAACAAGATGGAAAGCTTTGACAGGCTTCGCGAGTCGGCAAGGGCGGTCGCCAAGAGAGCTCACCAAATAGCGCCTCCTACTGCCCAGGAGTTAGTCGACCTCTTTGAGCAAGCAGGCTTTTTTGAAGCAATAGAGTATGGGCCGATTGAAGAAGATGGTCGTCTGGAGCAGCGGGCAAGTCACGGGCACGCTGACGTCTTGATCCGCTCCTTTACAGGCTGCCTTCTGGCCCTGCTCCAGATCGAATCACCAGACACCCAGATCGCCGAGGCATACCCTCGATTTGCCCAACATGTACAAGACCTGCTTGGACGCTTGCCCGATACATTGGCTCTGACAAATGGCAACGAACTCTGGTTGTTCCCGGTCTCTGGTGGACATCTCCAGCAAACTCACTGGGAATTCAACTTGTCCAATCTGGACAAGGAGCAGGCTCAAATCCTTTATAAGAATCTCAACCAACATTCAGTCAACTGGGGACGGCATTTGAGGGCACCTCACCTCTAACTGGAAAACGAGCTGATGGTCCAGGGAAGATCGTTAGGGATAGGGAGTTTGACCGATGAAGATCGCACAGGTTGCACCGTTATATGAACGAGTCCCCCCCCAGCTGTATGGGGGAACCGAACGGGTGGTATCCTATCTCACCGAGGAACTGGTTCGGCAGGGGCATGAGGTTACCCTCTTTGCCAGCGGCGATTCCATCACAAGTGCAGAACTGGTGCCGATATGTGCCAACGCGCTGAGGTTGGATGACAGCGTGATAGACCCCCTCGCCTATCATGTCCTTCAATTGGAGAGAGTGTTTTGCCGGGCAGGCGACTTCGACATCATCCACTTTCACACCGACTACCTGCATTTTCCCCTGTCCAGGTTATTCATGGAACCTCACATTACCACCCTACATGGGCGTCTAGACCTGCCCGACCTGGTCCCCCTTTATCGCGTATTCGGTGACATGCCGACCGTTTCCATCTCCGCTGCACAGCAAGAACCGCTGCCCTGGATTAACTGGCAGGGTACTGTTTATCATGGTTTGCCATTGGATCTCTATAGATCCTATCCGGAGCCAGGCGAGTACCTGGCATTTCTGGGTCGTATCTCACCTGAAAAACGAGTCGATCGAGCGATTGAGATCGCGGTCCGCCTTGACATGCCGCTTAAGATAGCTGCCAAGGTGAGTAAAGCCGACCGTGACTACTTTGAGGTAGAAATCCGGCCCCTGTTGGCACATCCGTTGGTGGATTTCATCGGCGAGATCGGGGAAGCAGAGAAGAACGACTTTCTAGGCAATGCTTACGCGCTGCTGTTTCCCATCGACTGGCCCGAACCCTTTGGCCTGACCATGATCGAAGCGATGGCCTGCGGGACACCGGTCGTGGCCTTTTCCTGTGGTTCGGTGCCAGAGATCGTCGATCCCGGTGTAACGGGGTTTGTTGTTGATTCAATGGATGAGGCTGTTCAGGCTACGTTGGATGTTTCGTCGCTCTCGCGGGAGGGCTGCCGCCGGGCGTTTGAAGAACGATTTTCAGCCAAACGGATGGCGGAGGATTATGTCGCCATATACCAATCCATTCTGCGCAATATAGAAGCGCCCGGGGCCATGTTCCAGCAACTTATCGAGCGCTTGTCTTGTAGTAGCCCTTTGCAGATAAAGTGATTCTCATGGGAGCGTGATATGATTCAGAGGGGCTTTCGTCAGCCTACACGTTCCCTCCATTCGCATGCAGGTCGACGACATGTTGCTCGCCGTTCAGGTAGAATTTGAAGCTGAGGTGTGTCCAATGCCCAGGTAGTCGTGGACGCAGAGTAAAGTTGTTCTCTTTGACCCGCAAACCGGCAAACCCAAAGGCAATCGCCTGCCACAGCCCACCCGCTGATGCCGCGTGAAAACCATCGCCGGTATTGCCGCGAATATCCTTCAGATCGGCTCGCGCGCCCAACATAAAGTATTCATAGGCTTTATCAACGCGATCGACCTCGCAGGCTGCCCAGGCATGGATGGCAGGTCCAAGCGAAGAACCATAGCGATGATCGGTACGCGGCACATAGTAATCCCAATTAGCTTGCCAGGTCGAAGCGTCGTACTGGTCGCGGAGTAAGCACAGGAGAAGGATAACATCCGGCTGCTTGACAACCTGAACACCGTTAGCTGCTTGCAGTCCAAGCAGAGACTGGAGCGAAGCAGTTCGGTTTTCGTATTCAGCCCAGTCGAGTTCCTCAAGGTTAAAGAATCCCTCAAACTGCTCCATCAAACCTGAATCTTCATCGTGAAGGATGACTAGCTTCTCGCACACATCCCGCCAATGTTGGATCCGATTCTGACCCAGCATTAAATGGCGTTCGGCGCCGGTTGCCTCATCTAAGGTGAGCCCCAGACGCTGATCAAGCTCGATAGCCCGTTCTGGTGCGACCTCATACAACCATTCTCGCACAGCCAACGCGGTCTCCAGGTGCCACTTCACCATGCGGTTGGTGTAGACGTTGTTGTCGACATGTTCATGGTATTCGTCTGGCCCCATCACATCGCGGATGACATATTGCCCCTCTTCTGCTTCCACCCGCTCACCCCAATACAGGGCAGTTTCCAGGATGATGGGCGCCCCAACCTGCTGCATAAAGACATCATCCCCCGTTACCTGCCAGTACTGCCACAGTCCATAGGCCACATCCGTAGTGATGTGGAGTTCGATATCCCCTGTCCAGATGCGGATGGCAGGGCTGTCACGACTCGCCAGTGAGGGGATCCATATCGGCGTGACCTCGTCGCCGGTAGCGGCACTCTCCCAGGCATAACGTGCGCCAGGAAACCCCTGACTCTTTGCGTTCCGCCGTGCCCCATCGAGCGTATGCCAGCGGTACATAAGCAGATTTCTGGCCAGTTCAGGTTGTGTGTAGATGAAGAAGGGCAGCATGAAGATCTCAGTGTCCCAGAAGACATGCCCCCGGTATCCAAAGCCACTCAACCCTTTCGGGCCGATGCTCACCCGCTCATCTGTTGCCGGCGCGGCAGCCCTTAACTGAAAGAGGGCATGACGAAGGGCTAACTGCGCTTCGTCATCGCCTTCGATGATGACATCGCTGTCTTCCCAAAAATCTTTCCAGGCACGGTCGCTGCTTTTCCGCAACGCCTCATAGCCAGCGTCGCTGGCGGCTGGAGTCTTGCGCCGTGCCGCGTCAACGGGGTCCTCAACTTCGCGGGTCGTATAGATGCTGACGAACTTCTCAACAGCGAATGTTGTTCCAGCTTCAACCGTGGCGGTGAGAGCAATGCTTGGAATGCCGGAATAATATTCCGCTTCTCGAGTGACTATCGACAGGTTGGTCGCCAGACGCCCACTCATTCCCAGAGTTTCGCGCGTATGGCGCGTACACACTTTGAGACTCATCTCATCTGCGTCGGCATGTTGTGAGAGGATATCCCAGTGTGTCACGCCCTCACGTAGAAATCCCTGGTTTTCGACATAAGCCTTCAGAGAGTTGCGTACCGTGATGGTCATCCCTTCAGATAGAGGCTGCACCCGCACCTTGAGAGCTGCCAGATGAGGATCAGCCAGACTGGGGATACGCTCAAAGTAAATGTCTACCGCCGAACTCTCTCCAGCGGGCTGCCATCGCAGCCGCCGATGGAGAACACCCGTCTGCAGGTCCAGCCAGCGAGCGTAATTGCTGATCCCCTGGTCTGACATGTCGAAGTTGTATCCGTTGACGGTGATTTCAACCGCTGTCCAGTCGGGCGCGCTCACCAGTTCGGTAAACAAGAGGGGGACGTCGTCCCAAAGACCGTGTATCAGCGTGCCTGCTCGGTCACCAGCATACTGTTCTTCGAATGCGCCGCGTGTTCCCAGATATCCATTTCCCTGTGCCAGGATCGTTTCTAGATGATGCTGATGAGATGGCGCAAAAACAGGGTCGCTGACGCGCCACGTCGCGGCATAGGTCAGGTCTGACAGGTGAACGCCATCGAGACTCGGCAGCACCCGGTCGGCCTGTCCGACACGCCCCTCCGGTCCAATGCCTACTGTCACCATCCCCGCCGCAATACCCCCGGTGATACCGGCCTCAGCATCTTCAACCACGATGCAGCGTGCCGGAGGGAGATCGAGTAACTTAGCGGCATGCAGGAACAGATCAGGAGCAGGTTTGGGACGCCCTGGACTGTATCCATCCGCCAGTGCGTCGATCCGGTCCTGCAACCCGAGTTGAGAGACAACTGTTTTAGCGTTGCGGCTGGCGGAGGCCACGGCAATTTTGAGTCCCGCTTCTCTTATCTCTGTCAACAACTGATCAACGCCGGGGAGCAGATCGTCTGGCGTCAGGTTCTCCAGCATTTTCTGGTAATACTCGTT
>DAOUEM010000092.1:0-13053 GCA_034430555.1 Anaerolineae bacterium | reverse complement strand
CGGCCGATGGACTTCGCTTACATGAACGCCGTTCTGCGCAGCACGATCTTTCCGCCCTATAATCCCTGGTATGCCGGCGGTTTCATCAACTATTACTACTACGGATTCGTGCTGCTTGGCATGCCGGTAAAGCTGCTCGGCCTCGTGCCGGCGGTCGGCTTTAACCTGATCCTGGCGACGCTGTTTGCCTTGACCGGCATGGGCGCTTTCTCGGCAGCATTTAATATTGTCTCCAGCCTGCGCCGCCGTCAAAAAGATGGCTCGCTCGGGGCGCTGCTTGGCAGTCCCTGGGTGGCCGGGCTGGTGGCGATGCTGCTGGCGGTGATCCTGGGTAACCTGGATGACATCCGTATTCTGATCGATGCCCTGGCCCGGACCGGTGGCGCGACGCAGGTCACCGGCGGCGGCAGCGGTGGCGCCTTTTTACCGGCGGTGACGGATGTCTTTGCCGGTATCGGCGATCTGTTCAGCGGGCAGCCGCTCAACATCGCCACCCACCAGTGGTACTGGAATCCGACTCGGGTCATGGTGCATACGGGCGGCGCGATTAACGAGATTCCCTTCTTTACGTTTTTGTATGGCGACCCACATGCCCATGCCTTTGCGCTGCCCCTGACGCTGCTGGTGATCGGCTGGCTGGTCAACGAGGTGTTGATAGCCGGGCGTGTGCAGCGGGACCGCCTGGCTGCGTTCCTGGCTCTGGCTCTGGGGGCGCTGGCCGTCTTCATCCTGCGGGCCACGAATTTCGCGGATTGGGTGACTTACCTCGTGCTGGCACTGGCCGGGTTAACTTTTGCCGGCTATCTTCGGCACCGCGCACGGCGTGATTCCGGCCATGACGGCTATCAGGATCAGGCGGATATTCCTTTGCCGGGGTCGGGCTGGCGGCTGGTGGGCTTGTTTGGGGGGGGGGCGCTGTACCTGGGCTGGCACTCCTTGCGCCAGATGCGGCTGAACAAGGCGGCGCTGCTCGGTTGGCTGGGCACGATCATCGCTTTTGTGGTGCTGGGGACGATCTTCCTCGCGCCGTACACCTATTGGTACGCCACGGCTGACGCCGTTCCTCAGTTCTGGCAGGGGCAGCGCACGCCGCTGTGGGCGTACCTGGACCTCAACGGCGTATTTCTCTTCCTGATTATCTCGCTGTTACTGTGGGATACCGCCCGCTACCTGGGATCGATTCGTGTCCGGCAGTTGATCGGCCGTGGCCCGCTGATATCGATGATTCTGATCGGCCTGGCCTGGCTGGGCGGCATCATCCTGGCCCTGACGCTGGGCATCTCGCTGATCGCGGCGATTGCGCTGCCGACCGCTGCCTGGGCGGCGCTGTTGTTCTTCCGCCCTGGCCAGAGCCGCGAGATGCGTATGATCTGGGCGACGGTGGTGCTGACCATCTTCCTGACCTTCTTCGTAGACCTGATTGTGTGGGCGGGGGACATCGGGCGGCAAAACACCGTTTTTAAGTTCTACATGCAGGTGTGGATCATGCTGAGCGTAGTGGGCGGCGCGGCCTTTGCCTGGCTGCTGCGGGCCAGCGAGCGCTGGCAGGACTGGCTGCGCAATACCTGGATGACGATCGCGACCGTGCTGCTGACCATCGCGGCCATGTACCCGCTGCTGGCGACGCAGGCGAAGTTTATCGACCGGATGGCGCCCGACGCGCCGCATACGCTGGATGGCATGATTTTCCTGGCCTATGCCCAGCATGGCGAGAATGGCGAGTGGTTCGACCTCTCTGAGGACTACGACATGATCCGCTGGCTGCAAGACAACGTCCAGGGATCGCCCGTGATCCTGGAGACCACCCTGCCGCCTTACCGCTGGGGATCGCGGGTGTCGATGTTCACTGGTCTGCCGACGCTGGTGGGGTACGATCATCACCAGCGGCAGCAGCGCACCCTGGACCCGCTGGCCCGCCTGGTCGATCACCGGGTGCAAAACGTGACGACGTTGTACAACACCTCCGATATCGAGGTGGCGTGGCGGCTCTTGCAGGAGTTCGACGTGTCGTACATCGTCGTCGGCCAGCTGGAGCGCGCCTATCATACCCACGAAGGGCTGACCAAATTCCAGCGGATGGTCGACCTGGGGCTGCTGGATATCGCTTACGAGCAGGGCGATACGCGGGTGTATGCCGTGCGCAAGGATGCGACTCTACATTAGTTGTTGGGTTTTTCCGTCCGTCACGGCCTGGATCGGCGCACGACCCTGCTCGTGCGGTGATTTTCTGAAATATGAGGTTGAAGATTATATGTCCGATCTCGTGAACTGGGTAGGGCGGGAAGGCGGCGCGGTGCTGAGCTGGTGGCTGCTGGTCACGCTGGCGGGCCTGGCGGCGTGGCCGCTGACCTTCCGGCTGCTGCGCGGCCTGCGCGATAAAGGGTATGCGCTGACCCGTACGATCGGCCTGCTGCTGACCGCCTTTCTCTTCTGGCTGGCCACCAGCCTGGGCCTGCTGACCAACAGCAACGGCAGCATCATCCTGGCGGGAATGGCCGTGCTGGCGGTGGGGCTGGTGCTGCAAATGCGTGGGCACGAATCGATGCGCCAGTGGATGCGCGACCACTGGAAGTACATCCTGCTGGTCGAGGTCTTGTTCCTGGCGCTGTTCCTGATTATGGTGCTTTACCGTGCCCACTTCCCGGATACCCGCAGCACGGAAAAAGGTATGGATATTGCCTTTTTAAGCGCGATTCGGCGCAGTGAGACCTTCCCCCCCAACGATCCCTGGATGAGCGGCTTTGCCATCAGCTACTACTACTTCGGGTATCTGATGGCGGCCGCGCTGGGCAATTTGAGCGGCGTGACCAACGGCGCCGCCTTCAGCCTGATGCTGGCGCTGTTGTTTGCCCTGGCCGGCGTGGGAACATTCGGCGTGACCTATAGCCTGGTGCGGTCACGGGCCAGCGCCCACCGCCGCAAAAAGATCGGCGAATTGACCTCGCGCCGGGCGGCGGTGACGGTTGCGCTGCTGGCGGTGATCTTCGTGGTCGTGCTCGGCAATTTCCAGGCGGCGTTGATCGAGATTCCATATGAGACGCGCACAGCTTCGGCGGGGTATCTCAGTTTCTGGGACCAGGACCAGCGCGACGTGCCGCGACTCACGCCCGCACCGACCAGCCTGGATCGCTGGGAAGGGTGGTGGTGGTTCCGGGCAGCGCGTGTGATTCGCGATCGCGACCTCGGCGGCACGCCGATTGGCGCCAGCCCTATCGATGAATTCCCGGCGTTCAGCTTCGTATTGGGCGATATGCATCCCCACGTCCTGGCCCTGCCTTTTGCCGTGCTGGCGGTTGGCCTGGCGCTGCACGTTCTGTTATTTGATCATGCCCCGGAGCGCGACCAGATCGTCCTGTATGGCATCTGCCTGGGCGCGCTGGTGTTCCTCAATACCTGGGACGGGCCGATCTACCTGGCGCTGCTGGTCGGGGCGGATGCGGTGCGGCGGCTGCTGCGCAACGAGAACGGCCGTTTATCGCGCGACGACTGGATCGCGATGCTGCGGTTGGGCGGGGGGCTGCTGGTGCTGGCACTGGTTTTGTATGCGCCCTTTCTGATCAGCTTCCGTTCGCAGTTAGGCGGCGTGCTGCCCAATGTGATCTTCCCGACGGGGCTTCAGCAGTTTTTTATCATGTTCGGGCCGTTCCTCCTGATCCTGTTGTTTTTCCTTGCCGTGGAGTGGTGGCGCGGCCAGGGGGAAATGAATTGGGGGATGGCCTTCTCCGTCACGGGCTTCGCGCTGCTGATCATGGTTCTGGCCATGGTCGCCCTGGGCGTCATCGCCTGGTTAAGCCCCGGCGTCCGTCAGGCGGTGTACCAGGTGCTTGAGGAAGCCGGCGGCCTGCTGGCGCAAATAGACCCGGTTATCCGTACGCGGCTGGCCGGCCTGCCGTTGATGCTGCTCACCGGCAGCATGATCATGGTGGTTGTCGCCCGGCTGTTCAGCATCCCGGTCGATAAAGATGACGAGCCGTCCTATCCGGCCTCGACCGGTTTCGCGCTGCTGCTGGTCGGCCTGGGCGCGTTGCTGGCGATCGCGCCGGATTTCCTCTACCTGCGCGACAACTTCATGGTGCGCATGAACACTGTCTTTAAGCTGTACTACCAGGCCTGGGTGGTATGGGCGATTGCCAGCGCTTACGCGGCCTACACCATTCTGGCGGATGTCGACTGGTCGCTGCAGCCGTCCGGCCTGGTGCGGGCCGTCTTCGCCGGGGTGCTGGTGATCGTCGTGATCGCCGGCCTGGCTTACCCGGCCCTGGCCTTTTATACGCGTGCCTTCGTGGAATCGGGGCGCAACGCCGGGACCGCGTCGGCGCTCACCCTGGACGGTGCGCTCTCCACCACCGGCATGCGCCATGACGATTACGCCGTGATCCAGTGCCTGAATGCGCTGGTGACAGGCGACGACGCGGTGATCGTGGAGGCCGTCGGGCCGCCGTATCGACCGGAAGAGGGCGGCCGTGTCGCCGCGCTGACCGGCCTCCCGACGGTAATCAACTGGGAGGGACACCAGTCTCAGTGGCGGGGGGCGACATACCTTCAGACGGCAGGAACACGCGCGCAGGACGTGGCGCGCATTTACAACGATCCGAACTGGGCCGCTGTGAAACCCATCGTCGACCAGTACGGCATCGACTACATCTATGTCGGATCGGCGGAGCTGACCACCTATGACTCGTTCGGCATCAGCAAGTTCGCCGAGGTGCTCACCCCGGTCTGCCGGAGCGGTGATGTCGTGGCCTACCGGGTCGATAGTTAGTGTGAAGTGGGGAAACAACCGATGACCGATGCTCTAAATCACGCGGACGCGGCAGTGAACGGCGATGGAACCCCGGTGCAGGCGAGGACGCCGGCGCAGGTAACCATTTCGGTTGAGGCCGTCATTTATATCGCGCTGGCGGTGTTGGCGCTGGTGCTCCGCCTGGCCAACCTGGACCTGCCCGCCCTCAGTAATGCCGAAGCGCACGAGGCCCTGGCGGCGTGGCACCTGGTGCGGCCCGATGTGCCCGGCGCAGCTCCCCTGTCCGTCAGTCCCTTGATGTTTGTTGGCAACAGCCTGGTCATGATGTTTTTTGGCGCCTCTGAACTGACGGCGCGCCTGGTGACGGCCCTGGGAGGCGCGGCCCTGGTGCTGCTGCCAGTCTTATGGCGGCGTGAGCTTGGCCGGTTGACGGCGCTGATAACGGCGGGCTTGCTGCTGTTTTCCCCGGCAGCCCTGACCACGTCTCGCTCGATGAGTCCTGCCGTCTGGTCTACCGTGCTGGCCGTGGTGGGGGTGTGGTTGGTATGGCGATTTGTGCAAACGAGGACCGGGGCTTACGCTATCGGGGCGACGGTGGCCGCTGCCGGTGTGCTGCTGTTGGCCGACCCGGCGGGTTTTGTCCTGCTGTTAATTCTGGGCGGCGCCTGGCTGGTAACCGTGCAACTGAGCGGTGATGACGCCCCGGCGGATTTACCCGGACCGCGGCTGTCGGCTGCCCTGGCGGCGTGGCCCTGGCGTGATGCGCTGATGAGCGCCGGCGTCGTGGTGTGGCTGCTGGCGACCGGGTTTTTGCTGTATCCGCGTGGGCTGGCCCAGGTCGGCGAGCTGGTGGGACGCGGCCTGGAAGGCCTGTTCCAACGACCGGCAGGTTATCCCTTTGCCTTTCCGCTGCTTGCGACCCTGTTGTACGAGCCGGTGTTATGGGTCCTGGGCGCTATTGGCATGAACTATGCCCTGCGCGAGAATCGATTCAAGGGGCGTTTTCTCACCGGTTGGGTGGCGGCCGGCTTACTGGCTTCGGTGTTGTACGCCGGCGCCAGGCCGGATCATGCGCTCTGGCTGGTCATCCCGCTGGCCGTGCTGGCCGCCGATGTGGTCACCCGCCTGCTGGAGCCGGTGCGCGACGCCTATTGGGATGTGCCGGACTGGGCGGTGGCGGCGCTGGCGTTCGGGGTGGCCGCGCTGCTGGCGATCGCTGCCGTGAATTTCCTGTGGGTGGCGCGCAGCCTGGCCGCGATGACCGAGGCCCTCCCCGCCCAGGTCGATCCCCTGCGGGCGCTGCTGGCCGGGATGTCGCTGCTGCTGCTGGTGATCCTGTTTTTCCTGGGGGGCAGCCTGTGGGGCGCGCGGGCGGCGCTCAACGGACTCATGCTGGGCGTGGCGCTGTTCCTGGGCGTGTACAGCGTTTCCAGTGCCTGGCGGGTGGCGGCCGATCAGGTTGACGATCCGCGGGAGTTGTGGCATGTTTCTCCCGTCAACGGCCATCTTGGCCTGCTGCGGGAGACGGTGATCGACGCGTCGCTGCGCGATACCGGCACGCCGAACCGCCTGGCTTTTATTGCCCAGGTGCCGGATGACGGCGCGGTGGCCTGGCAGCTCCGCGACTATGCCGACTTGGTATACGTGCCGTCCGTGGGGAGCCGGACGACTGCGCCGGCCATCATCGCCCCCGAATCGTTCCAGCCGGAGCTGTTAGGGGCGCGTTATGTCGGCCAGGACTTTATCGTGACGCGGACCTGGGATTTGCAGGACTTGCGATGGGCAGACCTGCCGGTCTGGCTGATGTTCCGGCAAGCGCAGCGGCCCGCCCAGGTGGAAGAGCGCGTGATCGTCTGGCTGCGCGATGACGTCTATGGGCTGCCGCCGGCCGAGCCGGAGACCGGTGAGGAAAACACGCCGTAAGTGTGTATACAGGTATTATGGATACGTATCCTGGCGGTTCAAAGGAAAAGCTGTTAGCCCTGATCGATCGCTGTCTGTCGGGCGATCAGGCGGCTTATGCTGAGCTGTACGGTCATTACGCGGCCGGTTTATACCGGCTGGCCTACAGTATTCTGCTGGATAACCAGGATGCCGAAGATGTGCTGCAAGAATCGTTCAGTTACGCCTTCCGCAGCCTGAGCCGCTATGACGCCGACCGTGGTGAGTTCCGCACCTGGCTCTATACCATTACGGTAAGCCGCTGCCGGAACATGCGCCGTCGCAAGGTGCTGCCGACCGTCGACCTGGCGGACCTGCTGCTGGTGGGCCGGGAGCCTGCCGGGCCTAAACAGCACACCCCGGAAGCGGCGCTGGCGCGGCGCGGGGTGCGTGACGCCCTGCAAGATGCGCTGACCACGCTTTCACCACGCCTGCGCGAAGCCGTCGCCCTGCGATACGGCCAGGGGCTGACCTACCGTGAAATGGCCGCCATCATGAGCTGTCCGCAGAAAACCGCCGAAAGCCGCATCCGCCTGGCCCACGCGGCGCTGAACAAAGCTCTGGGGACGGTTGGAGAAGGCCTGTTAGAAGAGCTTTGGGGATTCTAGTTGGGGCGGCGGGACTCGTGCCGACTGGTTTGTTCGGTCTTGGGAAGTAGCCCCTCGCTGCGATGGTAAAGGAAATGATGATGTTGTTTGTTGGTACGCTGAACGTTAAGTGAGCTCACGCTGAGGGCTGTTGGATCATGCGGACCCATGTCACACATTTACTCACCGCCTATCTCCATGATGAACTGCCGCCGCATTTGAACCGGCGGGTGATCCGTCATCTTGAACGCTGCGACGACTGCTACCTTGCCATGCAGCGGGAGCGTGAACTGGTACGCACCCTGGCAGCTCAAATGCCGGTGGTCGGCGTCCCCCGTCCCGAGCAACTGGCGCGGCTGCTGCCGGCTATTCTGGCCGAAGTCAACGAACCGCCGTCGCGCCGCCGGCCCCGGGCGCTGCCGGGTTATGGGCTGGCGCTGGTGGTTACCCTGGTATTGGCGGTCATGGTGCCGGTGCTGATCGCGCCGCGTGTCGCTGCCGACTACGCCCCGGACCAGCCGGCGCCCTATATGATCCAGGCGACGGCTACGCAAAGCGTGACCGATTCGCCGGTGGCCGGGTTGCTTTTGCCCATGACCGTTGCCCGCCGGCAAAACCCGGCAACCGAACCACCCGATCTCGATCCAGCGCCGGCCCCGGTCGCGTTAGCGACCCCTGGGCGTTGAACCACCGTTTTGACTGGTAATGGTTAATTCCTGCATTGTGAGGGCTATCAGCATTGGCACAAGTGACACCTGAACGGCAGACCAATCCCTATGAGCGCTTCCTGGCCTATGCCTACACGCTGAACTGGGAGGTCATCGCCTACATTGTAATTTTTATTCTGGCGGTTCTGACGCGTTTTCTGGACCTCGGGACGCGCGTCATGAGCCACGACGAGAGCCTGCATACCAAGTACTCGTGGGACCTCTATCGCAACGGCAACTTCGCGCATACGCCGCTGATGCATGGGCCGCTGTTGTTCCACATGACGGCTTTCTTTTTTCTGCTCTTCGGCGATAACGACTTCACGTCGCGCCTCTACCCGGCGATTATCGGCATTGCCGTCGTGATGATGCCGGTGCTGTTCCGCCGCTGGTTGGGGCGGACCGGGGCGCTGCTGACCTCGATCATGTTTCTGATTTCGCCGCTGCTGCTCTACTACAGCCGTTACATTCGTCATGACCTGCCCGCCATCTTTTTCGCGCTGGTCATGATTTATGCCATCCTCCAGTACGTGGATGGACCGGAGCGCCTCCGCTACAAGCCCTACTGGCTGGTGCTGCTGGCCGCGGCGATGGCCTTATTGCTGGCCTCCAAAGAAGTGGCGTTTATTTATATTGGTATTGTCGGCAGTTTCCTGGCATTGTTCTGGCTGGCCCAGGTGATGCAGCGTTACCTGAAGGTGCGCAACGGGCGGTCACTGTTGTATATCCTCGGCGCGGGGATTATCCTGGGGACCGTGGCGTCGCTGGCCATGATCGCCGTCTTTTCGATTATGCCGCCGGATGACCTGGACCACGACGGCATGATCAACGGGGCCGACAATTGCCTGAACATCGCCAACCCCACGCAGCTTGACGACAACGGCGACGGGTTCGGCAACGAATGCCAGATCGATCAGGGATCGTCGCTGGTGGTGCGCATTTTCGCCTGGAGTCTGGGAGTGGTTGCCATCTTTGGCGTGCCGGTCATCGCCACTGCGCTGTGGGCGTACCGGCGGAACAACCGCCCCTTCCCGTGGATGGAAGTCGTCCTGATCGTGCTGCTGGCGGCTGTGGTCTGCCTGGGCTTGCTGGGCGTGGAAGAGCTTTCCCGCACCGAGCCGGTGATCGCCACCCCGGTCGATCCCAGTGCGACCAGCGAAACGACCACCGGTGAGGTCAGTTCTTGGCCGATTCTGTTGGCCTGGATGGTCGGCGCGGTGGTGACGGGATTGGCTGCTTTTGGCGCGGTGGCCGGCTTCTGGCAGGAGTTAAAACGCTTTCCGGTCTTCGACGTGTTGATCGTCATGGCGACCTTGATATTGCCCTGGCTGACGGCCGTATTGATCCAGATGACGGGCGCTCAGCCAACGAACTATACACCGGAGGGCATCACGCGCGCGGTGCTGGCTTTGATCCCCGTGGCGGTGGTGGCCGTGGCGATCGGACTCGCCTGGAACTGGCGGGTCTGGCTGGCGGCGGCGGCGGTGTTCATGGCGATTTACGTCTTTTTCTTCACGACCATGTTTACCAACGGCCAGGGGCTGGCCAGCGGTATGATCGGTAGCCTGGGGTACTGGCTGGAGCAGCAGGGTGTGCGCCGCGGCAACCAGCCGCAGTACTACTATATCCTGCTGATGACGCCCTTTTACGAGTTCCTGCCGCTGATTGGGGCGGGAGGGGCCGGTATTCTGGGCCTGATGCGCTTCTGGCAGTTCCGGTATCGCCGGGAGGAACTGGCTGAGCAGGCACGACTCGACGACTCGCTGACGGAAGAGTTGTCTGTGGCGGCGGAAGAAGCGGCCGTCCGTGAGGGCCTCATGGATTCCGCTGCCGGTCGCGCCACACCTGAAGACCAGGCCAAGGCGTTGGCCGCAGCCGGCGAGGTTGAACTGGAGTTGTTGCTGGCGGTAGAGGTGACGGATGATACCGACGAGAGTCTGGCCCCGGTCGAGGACTCGGCGCTGGCCCGCTTCGAGTTCCTGGACCGCGTCCCGTTCCTCTTGTTAGTCGGGTATTGGGCGGCGCTCAACCTTTACCTTTACACCCTGGCCGGAGAAAAAATGCCCTGGCTGACGACCCACCTGACGATTCCCCTGGGCCTGTTGGCCGGATGGTATGGCGGCCGCATATTTGAAGGTATTTCCGGCAGGCAGTTCCGCCGGCAGGGCTGGCGTGCGCTGGTGCTGGTCCCGCTGTTTGTGCTGGCCTTCTTCCAGGTGATCAATCCCTGGCTGGTCGGCCAGTATCCCTTCCAGGGGTTGACTCAGGTGCAACTCGAGCGCACCGGCGTCTGGCTGGCGGCCCTGGCGACCGCGGCCGTGGTTATCTATGCCATTGCGCGTTTGATCACGCAGATTGGATGGGGCCAGTTCTGGCGAACGGCCGTGGTGGGTTTCGGCGCTTTGCTGGCGGTCGTCACGGCCCGCTCAGCGTTGATGGCCGCGTTTATCAACTACGACCTGCCGACCGAGTTCCTGGTGTATGCGCATGCCGCGCCGGCCAACAAAACCATCATCGAAATGCTGGAAGAGATCGGCCTGCGCACCACCGACGGCATGAACGTCGTCGTGGCCTACGACGACAAGATGTCCTGGCCGGGCAGCTGGTATTTCCGCAACTTCCCGCAGGCGAAGTATTTTGGCAGCAATCCCAGCGTGCAGGTATTGGATGATGCGATAGCGGTGGCTGTGGGCGACGGTAACCGGGCTGTGGTGGAGCCGCTGCTGGGCGACCGGTATTATCACTTCGAGTATATGCGGCTGTGGTGGCCGATGCAGGATTACTTCAACCTGGATATCGCCCGCCTCGACAACGTGCTGGACTTCAACCCGGCCAACACCCAGGCGGCAGGACTCCGGCAGGGCCTGTGGGAAATCTGGTGGAACCGCGACTATACGACGTATGGCCAGGCGGTGGGCAGGACCCGCGAAATGGACATCCAGTCGTGGGGCGTCTCCGATCGGATGCACTTTTACGTGCGTAAAGATGTGGCGGCGCAGGTCTGGAATCTGGGCGTCGGGGCGGCGGTGATCAGCGAGTTTGATACTTCGCTCAGCGATCTCTGGACGCCGCGCGAAGCCGCGCTGGTGTGGGGTGGGCAGGAAGGCGTCACACCCGGCCTGCTCAACAGCCCGCGCGGCGTGGCGGTGGCTGATAATGGTGATGTTTACGTCATCGATAGCCTGAATAACCGCATTCAAGTCTATGACGGCGAAGGCATTTACCTCTTCGGCTGGGGCGCCGCGCTGGAAGGCAGTATTGTTGAGGGCGCCTTTAACCAGCCCTGGGGAATCGATATCGGCCCGGACGGTAACGTATACGTGGCCGATACCTGGAACCATCGCATTCAGGTCTTCACGCCGGAGGGCGAGTTCCTCCGGGCCTGGGGCCAGTTGGGCCAGTTGGATACGGCCATCAATACCACTGACTTCTGGGGGCCGCGTGATGTCGCGGTAGGCCCGGATGGGCTGGTGTATGTGGCTGATACCGGCAACAAGCGCATCCGGGTTTACAGCCCGCAGGGCGACTTCATCCGGGATATCGGCAGCGGCGGTACCAGCGCCGGGCAGTTGAACGAACCGGTCGGTCTGGCCGTGCATTCGGATGGCCGGTTGTTTGTCGCCGATACCTGGAACCGCCGGGTACAGGTGTTCACATCGGAAGGCCAGTACCTCAACAGCTGGGTGGTCACCGCCTGGTATGGGGACCAGGGCAACCGCCCCTACCTGGCGCTGGACGAACTGCGCGGCCATCTGTACGTCACCGATCCCGACGCGGCCCGCGTGCTGGTCTATGATCTCAACGGTAGTTTACTGGGCAGCTTCGGCCAGCCCGGCCCGGCGGAGGGCGTGCTCAACAATACGCAGATGCGCGTGCTCGGCGGCATCGCCATCGACCGGGATGGGCAGGTTTTTATCGCCGACGCGGGCGCGGCGCGTATCCTGCGCTTCGATCCGTGGGACGCGATCGCCGTGCTGCCGCTCGTGCCGCCTGGCCAGCCCGAAGGTGACGAAATTGTCACCGAAGAAGTGACGGCAGACGTCACCGAAGAAGTGACCGGGGAAGTAACAGACGAGGTAACGGCTGAAGCTACTGAAGACCTCACGGCAGAAGTGACCGAAGAACCGGCGGCCGTCTCGACCGAAGAACCCGAGGAGCCGGCAGATACTGCGCCTGAAACTACGGAAGAGGTAAGCGGCTAAGCGCTTTTACCTGGCGCGACGATGAGCAGGGTTTGGCCGGGACATGTCCGTGACCGCCAGGCCCTGTTTTGATTCGCCAGGGATCATGCCCTAAAGATTAGGGTACAGGTTCCCGCGGTTTTATGCGATCATGATTACGAATGAGTGACTATGCAGGTTGTTGTTTATAAGGGGGAAAAATGTCTTCCATAAGTTTGCTTCCCGGCCCGGCCCTGCGCACCAAGTTGTTCACCATCGTGATCCTGGTCGGTGTGCTCGCGGTCATCGGCCTGTACTTGCTGGTGTGGGCCATCGCCAATGACAACGGCGCTGAAGACCCCGGCAGCATTGCGCTGCTCGTAACCATCATCGCCAATGTAATCTGGATCGTGCCGCTGATGCTGGGCATCGTGCCTTATGTGAACAGTTTGCGGTACGAAGTCCAGGATGACGAGGTGATTGTATATGCCGGCATCATCACCCGCTCGGTCAAACACGTGCCTTACCGCACGGTGACCAATCTCAAGGTGATGCAGGGGCCATTTGATCGCCTGTTCGGCCTCGGCACCCTCAATATACAGACGGCCGGCATGAGCGGCCAGCAGGGCGCCGAGGAAAGCCTGATCGGCCTGACGAACTTCCAGGACGTTTACGACCGGGTGGCCGGGGCGCTGCGCCGCTACCGGGGCGCGATGTCCCCGGACCAGGCCGGTGAAGAGTTGATCCCGGCTGCGTCAGATGGGCAGATGCTGACCGCCATGCTGAACGAGCTCAAGGCGATCCGTGAGGTGCTGGAACGGCAGGCGTAACCACTTACAGCGCAAAACCATCGACATGATAAGGCGCCACAGGTGTCTGTGGGAAGCTGCTGCGAAGGGCTTCCTGCAAGGCGC